>CALXLS010000001.1 GCA_944389265.1 uncultured Alphaproteobacteria bacterium
ACGAAACCCTTTTTCTTTTATTTTTCGTTTGCTACCTATTTGCTACCACAAACAAAAAATCCAAATTCAGCAAACGCCTTGCATTTCCGGCACTTTTTAGTATATTGCTTGTAAAAGGATATTTATATGCAAATCACCATTCTAACCTCCAATGATATAGACCTTATGATGCCAGCATCAACCGTAGAACATCATATTCATGATGCTCTATTAAATGCCTACAGCATCATTTTTGGAACCAACTACAAAAGACTACCTTTGACTAGTGAAGAGCTTGATATAATTAATAGGATAATAACTTCATGTTTTGCTCTGTTAGAAAACCTACCAAATTTTAACCCCAGCACAGAACCAGAACACGACATTATAAGAATGCTTAACATCGCAACTACTTATTGGTTCTATAAGCAATGGAAAAAGAAAAAGAACAAAAAACAGACAGCCAAAAGACTAGGCGTATGGGGAATTCCAGCGGAAGATAGAACCGCTCTTAGAAGAACTTTCAAAAGAACCTTTAATGCCAGCCCCGAGCAAATAATAGCCGCCAGTTTCTTTTATTTGTTGCCTGTTTTACGAAACTCTATAAAAAACAACGATTTATGGACGCTTGGTGCAATTATAGCAAACATTGCAGAAGCTAATATAATTATAAGCCTAAACTCAAAACAGATTGAGGGCGGAAAAAGTGTTCACACTAAAGAAAAAAAATTAAATAAAGCTTATAAAATTTTACAATCGGAATACCCAAACATTAAAACCAAACCATTTGACGAACAAGTATTATATTGCCAAGAGCATTTTCATTTATCAGAAGTCGAAGCGACAGAACTACTGTCTATGATGCACCTAAGATAAAAAAATTATCAAGAATTAACAATATATTATACAAGAATGCAAGCATTGCTTGCATTTGTTTTTTTATTTCTAATGTCGCATATCTTAAGCATAACAATGAAGGTACACATAATGGAAAGAAGAGTTTTGATGACCCAACTAGAGGCAGCGGAATACCTTGGTACAACGGTAAGAACATTAAACACATGGCGTCACCATGGCAAAAATCCAATTCCTTTTGTGCGTTGGGGCAACCGTATTAAGTACCTCAAGGAAGACTTAGAAAACTGGATAAAGGAGAATAAGCAACCTGCATCACAAAACATATAATTTACAAGTTGTCTCTGCGACAAACAACGCATATCGGAGCGATATACAGTTAGGTAACCAGGGTGGCGACTCTTTATATTTATACCACTATCAATTCCCTATGCGTGCGACTGGTTGACCTGAACGATGTTGTGAGGCCTAGCATATTATTTTTGCATTGCCAATAATCAACCTGTTATTAAAAACACTTGCTGAGTTTCAGTTTTAATAACAGCCGACTGCCGAAAGGGAAAAAAAGTATAATAGTTGGGACGCAAGCCCGCAACTTCCAAACACAAAAAGAGTCATAATGTTTGGTTTCAAGAAGCTCAGGGTTGGACGATTCCTAACGGCTCATCCATGGGCACAAAAATACGCTAGACAGAGTCTTTTAAAATTCGCCAAACCAACTTCCTATGCAAAAGGTTAAAGGACACTACATGTCCGGATAGAACTTCAAACCTACGGTCTATCCTTAAGCATCTAACCTTTATTTATCTGGAAATAAAAAAAGAAAGGAGAAAAAAAATGGCAAACAAGAACCCCGATACGTCTGGATTAGTATCTTTGGCAGACAGACCAAACAACGAAAGAACAAAGATACAATCAGCTGGAGGTATAGCATCAGGCATATCAAGACGAGAAAAAGTAAAAATGCGTCAAATTTTTATGGATGCGCTGGCTTTACCGCATGAAAATGGCCAAAACATGAAAGAAGCTATGGCCATTGCTATGATTACCAGAGCTCTCAAAGGTGATGTAAAAGCATTTGAATTAATTATGAGATTTATTGGCGAAAAACCAACTGAACTTCAAGAAGTGGCAACTGATGATGATTTTGACTTTTTGTTTTGATGCTTCAAACAAAAAACATCTATGAACACCTTGAAAAACAAGACATCATACCTACATTACAGAGGAAAGGAAACCACAAAGCATACATTAAGCTGAGTCTTACCCCTTTGTATGCCAGTTACTATTTTTGTAAAGAGTATATTTTATAGTAAAAACAAGGTACAAAATTATGACAACAATTAAAAAGCCACTAAAAAATTGTAAAAAATCTCCAAAAGAGAACTGTGTGCAAGAACGTACAGATGCTTATATTAACGATTTATTGAGCGGTAATGATACTGATGAATATCATTCTGATGCCTACTGGACAAGAGCCGAAAAGGCAGCAAAGGAATTAGCAAAGAGTTTTAAAAAAGAATTTACAAAGACCGATAAAAAATAGGCGTCAAGCAAAAAACAGCACAAGCTGTACTACGGTCCATGTATTTTGTAAAAAAAGATTTTCTTTATTCTTTTATAGTCACTTTATTTCGAGCTTTTCTTTTCGCATGTTTTCTTTTTTAAACCCATACCCAGCTGTCCCCAAGCACCTGGTAACATCATACACGAGGCTATTAAATTTATGCACACGTTCAATTGCAATTTTTGTTGTAACTATTGCATTATCTCGGCGAATTTCCATCAAATAATTAAACAACGCTACAATTGTTTTAGAATCCTTCTTTTTTAATAACAAAGCACAAACGCTTTGATGCTTTCCCAGCCATTCTTGCACCTTAAGAGACGCTTCACGACTACCATCGAATTCAAAAGCAACTTCATCCAATTGTTGGATTAACTCTAACCGTTTCAATCGTAATTGCTGACGTCCTTGAGCAAACATTAAACACACCTGAACCGCAGCAAACACCAGCATGCCAAAAGCACAAATCCAAGAGGCATTTTGTTGTAAAAAAACAAGCATATTATCTCCCATCAATTTTGATACTGTTTGAAATTTTCAACCTGTTCAATAACCTTCTCGAATACTTCTTCGTTCCATTCTGGTGGATACCCATTCTTGTACAACAGACGAACAACGTCCGCGGACAGTTGTGCTTTTATCATGGGATGACGCAAGAAATCTGCATACATAGAAGAACTGTCAACCAACTTCTTTATTTCCTTCGCAAGGAACTTACATTTGTCATCTGGGTATTCAAACTTGTGTTTGTCACGCAAAGAAGTTAGTATGTCATAAAATGCCTTTTCTTCGAATGTTATACCTAATTTAACAAATTCTTCTTTATCGGTTTTCAATTCCTGAAACAATTGCAACAATTGGTCAGTTAATTCCTCGATTTTTGAGTCCACAATACCATTAATTGAATTTACTGCATCTGTGGCCACTTCGTTTGTAAAAGTCAATTTATCACGAGTATTATACTTATCAACCACCTTGTTAAGCATTTCCATAAATTCTTCACCACGAACCTTGTTGGTATGAGAATACTCCTTAATAGCCTTAGTTAGCATTTTAACCAGTAATTGGAACTTGGTATTAGGCATTTTTACATCGTCCAGTTCCTTTAAGAAAGTCGCATCAAATATGTTTTCTTCGGTTTCTGTTGCATTCAAAACACTTTCTATACCTGTGCAACTTAACGCTTCTTTGACCATTTGTTCAACATGCCTGTTCATAGAATCAACATCATGAGAAGTATCAGTTATTTTTCGTAAAAAAGACATTATGCCCATAAAGCACTGTGCCCATCCTGTTTCTTCATCAGTCAGTATTCCAGCAGGATTACAAATATCATAGGCGGTTTTTAATCTTTTAACATGCCCCTTGTATCTGGTCAACAAAGAAACCTTACCTTTTTCTTGTACAGAATTATCCATTATAAATTCGGCGGCACTTTGTAAGAACTGCAATCTGGCCAATGGTTTGTCCCCAAAGAAATCTGTAAAGTCCAAACCGTATGTCATGTCTTTCAATACCTGCACTTCTGTTTGCAAGACCTCATGAGCTTTATCCAAATCTGTACCGTCTGTTATATCACCGCCATAGCGCTTCATCGCCTCTTTCATATTTTCACGGATGCCGATATAGTCTATGATATAGCCGCATTCCTTACCTGGATAAACACGGTTTACACGAGATATAGTTTGAATCAACGTATGTTTCTGTAACGGTTTATCGTTATACATCATTGTCAACGCTGGCGCATCAAAACCCGTTATCCACATATCTACGACGATGGCGATACAAAAATTAGATTTATCGTTTTTATACTCGTCAGCCATTTTTTTACGATACTCTTTGTCGCCCAATAAATCGTACATGTCCTTTTCATCATCTTTGCCACGTGTAGCAATAACATTCATGAACCGAACTGGATTTAACTTCTTCAATTGTTCTGCCGTTAATACAGATTCATTCAGTGCCCTTACCGGCTTTACCCAATCAGGACGGATTTCAGCAATAATCTGATACAAATCATATGCAATTTCGCGACTGCTACAAGTAATCATAGCCTTTTGGACCACATTAGGATTATTTGCACAACGAGTTTCATAGTCAGCAACAATATCTTTTGCAACACGCTTTAAACGGTCTGGGTCACCCAAGATAACGTTCATACTTGCCATTGCTGCTTTACTTTTTGCAATATCTTCTGGCGACGCACCTTCATCGGCACACAACTTGTAATACTCTTCTACCTTCTTTGCCTGTTCGCCGACAAAAACTCTGGCTAAACGTGGGTCGTATTTAATCGGAACAGTTATACCGTCTTCCTGTGATTGCTTCATAGTATATTGGTCAACGATACCACCAAACACATGTATTGCTTCGTCTGTTGGCGTTCCTGTAAAGCCAACATAAGTGGCATTTGGCAAAGCATCCCGCAAATATTTTGCAAAACCATAAGATATAAATGCGCCCAATTTAGCCTGATTTTCTTTAACATCTTTGTTAATAGTCAGTGTACTGCCAATATTATTTTGTGTTCTGTGAGCTTCGTCACTTAAACATATGACATTGTTGCGGTCAGTCAACATACCTGTATCGCTGGTAAATTTTTGTATTGTCGTAATATAAATTCCACCAGAATTACGGGTTGACATTTCTGTTTGTAATTCATTGCGCGTTTCGAACACCTTTACCGCTTTGTCCCCCAAATAGGTTGTTGATTGACAGAATAATTTGGATGCTTGTTCTTCCAAATCTTCTCGGTCCACGATTAACAGGATTGTTGGCGTATCCAATTTGCCCGCACAACGCTGTGCCAATAATCTGGCCAGAAATAGCATTGTATAGGTTTTTCCACAACCAGTAGCCCCAAAATATATTCCACCCTTGCCATCACCACCATTTCCCTGTAAGTGCGCCAAAATATTGCCACGCAAGCGACGAGCCGCAAAAAACTGGGGATACCGACACACTACGCATATTTCTTTTGAATCTTGTGGTCCTTTATCTGGGAAATAAACAAAATCACGCAAAATTTCTAATAATCTTGTTGGTTTTAATGCACCATTGATTAACGAGTCCAATTCTTGTAACCCTGACCCCGCCTTGTCTTCATTTTCTATTTTTTTCCACGCGTAAAAGAATTCATAATCTGATGTTGTTGACCCCATACGTGAGTTACTGGCATCACTGATACATGCAATAGGACAATATTTCATCAGCAATGGGATATCACGACGATAACGAACTGTTATTTGCGTATGTGCATTACGAATAGTTGCGTTTTCGTCGGTCGGATTCTTTAATTCAATGATACATACAGGTATTCCATTTACAAATAATAAAACATCCGGAATACGCGTTTGATTAGCCTGTTTCATTTCGAACTGATTCACAACGCGAAAAATATTATTTTCAGGATTATCAAAATCAATATAGTCCAAATGAAAGGGTTGTTTATTGGCATCCATAAACTTGAAATCGTACCCATCGTGATACAAGTTGTATGTATTACGCAATGAATCATAATCATTTACACCGCTGATGTTGCGAATGTTTGCGATTGCAGCATTACAATCGTCATTTGTAAATCCATTTTTTGCATAACGGGTATTCAAAAAAGTACGCAAATCATCTTCCAACAATGGGTCTGTTACCTGACGATGCAAGTCACCGCCAAAAGTATAATTCCAACCAGCGTTACGCAACATTTCAACAAACGCCTGTTCATATTCACTTTCGTACATTTTTCCATTTATCATTTATTATCCCCTATGATTTGACGGATTAAGGCCGGACATACATCACTGTTTAATTTCTTGGCAGCTTCCGATATGTATTTTGATGTTCTTGCACAATTGTAAATTTCCACAATAGCCTGTTGGACTTCAATCGGAGGCAAAGGAATTTTGACCTGTTCCATCAAACTATAATCAAATGTATTTCTTACCCCCATTGAATAGAATTCGGCGTATCGTTTAAACTCAGGTCTTTTTAACCAAAGCAATAGGTATTCTGGCAAAATGACATCTTCTTGAACTGCAAACACTTCATATATTGGGGAACAAACAGCAGGATTTTTGCCTTTGTATAAATGTAATGCGTCCGAAAGTATATTGTATAATGGCGGTGCATAACATATGTCGTTGTATGTTATTATTTTATAATTTCTTAAAGATTCGTTTGGGGTCTTTTGCGGTCGAATGAAACCGCTCTGCCCAATACCCAACACGTTATCAATTGTATTATCTGTATTTTTATTTCCCTTGTGAATATATGGGCCGATTTCAACAAGTGGATATTTGCGTTTCAGTTCCTGCAAGTAACTTTGGCACAAATCCATCAATGGTTCCGCCATTTGTTCATTTTGTTCTTTCAGATTCTTTAAGCCCCGCCATGCTTCAACAACAACACTTTGTTCATCTATTGACGGCAAAGGAATTTCAATCCGACACATTTCATCATAACTGAATGCCTCACGTGCACTACCCCAAGAATTATAACGAGCATACCGGTCAAAATCTGGTCTACAAAACCATAAATACAAATATTCTGGCAATAAAGTATTTGCGTTTCTTACCTTAAAAACGCAAGAAATCGAGGACACTATGCAAGGA
Source organism: uncultured Alphaproteobacteria bacterium (assembly GCA_944389265.1). Taxonomy (GTDB): domain Bacteria; phylum Pseudomonadota; class Alphaproteobacteria; order Rs-D84; family Rs-D84; genus Enterousia. The sequence goes on from CALXLS010000001.1 coordinate 7,009, forward strand.
TTACCTAAATTATTAAAAGCCAAACTCATTTTATCACCACGCCGTGATGTATCTGGGACAAAAGCAAACTCATCCTCACGAACTATCTTATATGACGATAGAGATACACCATCCAAATTTGCTTTCGTTTTTATAAATAATTTTAATGTTGAAATACCACGCACATCAGTTTCAGAAAATATATTACCCGAATTTTGTTCGTCACATTGTTCGATATAATCGCCCAGTTTTACCCACTGCATTTTACTGCTCCACTTTATATCCCAATGTTTCAAATGCATGTTTCAAAAGCTCTGCATTTTCAGATTGTAATTTCAACAATTCTGATGTTTGTTTGCCTATTTGTGTCAATGCTGTTTTATAGTCAAGTGCTATATCACGGTCAACAAATTCGATATAACGCGATGGAACCAAACTATAATTTTTTTCTCGAATCTCGTATATGCGGGCCGAGTAAAATAATTCAGGTTTGGCATAATTTTCACCACCTGTTGTTTGCCAATCAAAGTATATTTTGCAAATATCGGCAATTTGGTCAGGCAATAATTGCACATATTTCTTTTCATATACATTTTGATTCCAAGTACGCAAGTCAACAAACAATATTTCATGTTCACGATTACGTAATTGGCGCCCATGCCATGGACCGCCACGTTTATTATTATTCAAAATCCATAATGTGACAGATATATCTGTTGAATAAAACATTTCACGTGGCAAAACGATTATTGCTTCTACCTTGTCGTTTTCTATCAGTTTTTTACGAATTTCTAATGTATCGCTATCATCCAGCGCACCATTGGCCAATAAAAAACCAGCCACGCCACTTGAAGGTTTTAATTTAGACAACATATGCAAAATCCATGCATAGTTTGCATTGCTTTCTGGCGGAACCCCATAGCCTGCCCAACGTGCATCATCGGCAATGTTTTTATCTGTGTTTGTCCACCATTTTTTCAAATTAAATGGCGGGTTTGCCATAATATAATCTACTTTGATATCTGGATGTTTATCATCAGTAAATGTCGATGCGGCTTGGTCACCAAGGTCATATGGAATTCCACGAACCGCCAAATTCATTTTTGCCAAACGGTAAGTTGCAGGTTCAGATTCCTGACCGTAAACCAAGTTTTTCATATCGCCACCATGTGCCTCGATAAACTTTTTGCTTTGAACAAACATACCACCAGAGCCACAACAAGGGTCATAAATTGTACCATCAAAGGGCTCTATTAATGACGCAATCAATTCTACTATGCTATGCGGTGTATAAAACTCGCCTTCTTCTTTATCTGCATTTATCGAAAACGCCTGCAAAAAGTATTCATACACACGCCCAATCAAATCTTTATCATGGAAACGCGAACGGTCAATTTTATTAACTTCATCAACCACTGCTTTCAATACAGCTGGTTCCAACGCAGTTTTTGTAAATATTTGCTTTGGCAACGCATTTTTTAAAGTCTTCTCATTGCTTTCCAATGTCGCAATACAGGTATCAAAAGCAACTGCCATATCTTTTGCGGGCTTCGTTATCAACTTATCCCAAAAGCATTCATCAGGCAAATAAAACACACCGTCTTTGGCGTAAAAACTTTTGTTTTTTAGTGCCATCTCAACAAAACCGTCTTTTTGCCCACTTTCTTCTTGTTCGCGAATTTTTTCTTGCTGAGTTTTGAAACGGTCGCCGATAAACTTTAAGAACACCAATGTCAGTAACAAATCGCGCTTATCCGTCATAGGCGCGCGGCCACGCAAATGATTACGACAATTGAATAATATAGTTTCCAGTGTTTCTTCTTTTATTTTTGCTGCCTTTGCCATATCACATCCATTTTTATTTCAGTTTATTTATTTTAACCTTATTATATCATAAAAGAAAGATTTTTATCCTTTCCAAATAATCCCCTTCTCTATCGCCCCATCAAGGGCCAACTTAAAATTATTTTTTGTTATCTTTAACCGTTCATTAGCTACTAATCTAACTACTGGTGGATATCCTGGTGTTTTTTCAATAGCGTCTATGGAGCTACTAAAATCGCCTTTTGATATACCACTATGTGGCAACGGACCAAACAGAATCAAACAATAAGTCTCGTTCCATTGCGTCTTTGATATATCGTACATTTTTCCTTCGTCATAAGACAAAACGAACTCAAATCTATTTTTGTTAATTCCTAAATCCTTGGCAACCGCCAAAAGATGTTCTTTTTTCACCTGGGAGTCACCGATAACTAAAATTTTTCCGTCTTTATATGGCTGATACCCATTGTTAGGATATAGTAAGTCTGCCATTCCCCACTTTGACAAAGCCTCGTCCAATTCGCCTGCACGATTAAATTCACATAACAAGCGAGTCAAATCTGTCGCTAATCTTTGCCGAATAGCATCTTCCAATTTTAACAGTTCGCTTGTATCTAGAAGCATTTTAATTCCTCGCAATTGTCGTCAAATATCGCATTTAAACGGTTGATTACATCATTCATTTTCGAAAAATAAATTTGATATTCGTCTGCGGCTGCCAAATATGCATTTTTTATTTTTTTCTGCACTTCTAACGACGGCACAGGAATTTCAATTTTCTGCAGTTCTTCTTGACTGATATTAACCATAGTAGCATGATTTGAACGACTATTTAGTAATGCTTTCCCGCGCTGACTCTCAAAAAACACCTTGACGTAATACGGGTCAACCCGTGATGTATCCAGTTCGATTACATACAGATTTACAGATGGCACAATCTTTTGACCAGGTTTTGGGTCAGCCACTGCGATTTTATATGGTTCGCCACTTTTTGAAATAATTAAATCGTTCTTTTTTACAAAAAAGTTCTTTTTTTCCATAAGTTTATCAATAAATACACTTTTTTCGTATTCCGACCCAGTATCCAAATACTGTAGCTCATCATCGATGATACCGTTCTTGATATCGGCTAATGTTAAATATTGTACATCTACTGTAGTATTTGTTTTGTTTGACGACAGCCCAGTATTTTTGTATAATACCCCGCGTCTAATAGACTTGATTAAATTCCCAAGTTTTTGACCGTTTTCAAATTTTATATCGGCCGCAACATATCTGCCATAATTCAAGACATAATCATTCGTCTCTAAATCATTTACATCAACAGTTTTGCTGTATTCTGTATCTTGATACAATCCCGTCATTATTTTGGCGATATTTTCATCAGACAATCTGTTGCACGGTTTGTCTTGTGTAACAATTTTTGTGGCGTCAACCAATCGTACATGTTTGTTGTTATGGCTAAACACTATCATAGTTACCGCCACCCCAGTGTTATTGTACAATCTGTCAGGCAATGCAATCACAGCCTCCACCAGTCCATTTTGAACAAATGTCTTTCTTGTTTGTGCATCTAAATTATTCCATGCAGCACCATTGCTCATTATTGCGACAGCTTTTCCGCCCGATGATAAATGTACGCAAATTTGTTCATTAAACATCCAATCGCTAGACATTTTATTGCCATCGACACAATGATATTCATATCTGAGCCCACGTGGATAATCGGCAAATATTTTATCAAACACGTCGGTATCGCACTTTTTTGCAAAATAATTTACATAAATGTTGAGGAAATCTCTGTCAATATAATGTGCACCCAGCAAATTCGCCCTTAAAACAGCCACTTCATATTCTTCTGTCGCTATTTCATACCCATAGTACTTACCGCCAGGGAACACATCACCAAAACCATCCTCGACATATCTGGCCAATTTATCATTTTTAAACATTTCGACCATGAAACCAGCGGTACCACAGCCTAAATCCATAACACGGTCCCCATTCTGAATATCTAATATCTGGAGTGCTAATTTATTTATTCCTTCTGGGGTTGGTACAGAATACCCATCGTGCGTCAAACCACGAGCAATGGGCTGCATCAGAACCACCGCTTTAAAAACACTATCATCGTATTTATCGGTCAATGCTACCAGTTTTTCCCACAAATCGCCCGGCAAATATCTCGAACAGATACTTTGAATTATTTCCTGCACTTCACCAGAACCATCTGGATAAACATTGGTTTCGCCCGTGCGGCACAATAACATTTCTTGCGTATACTCTAGCACTTCCTGTAAATTTGGTTTATGAGACGTTTGGTGCTTTTTCATTATACTGCACGCCGTATTTAATAAATATCCAGCAGCAACATAAAAATACCTATACACATGCTTATTGGTATGACGAATATATGTCTGATACACGTCTTCCATGTCGTTATATGCAGATAGAACCGCATTATCATTAAATGCGAAATCTGATAATTTTGGTATAGATTCTAAAAATTTATCATTTGACACGTTTTATCCTTTTTTTGTTTGATTATTGATAATCACGATTATAACCACAAAACGATTCGCGTCAAGCTTTTTTGATTATTGATAATCGACAATTATGATTTGAGTAAATTTTTCATTCCCCATCTGGGATTTCGGGGCTGAACACATCTGCCTTGTTACCACAGATTTTTTTGTTTCGGCTATGGCGTAATTTTAGTTTGGTCACCTTGCAACCATATGATAGGTCCAGCACATAAACATCCCTGAATACAGACTCAAATTTATGCTTTTGTAATTTATCGGATAAATGCACAAAACCGTTTTCGACAACGACCAACAAATCGCATTCATCGCAATTCTTTTTGTATTGTTCGAACTTCTTGTTCTTGCCGTCTATCGTCTTTTGCAGGTCTTCGAACGGGTTTTCAATACACATTCCTTGATTATTTACATGTGCTGATGTATGCGGCGCATGCATTTTGCTAGCATTTACAATAAACGTCTGCCCTTTTACATCAACCCACTTCTTTGTTATTCCCCATTTTGGAATGCCGGCTTCCTCCAGCGCAGATATCAATGCATCCTTAATTTCTTTGTCTGTGGCATTTAATTTATTAAATCCGGGGTTATAGCACCTGTCAAAAAAATCTTCCCTGGTCATACTGAATTTTCGCGGGTCTTGAATATCTATTAGCAAGGTAAGCGCGATTCCCTGTTTCTTAAAGTGGCCGACTATCTTCTTGGCAATTTCTTCCAAACGCATCGTGGCTATGTTCTTGGCACTTTTATTTACGAAATTAACAATCTCTAAACCTATTGTGGGCCTATTTGGAACCTTGAATATAAAATCCGGGCTTTCGCTGCTTATTTTTTTGGTTATACCGTTTTCCTGCATCCAGCGTTCACCAAGTTTATGGCGTGTAAATAACGCTAGATAAGTTGCCTCTGCGCCTTTTTGACCATCATCTTGAATTATAAATTGCCCGCCCTTGTGTACAACTTCTGTCATTGTGTATTGTTTTACAAATACGCCACGGGGATGACGTTTACATCGGCCGTTAATGGCAGGTGAGTTTGCGCATTACAAACAACCGCACCTGGGCCACGTTGGGCATGCAAGACGTCTTCTATGACCCTAAAATTTTTTATGTCGCCAACATTCGGTGTCGTTGTTCGTTTGATTTCCACAGGATACAATTTACCGTTTTCTTCAATCAAAACATCGATTTCCGCACCATGATTATCACGATAGTAATATATGTTCGGGTTGCGACCATTGTACCAATAGCTTTTAATTATTTCGGATACAACGTATGTTTCAAATATACTGCCCGCCATAGCCCCATTTGCAAGTGTTTCCGGTGTGTTCCACCCAGTCAAGAATGCGGCCAGCCCTGTATCAACGAAATATACCTTTGGAGCTTTGATAATACGTTTGGTAACGTTGCTGTAATACGGACGCAACAAGAACACCAAGCCCGACGCTTCCAATACAGACAGCCATGATTTAATCGTTGGTGCGGTTACACCAATGTCACGGGCAATGTCACTGTAATTCATTTCCTGGCCTGTTCTGGCCGCCAAGACACGCATAAACGACACAAATGCCATAGTATCCCCAACCGCACCAAAACTTTTAACATCGCGTTCGATATAGGTCTGCAGATATGATTCATAAAACGTATTCCACATGTCGTCTGGTGCACCGTGCATTTTCGGATACGAACCACGCCATATCACATCATACACACGATTGATGTCCATTGGCTTGGATATTTTTGCCTTGGCATCAATATATTCCATTGTTGGCAAGAACGGTTGTGCCATTGGATTATTATTCTTTTCATCTTGGGAAAATCCGTCCAGATGCAGTATGCCGACACGTCCCGCCAAACTTTCTGATACATTTTTCATCAAATGAAACTGTTGCGAACCGGTCAGCCAGTACATACCAGGCTTGTTTTCTTGGTCTACAATCGCCTTGATATATGGAAACAGTTGCGGTGCATATTGAACTTCATCAATCAAAACAGGGGCCGGGAAACGTTGCAAAAACAGTTCTGGTTCCGTCTGGGCCAGACTTCTGTTCGCCAACGTATCCAACGAAACATAGGTTGCAGGCGTATTTGCAACATTTTGCAAAACCGTTGTCTTACCAACTTGACGCGGTCCCGTGACCATAATCACAGGGAAAAAGTTGCTGATTTTTTCTATACTCTGTTCCAAAGTTCTGTTTATGTATGCCATAGCATCCTCCGGCGGATTTAAAGTTATACTTTAGAATATCAAAAGTCAGACCCAATGTCAAATATTTTCGGCGGATTTAAAGTGACGCTTTAGATTATCGAAAATGCAGCCATATTTAGCAAAAATCATCGAACACATCACCACCTGTCCATTCATAACCGCGTTCTATGGTATAATATTTTTCTGCGCCTTCGTCTGTAATAAACGTTCTTATAGAGGTATGATAGAACATGTTAGATTTATACTCTATTTTTGCTAACGCATAGCCCATACCACCACTGGCCATAACCACAATGGCTTTTCTATCCTTATCGAAATCTGCTTTTATAACTTCAGATTGATAAACAGCATTTTTAGCAAACAGTTTGCCCTCGCTTATATTGTTCAAGTAATCTTGCAATGGTTCATCTGATACCACGGATGGACATAATGGAAATTCTGATGGAACTTTCCAGTTAACTTGCATTGCATTAGGTGTAAGCGATTGTTTTTCTATCGGCATATCTTCTTCCACTGTATCTTCTGGGCCCCACTGTTTATCATGATACACCCACTCACCCAATTTACCATTGCCTGTCGGCACAGAATCTTCTTTGGCCCAACGTTCTAATTTTTCTTTACTGATTTTTGCTTCATCTGGCGAAACTGTGCGCATCCAGTCAAAATTCTGGTCCACACTACCAGCTCTTAAAAGTGCAGGATTTTCCAAGAAGTTTTCAATACTGCCACAACATAATATTATACGCTTTCTGGTTATTGGATTGTTCAGTGCGTTTTCCAGTCTAGTTGCCCAACGCAAGTTGTCTGGCCGATTATTACACTTATTTGTGTCCTTGTGGTCTATTACATGCGTGGACGATGGCTTTGGTTCAAGAAAGGCCTCTGCAACAATCTGATGAACACGCACAGAATTGATATACATATATCCATTCGTTTCGTTTTTGGTTCCAAAGGTCCAAACTTCATCTAGTTTGCGTTTTATCTTGTTGGGCCGAGCATGCCGCATTACCGCACCATTATTACGCACAGAGTACCTTTCGTCCTTGAACACACATTCCTTTTCTTGGTCAAAAAAAGAGTCAACACTTATCATTATTATCCCCTTATATCTGAATCCACAAATTCCAACATTTTATCGGCGGCACGCTGGATAGATTCTCTAACTGGGTCTACCGTAAGGCGACTATATACCAATGTCGCACTTTGAGACTTGTCACCAAGTGCCTTGCCTATTATTTGTAAACTTGAACCCGTTATCGCCTGATAACTGCCAAACGTCCTGCGCAAATCATGTATTCGGAAATTTTCTATACCAGCCTGCTTTAGCAATGCATACCATGGCCGATGAAAATCTTCTACATGGCCACTTTTACTACCAGCACGGCTTGAAAACACCCAGTCATCTGTTGCGTATTGCCGCATATCACTTAATATTTCTTGCGTCTGTTCTATTAACGGTATACGTTGTGGCTCGCCATTTTTAGAATCCGGAAACAACACAAAACCTAGATTTAAATCAACGTTAGACCAGCGCATAGACAACATATTCTGACGTCTTTGACCTATGAATAAGGACAACAGTATATAATTCTTGAACTGCTCATTCTGTTCTTCATTTAGCGCTGTCCAAAAACGTTTCAATTCATCTGGTTGTAAAAACCTTTCACGAGATTGTTCTTTGAACATCTTTATGCCCTGTGCTGGATTTTCATAGCGTTTAGGATATCCCCAATCAAACGCCTTGTTATACATGTGCTTTACCAGCCCCAAAGAACGATTGGCAGTATATAAACTGACTTGCTTTCTTATGCTTTCATGAAGTTGCTCTAGGTCCTTGCGAGTTATGCTTATCATTTTGCGATTATGCAATGGCGCCAGATAATTACGAAACATAGACTCGTCTTTAACCTGTGACTTAGGTCGCTTATATACCTGTGAATATTGCGGAAAATACACATCGTCAAAGAACTGCTTTAAAGTAATATCTTTCAGAGCGTCACGACGTTCTTCAGACGGGTCAGTCCCTTTGTCTGCAGTTGCCTTTAATTCACGCGCTTTTACACGAGCTTCTACAAGCTTCGTAACACCTACCCTGCCAATTTTTATACGCTTTGGCGTACCTTGGAACTTCATATAGGCATAGTAAGTTTTGGCACCACCATAAGTCACAATAACACAAAGACCCGCCTGCCCGTCATCATAGTATGTAACGGGTTTCTTATCAGTTGGCACAGGCAACGCCGCCAACGCTTTTTCAGTAAAATTAAAGCGGTTAGTCTGCATTATTTATTACATTTTTATCTTCTGAACACTTTGTGTTAGGCAATCGGTTAACTGCCTGATTTTCTTTAATTTTTGACATGATATTTTTTATTAAAATTGTATTATGCTCATTTTCTTTTATATATGGTATAGAGACATTTCCTCCCAAAGCATACAAAACAAGCGTATAGTACCCAAAAACACTACCTCCCAAAGACTTATAAACTTCGGCGTTATTAACATCTTTCATAAAAAGCTTATCATAGTGTTTGTTTAGCCAGCCCGTTTTTACAGTTATTACGTCATCTGTTTTTTGTGCCTTCACAAACGCCGACGAAAATAAATCGCTCCCGCTCTCTTTCAGAGTATATAACATGGGCAGTAAGAACACCGAATATAATATATCTGAATTAAAAACCCCTTCCAAAATAAATTTTTTCTCTGCGAGATAGCGTCCTAGCTCATCAAACCCCAAAAACAGCCCCACCAGTACAGATACATCCAGCGCAAAAAGAATAAATTTTTCAAGTATAACCCACCCTCTACATATATAAAAGCCTGTACCATTATCAACTAAAAACATATCATCTATTTTATTCATAAAAAATTGACCTCTTCTTTAAATTTTTGCTACCTATTTGCTACCAACGGCGTTTTTTGCTACCAATTTTCATTAATTACCATCAAGTACAACATAGCCTATAACCCGCAGAAAATCAAGAAAAATTAAACTTTATCAATTTCTATCAATCTTAATAAAAACGGACTGTTAATCCGTATGTCACTGGGTTAAAGCCCAGTTACCCAAGATACAATATCATAGTGCACTTTTATCTATCTGCACCTTTCAAATACTTGTATCCGTATCAACTTTTGATACACTTCGTAATCCACGGCACAGAAGTTTTCTGAATCTATTAAGTTCGCTAAACCTGGTAACCCTAAACTTTTATATACTCCTGGTTTTATACATGTACTAAAACCTGTGTAAAACCACTTATTCGGAACAGTAAGTATTTTACCACTCTTTTTATCACGGCATACTATAGTTCCTGCATAACCTGTTTGCCCCAAAAACTTGATACTTGGTTTAGCGTATCTGGGCTTTCTTATAACTTTACCTATATAAGGAATATCTGAATAAGGACTTATACTTAAAGATACAACCGCAACTAATTCATAACTTTTATTAAACCTAGCATCTTTTTTTAAAATATTTCTAAAATTATTGTAAATTATATTGTCTTCTTTGGATGCTGCAACGCCATTATTAAGACAACCCGTATCATAATCGAACCATTCAACAAATTGATAATTTGCACCTAATAATTCGTGCATTTTATTTTGTGTTAAAGTTTCTTTTATTACATCCATTAAGTAATAAACTAGCACAAAGGAATCCTTTTTCAATGAAATTATAAAAGAATCAGCGGAATTTCACCGCTGATTCTTTTATATTACTAATCTAATTCTATCAACTCATATTTAGTTGTGCCTAACCCTATTGATTCTGCATACGGTAAAATATGTCGTCCCATCTGTCTGTCAATTCGTTCTTGTAATTTCTTTGCTCCTGAATCTTTAGACTCATATATCATATCTACAAACGCTTGGTCATTAGCAACAGGGTCTGTTGATGCAACAATCCCTAAATCAGACATAACTGGATCCGTTTGATGCGCATCGCAATCACAATCAACTGACAAAAAGTTCATAACTGTTATATATACAATCTGCTTGCCCTGCGAAGCAAAATAATCACTAACTGATTTTGCTGCCTCTGCCATTGATTCTATAAAGGCTTGCTGTTCTGGTAAATTAGACCACAATATATCTGGGTCTTCTGTAAAACCCGCTGAATGAATATAGGCTTTGCCATTTCTTGATGCAATACCAATAGATTGATTCTTCAAATTAGCACCAAATCCACCCATTGCATGTCCCTTGCCATGTGCTAAATTTAATATTGAATCATAATTATCCAAATGTGTCCCAACAAGATTATATTTTAAATGCTTGCCATTATTAACTGGTATTTTCTTTTCGCCTTCTGAATCCATAATGTCAACGTCCGCAAATTTAGTGAAACCGTGTTCTTCTGCAACCTTTAAATGGTCTTCTACTGTATTGCGTTTGCCAGCGTATGCCGTATTACACTCAAGAATGGTACCATTTAATTTCTGAACAAGCGGTCCTATTAAGTCCGCCTTTAAATAACCGCGAGAACCGGCCTCGCCAGTTGAAACTTTTACCCCAACCCTGCCCTTTAATTCTACACCAAGTGCGTCATATATTTTTATCAAATTTTCTGGTGTTATATCTTTTACATAATATACTTTTGCTGGTTCATTTCCCATTTTTGCCTCCGACTTATTAATGAATTTTGTTCCGATGATGCCGACAATAACTGCGACAACAACCAGACCACCAAGTGCAACGCCTAATTTTTTGTAATTCATTTGTACCACGTTTTTTATCTTAGTTTATTGTAGTCTTCAGCAGAAACTGCTTCTAGCCATTCATTAGAAGTGTCTTCACCATCCAACTCAAACGCCAAATGTGAAAACCAAGAATCTGGTGCGGCTCCATGCCAATGCTTTACCCCAGCTGGAATATGAATAACCGTACCCTCTTTTATCTCTACTGGCTCCTTACCCCATTCTTGATAGTAGCCACGTCCGCCAACACCAACTAACATCTGACCACCACCAGTTGTAGCATGGTGTATATGCCAATTATTTCTGCACCCAGGTTCAAAGGTCACATTAGAAAACTTTACTTGTTCTGTTGAAACTGGTGCCAGATAACTTTGTCCAACAAAGTATTGTGCATATGCATCGTTTGGTTCCCCAATCGGGAAGATTATTGTTTTTGCATATTCATCTTTGCTCATTGGTTGAACCGTATCTGCGTCCCCCCAAACGTTTTTAGCAAGATTAAATACTGCCCACGCCTTTGGCCAACCAGCATAAAATGCGTTATGCGTAATAATCCCTGCAATTTCAGATTTTGTTACACCATTATTCTTTGCGGTTTGTAAGTGATATGTCAGTGAAGAATCTGTTATACCTTGACTCATCAAAGATACAACCGTTACGATACTTTTGGTTTTTAAATCTATCTTGCCATCGTTCCAATTTTCACCAAACAAAATATCATCGTTATAGTGTGCAAATTCTGGTGCGAAATCCCCCAGTTGATTACGCCCCGCGGTTTGAACTATTTTTTCACTCATATTATTTTCCTTTGGTTGAGTTGTAGAATTATCTGATGCAGAATCACATGCACCTAATGTTGTAATCAATGCCAATGCTGTTAATGTTTTTCTCATATTCAGTCCTTATTATTTCACTGAAAATGTAACTTCTACATCGCCATAACCTCCGAAGAAATCAAGTATCTGTTGTCTTGTCATATTGGGTATTTTGCCAATGCGAGTGAAGTTCCAACTGTTGGTGTCATAATATATGACAATCGTGTTGCCTAGATATAAAATCACATCACCTGCATACGTGGTTATATTTTCATCTGACCTTGGTAAATCAAACCCTAGTTTACCTGTTTTTTCAAAATTCCCGTAATCAGACATTTTAACCGTTATATCACCAGAAGACAATTTTTCAGCAAAAGCCTTGGCAGATGGATTGTCTGCCAACTCTATGTCCAAAGATTTGTTCCCACAATATACTTTCATTATATTTTCCTGTGCAAATGCTGGCGCACTTTGTAGTACAACCAACAATCCTATTAAACATAACCTTTTTCTCATTTATTAAATTTGCCTTTATTTCAGATTTGTCTTAAAGAACGTTTCTATTTTATCAAACGGAATCTTATCATGATTCTTGCCGCCATCGTATAAGTCAACATGAACAGCGCCTGGAATAATCATCAGTTCCTTGTTATCGCCCGTCAACTTCTTAAACGCGTCTTCGCTAAAATACCGACTATGTGCATTTTCACCATGTATCATCAACACAGGTGTATGAATTTCATTTATGTATGACAAAATAGGCATATTCATAAATGGCAACGATGTCGTTAGTGTCCAATCTGTGTTAGAATTCTTAGATCGTACATGATAACCACGTGATGTTTTGTAATAATCATAATAATCTTGAACATATTTTGGTTCATTACCCGTTATTTTTTGTGGCAGCCCATCACCAACAGCATAAGTACCAGATGCAAAATCTGCTGTGCGCTGTGCATTCAATTTTTCTTTTAACGCCTGTCTGTCTTCGGCAGTCATTGAATCGAAATAACCGTATGCATTTACACGACTCATGTCATACATAGTTGATGTGACTGTTGCCTTGATACGTGTATCTATCGCCGCAGCACTTAACGCAAATCCACCAAAACCACAAATACCAAGTACACCTATTTTATCTGCGTCTACATCTTTATTGTTTGATAAGAAATCAACCGCAGCTGACATATCTTCGATACTAATTTCAGGCGACGCAATATTACGTACGGCACCTCCGCTTTCGCCTGTAAATGATGGGTCGAATGCCAATGTTATAAAACCACGGCTGGCTAATTCCTGAGCATAAAGACCCGATGCCTGCTCTTTATCAGCACCAAACGGTCCAGATATCGCAATTGCGGCAGATTTCTCCGCCGATTTATCCTTTGGCATATACAAGTCACCAACCAATTCTATACCAAAGCGATTCCTGAATTTGACTTTTTCAACGACAACATTCTCGTTTTTGGGAAACGTTTTATCCCATGTTTGTTTAGTCATGCTTTTTACTCCTATTGCGATTGCAGTTATTCCGATTAAAGTTAAAACGATTGTTATTGCTGTTTTCATTTTTCTTCCTTTGCTATTTGATGCTTTCTGCCCAAGTTTTTAGTTCTTCTGTACTAATATTTGCTGTGAAACGTTTGCCGTTTATTATTTCTGGGTTGCCTGTTGCGTCTTTCTGTAAATCAGACGCTGTATCCCCGAGTCCACTACTGCCAGAAGTTGCGAACAAAATTACTTTCTTGCCCGATAGGTCATAACTCTTTACAAACTGGTTTACTATTTTAGGCGAAGTCCCCCACCATATAGGGAAACCCAAGAATATTGTGTCATAATCTTTAACTGGCGCATTCAAATCCGCTAATTCAGGATACGGCAACATATTAGCCATTTCCAAAGACGACCTACTGTTTTCATCATTCCAATTTAAATCTGCATCAGTATAAGGTTGTGCTGCTTTTATTTCATAAATCGGTGCATTAATTGCAGCCGCCAAATTATTTGCCACCTTTGCCGTCGTTCCTGTCGCAGAAAAATATGCAATAAGAACAGAAGATAAAATGCTATTCATTTTCATTCCCCTTGGTTATTTAATAGTGAAACTATTGTTTGATACGCGAAGTCGTAAACTCTTTTGGTTGGGAACTTTATACCTGCAGAAGTCATCGCTTCTTTTTGTTTTTGCGTAACATTTGCATAAGGATAAAGCCCAAACATAAATGGAAAGAATATATATATGAACTTATTTATGTCCGCCCTGCTCATATGCGGGAAATATACCACTAATAAATGTTCCACAGTGTCCAAAGCGCGTTTGTATTCTTGTTTAAATACCGTTAGTTCATCTAAAGAACAACTTTCTTCTAAATCGTATAAATTCATAGAAAGCAATTTTAATAATACAGGACGATTTTCTAAAGTCCGAGCCAGTTTACTTGCAAATTCTTTGACGCTTAGTTTTTTATATTTTTTTACGATGCCGTCCATATCATCACACCAAAAGGCATATTCTTCACGGAATATTTCCAGAAAAATACTTTCTTTTGTTGCAAAATAATTATAAATAGAAGGTCTGGAAAAACTTGTATATTCACTTATCTCTTTAATTGTAATTTCTTTAAAATTCATTTTCTGATAAAGTTCACGACAAGCGATAACTATTTCAGCTTTCCTTTTATCAGCATATATTATATTTCCCACAAAAACTCCTTTCTTGCTGACACAGTGTCAATATATTATATATGTCATTTTTCTGACACCGTGTCAAGAATTGTTTTGTAAAGATATATAACACCAAATCAAAACGCACACTGAAAAAGATAATTGCGAACAAAAATAAAGATAATATTTATATATTTACCGTATTTATTTGCGGTTTTATTTCTAAAACCGTTGCGTCATAGAAAACTCTACGCCCCATTTATCAAACTCACGTTGCCATATATTTGAATCACGACGCATGTAACTGAATGTGAAAGTCGGAACAAAATTCCATACCTCCAATTTACTATTTGAAATTGATACTGCATACCTCTGTGTTAAACTGCTTTCTGCAATTTGTTCAAACTTTCCGTCTTTTACAACCCAGCGCATATCATCATAATCCTGCAAATACGCAGATACATCAAAATATACATTAAACTGGGCTGGCAAATCTATCCCAAAACCTATTCCTAAACTTGGTCGCCAATTTGAATACACTCTATCCTTTGTAACCTCTCTTGCAACCCCCAATCGCAACATTACATATTTTGAGGAATCAAACGAATGTATAAAGCGACTTGTGGCGTCATACGTTTGACCATCTAAAATCAATCCAAAATCATCGTATGTATTATCACTAACAAGAAGCGACAGTTGCCCAGATGTCTTACGTGTAAAATCATAGTTTATATTTAAACGCCCACCCGCAGACCAATTATAAGGATTCCAACCATACCACCGCCTGCTTGCCGTTGCAGCAAACCATATATCACCGTTTTCCCATACATACCTTGGTCCCGAACTTACAAACAATAACAAGTCATCAAAATCGTGCTTATTATAGATATTTGCATAAATATTCGCATCCGATTTCCAACGCCACTTTTCTGACAATCGAAACTCGTAATCACCACCCAAAACGAAGTTAAAACCAACTGCTTTTTCTGGCTCAGGCAATTGTCTGCATAGTGGTCCAAAAATCGTATCAACACATTCTTCCCCACCAACAGAAGTGTTAATATTATTATCTGGTGCCATGCCTAAGTTTAAATACACATTCCAGTTTTTGTTCTGACGAATTACGTATCTCATATAATTCATCACATTTTTTATATCGTCTGGTAAGTCTTTACCCGCCATGGCACGACGCAACTGATAATCTGCCTGGCGCCATTGTTTTGTATTCATATAGCAAATTGCTAATTCAAATCGAACTCTTGCTAAATCTGGATATTTATCAAGAATCTTGCGATATATCTTTATCGCTGTTTCATAATCTTTGTTTGCAGTAGCAACACGCCCACGTAAGAAATTTTGCTCAATATTTAATGCGACACTTTCAAATTCTGGCAGGTTATCTAATATAGATTCTGCCTGTTCTATTTCACCCTTGTCTATCAATGCACCAGTTATTTTTAGTGCATCAACTGCAGACATAGTAATTTCTTTTGAATTATCTTTGGGCTTATGCAATTCTGCCCAGCACAAGCTGGGCAGAACGATAATGATAAAAGCGAACAATAATTTCTTCACTATTTCACACCAAATGCTACGTCCATTTTAATCCCAGATATAGATTCTTGAAATTTTACATTTCCAACCGCCTCTGATGGGATACCCATATCTGGTCTCGCACCATAATACCCAACATCCATTTCTGCACCTGATGTTGTAACCTTATTACCAGCAACGTCAAATTTCACTAAATCTTCTTTGTTCTTATAATTACTAAACTCTATTGTACCTGCTGCGTCATCTTTTACTATGATGTCATACCAGTTATCAAATATAGCGCCAAGTGTACTAACACCCGTTTCTTTATCAAAGTTTAATACAGCATCGCCATCTAATTTTACAAATTCTGAATCTGCACTTGCACCACCGACTGCACGTCCAGAAAATTGCACATCTTTTACAATATCCGCAACATCTATCTTTTGTGCTGCATTACCACTAACAAAAACTTTATCTTCTATACTAGTACAATTTACCGTATTTTCATTTATAATTTCATACGTACCAAAGTCCGAATACGACAAACCTAATTCTTTTCCCAAAGAAGAATAGTCAAAACTTTCATCCGCAATTTCTATACGCACGCTAGAATTTCTATTTCCACGCGAAGGTCTGGTTCCCCTATCAGATTGCACAATATTTTCTGCATCATTTCCCCTGTCTGTACTTGGAACCAAATTTACGTCATCCCCACGTTCATCAGTTGGATTACGATCGGATGTATCACCCCGATTGTCACTTGGTTCTGGGTTCGTTTCACCCCGATTGTCACTTGGTAAATAATTTGAACTATTTCCACGACCTGATGTCGGTATATGCTTAGTACAACCTTCGGCAGAATCAAGGCATGCTGGGGAATATCCACCGCCACCACCACAAGCAGCCAAAATAACAGTTAACATTAAACAAGTTATTTTTTTCATTTTATTTCCCCTTATCCTTTATGTAAGAATTATACCCTATCCCACATTTATAAACAAGGACTTGTTTTTATCATAACAACGACTTTATTCCCTTGAAAAAGAAATCAGTCCTATACTATACTCAAATATATAAATGATCCTGTTAGTTAGGAGGATATCCATGAAAAAACTTACTTTTTTATTTATTGTAAATGCTTTGTTAGCTGCTTGTGGTTTAAGCAATAGTGATGTTGATGGTTATTCTGCACATCCTGGCAACAGAAATCAATATAATCCTAGTTTAGACCTACCTTATAAAAATACTGCACAGAATAGCAATAAAGAAATTACAGGAATGGTCTCAAGTTCTTATGACCAGTTAAATAGATTTATAGCATACAGGTTATCTGGTTATACCAACTACCCTATTAGCAATTATCAAGAAATTGCAAGTTTAGCTGTATGGCTGACTTCCGATGATAGAACTGCATCAGATATAAAAGATAAGTTTTATGAGAACTCTACCTTATTACACAATGCAATGTATGTAATTAACAAAAGTTTAGCAAGTTGCGTTAAATTTGTATCTTCTTATTCTGGCGAAGATGTGGGTAATTGTTTTGTAAAATGGCGCGCAGATAACGCGGTCACTTTTGATAAAGCAGCGCAATCTATTCGTGAAAATGCCGACTTTATAAATATACAGTCCGCGGAATTTTCTACAAACGATGATATAGTATTAAAGTTCGTTATTGATGACGGCGAAGAAAATAATGGTCCTGGTAAAATAACTGCTATAAAAGTCGCAGACCAACAATATAACCGTATTGAAGATACCTATACATTTGAAAATGAAGAATCTATTTTAACTTATAATTCTCTTGGTAAAGAATTAGGGCTTTCTTATTCTGATTTCGGAACCTACAAAGTAGTAAACAAAATCAATAACGAAATTTTAACTGATAATACGCCTTTTGCAGGTGGTTATTCCGCAAAAGAAATTACAGACATTGCACAAAATATCGAATTTACAGGTAAAGCTATCGGTACTGTTTCAAAAATGGCAGAAGATGGCGAGCAAAAGAAACTAGAAAAAATTGATATTGCGGGGAATGCTGCGCTAAACTTTGATAACGAAACAGGTGTTAGTACACTTGGCGCTACATTTGATAACTGGTATGATGTCACAGTAAAAGATGATACCGCAGGTACAATAGAATTTAGTAATTATAAGAATAATGCTAATGAATATGACATGCAAGTATCTGGCGATATGATAGAAGACAAAATAACTGCAAGTGGCGCAAATATGGATGTGAATTATTACGGTCAATTTCCAGAAAATAAAAGACCAACCGAGGCCGCTGGATTGGTTCAATACAAAGACGCAAATGGTGTAAAGTTAGATATGGCATTTGGCGCTAAGTAAAAAATTTATGCGTTCATAGATTTCTCGTCTGATTTAAACTGCATATCGTATAACGTTTTATATGCACCACATTCACGGTTTAACAAGTCTTTATGAGTCCCCATTTCTACAATTTCACCATTGTTTATTACTACTATCTTTGATGCGTTCCTTATTGTAGAAAGTCTATGTGCTATTACAAAAACTGTTTTATCCTGCATCAGGTTCTCTATCGCTTTTTGTACAACAGCTTCTGCTTTGTTATCAAGCGCTGACGTTGCTTCATCCAAAACCAATATCGGTGCATTCTTTAAAAACGCGCGTGCAATGGCAACCCTTTGTTTCTGCCCACCCGAAAGTAGAATTCCCCGTTCCCCAATTTCTGTCTCTAAACCATCTTTTAAACTTGCAATAAATTTATCTAAATATGCCATTTTTACTGCTTTCTGTAATTCTTCTTCGCTAGCATCTTTATTACCCAGCATTATATTTTCGCGAATTGTACCACCGAATAAAAAATTATCTTGAAAAACAACGCCTATATTCTGCCGAAGTGAATGTAATGTGAAGTCCCTTATATCTGTACCATCTATACAAATTTGCCCCGATGTCACATCATAAAATCTTGGCAGAAGACTTACTAACGTAGTCTTTCCACCACCAGAATTACCAACCAATGCTATTGTTTCACCCTGCTTTACAGTTAAATTTATATTTTTTAAAATAGGAACCCCTTGATTATATTCAAAACCTAAATTCTTAAATTCTATCAACTTATGAGTTGCAGGCATTTCTTTTGCATTAGGTTTATTTGTTATTGCAGGTTTCGCATTCAAAATATCGAATACTCTATCTATTGCCATAAAAGACATCAAAACAGAATTGTAATTAGAGCCTATACTTTTCATAGGCGTATACAACATAACCAACGCAGTTAAAAACGATACAAAGTTACCTGCAGAAATTTTACCTTCTAAAATTAAAAAAGACCCAAACCAAATAGATAAACCTATACCAATAGACAATATCACATGCATAACCGGTGTCACCCAACGAGTACGCTGCAACATTTTTATCTTTAATCTAAACACACCGTCTAAAACGCTATTAAATTTGCCCTTTTGATGCTCAGATAAGTTATAAGCAATAACCGTCTTGTTCCCAGAATAAGATTCATTATATGCAGTCAAAAGCGCCGCATCGGCCGCAATAGATTGACTCATAACAGAGTCCACCTTTTTACGTAAAGAACTCATCGGTAAAAAGGCACCTATTAAAATCGCAACACACAAAAAAGCCAATTGCCAAGAATTATAAAACAGTACCGCTATCAGTGATATTGCAGTAAACAACTTCTGAACAAATGTTTTTAAATTTGTTAGTAATCCTGCACAGGCCAAGTCTGCATTATTATTAAACATAAATATTATGTCACCAGAATTCTTGGTGTTAAAAAAGTTAGTCTCAAAATCTAACATTTTCTTATATAAATCTAACTTCAATAAATTCGTTATTTTTGCACCAACCCAAGTATTTAAATAATTCGCAGCGTAAGTTAGTCCTCCTTGAATACAAGTAAAAGCAATTATCGCCAATGGTATGTACCATGCGGTCTGTACCGATTTTTCTACCATAACTAAATCCATATACGGTTTTAACGATAATGCAATTACTGCATCTAATGAACCAATAGGTATTGTTATAAGTAAAGACATTAACCCAGGAAACCAATATGGCTTTATATAAGGCCACATTCGCTTATAATTCTTTACAAACATATTCTGACTTAAACGCTTCTTTATTTTACTCATAACACTCTCTACTTTGCTTTATAGTTATTAATAATTGCCTGAACTAATTGCATTTCTGTGAAATCAGCAGCGTCATATTCTCTGACCTTATCGCTAACATTCGGTAAATGATATACAGAATACAAATCTTTTATTCTTGCCGATGATATATGCGGTTTAAAAATTCTAAAATCTGTATATATTAAATCCATAGGACGATTGGCAGCAGTTAATAATACAGATAACCCAGACGCTAAACCTATGATTCCAGCAGACCGCTCTGCCAAAGCAAATATTTCTGCTATATTTGTATCAAAACATACAGAATCTGAAAAACTATTGTTAATATTATTTACAAAAACATCATACCCTATTCTTTTAAACTCTTTTATCAGCAAACTCCAAAAAACATCAGACATTCCAGATAAAGAGCTTGCACCAGGTAAAATAATAACGAATGGGTGCCTGAAATTATCTGCAAGTTTCTTATTTATTTTTAATACAATCGATTTATCAATTTTAGGTTTTTGCATTACAGATTTTTTAGTTAAATCAAAATCTTTGCATATATAATCATAAAAATTTACTTGTACGTTATTTTCGTATAACTTATTAAGATTTTCTGCAATTTTATATGTAGGACAAAATAACTTCCTGCCCTTATATTCAATACTTTCACAATCCAAGGCATCTTGAAGTTTATTTTTATCTATTTCAATGTATTTAATATCAATGCCACTAGGTAAAAACATATTATAAAAAGGGAGATATTTTTTCTGCCAAACTACTAACAAAGGTTTCTTCGTTCTGTTTGCCAGCACCCACGCTTTTAAATGAGCCAAATATACATAACTTTCCCCGATATTATGTCGAATTATATAAACGCCATCATATTTTTTATTGATTTGACTAAATAATTTATTAAGAATTTTTCGTCTAAGGTTTTCCCTATATACTGGCAGGCAACAAACTTTACTTATTGCATAATGATTTTTTATACGCCTTTTATAAATTCGAAGTCCCAATACCCTGAAGTCCTGCGTACCGCGTGAAGATTTTTTAAAGCGCAATACACCGCATAATATAGAATAAGTCTTTTCCTTACCCCAATCATGATTATATGATGCGGAATTATAAATAATCTTTTTAATCGTCACTTCATATACTCTTAATTCTTATACTTCTGGTACATTCTTTCAGAAATCAAATTTCTTTCACGCGCAATACCTAAAATATCGTTCTCAAAACCATAAGTTGTGCTATAAAACTCATTAAAAAAATCAGAAACAGATTTATCATCCAGTCCTATATCTATCTTTACGCAATCTTTATAAACAGGTATATGTCGCCATACTTTTTCATCATATAACATATCAAGAACTGGCAAATACAAAACACCCTTGTGCCATTTCAAAACAAATGCCCAGTGTCTTGACAATGCAATATCTGGCATGTGAATTACCATGGAATTATCTATATAAAATGTTTTTAACTTTAACTGCTCTGTATCCCTTAGAAAAGTAAATACCCAATCCACATTGAAGTTAAACTCGTCTACATATTTTGTTGAATACTTTTCAATTAAATACTCGTTATAACGCCAACCTATATTTTTCTTTACTACATCTAAACATTTCTGAGGATTTCTAACATACACGACCCCAAAAGACCAATGTACACCAAAAGATTTTGATACAAACATATCGAAGTTAAAGCAATCTAAATCATTTTCTTCCGCGTAAAACTCGGCTTTTTTCAGTGCTTCTGCTATTAATTCTGGTTTGGTCAAAATCATTATATCGTCTGCATCAATATTATAAGTCCTTTTATAGTTATGTTTTGCAGCATGAACAAATGGGGTTAACATAGAATATGCAATTCTATGCCATAACTTCTGCCTTTCTACTTCATGCAATAATAATGGAACTTCTTTTTTTAACGTTTTCCTGTCACTTTTTATAAACGCGAAATCTTCGTTATAAAAGAAGCATGGTTTCTTAAAAATACCTTCTTTCATTTTTTTATTATCACATACAAAATAGATAAAAGCATCCATTCTGGCAATTATATCTATCCAATGCTGAATACAATCAAAACCTGTAGTATGAACACGATGAACTTTTAAATAAAAAACCCGCTGTCCTGGTTTAGGCTTATGCCTTCTGCAACGCTCTATTTTCAATTTACCGTTTTGGTGCGTGTACTGAAAAACAGGAATTCCCAAAAGATAAAATCTTCTTATTTTTTCCCCATTTACTAATCTTACTTTTACTTTTTTTACAATTTTCATAACATTTACCCCTAATTATTTTCACCAGTCATTTCAAAAGCTTCGTCCCAAGTATCTATTCTTTTTACCCCCCTTTTTAAAACATGTGCCGGATTTCCCCCAATTACTGTATAAGATTCTTCAAAAAGCTTTACGACATTACTCTGCGCTGCAACAATTGTGTAATCTGGCAGGCTCGCACTTTTCCCTATAAAACTGCCCGTCCCTATCCAGCAATTATTGCCTATTCGCATGACTCTTTTGCGATGTCCATAATTTATTACTTTGTTTGTTTCAATATCTATTATCGGATGCGCATCACTTACATATATCTTTGATTCTGCAGCCAGTCTTACATTATTTCCAATAAAGCACTTTAATCCGTATTCGCACATATGAATTATAACCAAAGGATTTACGACCAAGTTATCACCTATTACTAATTCACAATCTCCCATAGTCATAAAAATCACAAGACAAACTATTTTCTTGTCATAAATCTTATTAGTAAAATTACCGAGCGAGAATTTATGCCCGTCCCCCAGCATAGTAAGTTCTAATCTTTCTATTATTTTAGGCTCGCGAATTTTTATGGTGTTATTATTACCTTCTATTGTAAGAATTAAACCTGGTATTATTTTTGTCGTTTCAACATAATCACCAACCGCATCATCCCAAACTAATAATTTATTATTTTCCCCATGAAATACATAGTCGGTTGGACCAGCAGGTGGTGTTATTGCCTGTCTGAAATCACTTTCTACTTTTGACAATTCTGACTTTGTTGTAAATGTTTCAAGTTTTGGGTAAATATCATTTACACCTTTTCTTAAATCTTCAATTTGTCCGCGCAAATCGTCTATCGGGTTATACATTAGTTTTTCACGAAAAGACTTTCTGCGTTCTTCATTTGGTATGAAACGACAAAGTGTATCTACCCAAAACTTTTTCATTATAATCACCTTAACTTTTCTACAATTTCTTTGTAAGTACGCAGTCCTCTTTTCTTACCGAACATTTCTGACGCAGTACCACATACAAATTCTTCAATTCCACGCGCAGACCACTTCGAAATTACATCTGGTGACACACAACCGTCTAAACGAATAGAAAATTTTCTATTTGGCATATCTGCTAAAAATGCCAATTTTTTTTCAACTTCTGGTACAGCAGACTGACCCGCAAACCCAGGATTCACCCGCATAACCAATAAAGTATCTATTAATGGAAACAAATTCTGAACTTCTTCAATTCTTGTTCCTGGGTTTATAGCAAGCCCTGCTTTTCTGCCGTTCAATTTTATTTCTTGCAAATATTTAGCAGAATTCCCAGATTCATAATGCACATAAATTATATCCGCACCATTTTTAAAAGCATAAGGTAAATGAATGCTAGGTACTTTCACCATTAAATGTGCATCTAGTGGTTTAGAAGTCATCTTTCTGACCGCCGCAAAATCTGCCCAAGACAAAGCAAAGTTCGGCACGAACTCCCCGTCCATAATATCCATGTGATATTGGTCTATTCCTGCTGCATCCATATCGGCAATTTCCGAACGGAAACTGCCGAAGTCTGCGCACATAATCGAAGGGCACAATATTTTATACGCCATTTTATGCCCTTTTAGGTTTAGCAATCATAAATTCGCAACCAGAAACATCTAGTTTTTCATTTGGTTCTAATAATATCGCTGTACCAGGTAAAACCTTTATACCATCAATATCTTTTTCACCGCGCAACATTACTGCAAACGCAAACATATCCCCCTTGTTTTCAAATGTATCAACACCTTTAACAAGTTGTGTCGAATACATACGTTCTTCAATAGGCTCGCCGTCTTTATACTTTCTGGATTTAGACTTCTTATTTACATCCAAGCACGCAAGAGCCTTTTCTAATTGCAAAGGTCTTTTTTTACCGTCTTTATCAATGCGGTCATAGTCATAAAAGCGGTATGTCTTTTCACAATTTTCTTCTATTTCAAAATGAAGTGAACCTGCTGTTGCAGCATGCAAAGTACCCCCAACTATATAAACATAATCACCCTCTTCGCATGGCATCGAATCCAAAGTTTCTGCAATTTTTCCGTCTTTTATTTTCTGCTTCATATCTTCAACGGACTTCGCCTTGCAACCGTTATACATTTTTCCGCTTTTCGGTGCTTCTAATGTATAAAAAGACTCATTCTTTCCAAAGGGTTTATTCTCTAATTCCTGAGCCTTCTTATCGTCTGGGTGTACCTGTATGGAAAGGTCATCGTCTGCTTCAACCAACGCCATTAATATAGGCAATTCAGGATATTTACTTAGCCCATACTTGTCACGATTTTCCATAAACCATTCGTGAATGTTTTTACCTTTATCTGGTCCATAAATTATCTCGTTCTTAAATTCTTCAGTATCTATTGCTGAATACAGGTGCCCTATTTTATGACAATTAGAACCTGAATACGGAGTCAATTTTGCTCCACCCCAAATAGTTTCGTGTACAATAGGTTTTAATATTTGCATGGTTTGTCCTTATTTTTAGAGGTTTTCATCAATTATTACCGACAATTCTTGTAAGCCTTGATTTCTATCTGGCGCAACAACATGTGCGCAACATAGACCACTAGGTTTGTTATCGTTGAATAAAATTCTTTCCCCCATCGGAATTGCGAACTTTATATCATCAAAACGAATACCCGCATCCAAAATAAAGTTGATTGTCTTATCACGAACATCTGGTTCATCTTCGCGCGCAGTAAGAATCAACACATAATCTTCCTCTGGGATATTACGCAAAAAATCCAGCGCACCAGGCAACCATTCATCCTGATTTGATATTCCGTCTTTATAACCGTTGTGCCTTACTAATGTCCCGTCAAAGTCCAGTATCCATGTATGACGTAATGGCGATAACCGCAGTTCTTTATTGCTCATTTTCATACTCCATTAACCATTCGTTAAACAATAAAGTCCCGTTATAAAACGCTATGCACATAGAGTCATAGTCTTCCCATGCATGTGAAGCCAAAGACAACCAAATAATCGCATGTATTAATTTGATTTCTTTTACACTTGCTTCTTCTTTCGGAATTAAATTCAAGAAATAATCTGTCAGATGTTCCCAACCACCACTGCTAATACTAAAAGTCACATCCTTGTCAGAAATATCCAAAGTAAACTTCTTTATATTGAACTGGTCGAAGTTGCCGTAAATCGCATAGTACATTTTCGCCCAATCATATCTAACATCACCAAGAACTTGACTTTTTCCAAAATAACCACGCGCATCTATGAAGTAAATTTTACCTAGGTCGTCTATCATCGTGTTTGTTAACTGACAATCACCATGTATAGGACCGTAATATGTACTCATTAGTGTATTCAGAACAGCATGACGCAAAATGTCTATGTTCCACATTATGTTCTGACATTTTTTACCGTTTATAGTAATAAACCTTTCATTAGCGAACGGTATCGCAGATATTATTCCCTGCAGTCTATGTATGGTTTTTTTTAGGTATTCGGTATATAAATCCCATGCAGACGAAGGCGCCTTTTCGTAACTATGCATAGTCTGTAATGCATGCACCATTTTTCGTATGGTTTCTTTACGATTATCATCGTCCATCTCTGCAAGGAAGACATTTTTACCATGTATTAGTTCCATTGTTAGCGGATTCGTATTATATACTTTTGGTATGTATTCGAATCCGTATTCTTCCATTTTCTTATACCAGACAACCTCACGTTCTATCAATTTTACTGCTTCTGGTGTAAGACCTGTCTTTACAACCTTGCCATCAATAAATTCTATCTTATTATAAGGACGACATCTGTTAGATGTTGTAGAAATCTCGTTATATGCTTCTAAGGTTCCTACATCTATGCTACCCATTAAAGAAATTGGACTTAATGGAATATCTTTTTCTGCCAACCATTTTGTAAAAGAACCTTCTGTCGGGAAATCTGTAAACCAACTTTTGTTATCAAAGATATATAAACCTGCAACCCCTTTACCTGCTATTTGCTCGTTCACAAGTTTCCCTTCTTTTAAACTCCATGAACAAGGGAAATCAACCAAACCAACCTGACACCCTTTTACTATTTCATTAATGCAGAAAGAATCTGATAAAATTATATCCGACCAAATAATCATAAAAGGTTCATTATCAGGTATATAAGAAACCGCTTCTTTTATACCAGCAGCATTACCTTTAGTCGTGGCACGAACTAACATATAATTAACATCTTTCGCGAATGTAGATAAATATCTATCTAAAACATCAAACTTATAATCACCGATAATTATGAACTCATCTTTCGGATATTTTTTAAACAAGTGAAATATTATAGGCATATATTTTGCAGAAATTAAACTTTTGGGTTTTACATGCGTCAAAGCCTTCATTCTGGAACCAAGTCCACCCGCTTGAATTATGATTTTCATCGTCTCTCCCCTCTTTTATAGTGATAAACCTACCACCTGTCTTACAGATAAGATTTATTACTATAAATTCCTGTACAATTCGAGGAGTATACATTCCTATATTTCTTAGGATTTTTTAGAAAATTCATAATGTTAAGCTATGAAAACACTAAATAAAAAAAAGCCCCAAATGGGGCAAATGACATGAACAATTTTTTTATTTATTTTTTAACGTTCACTGTTATCAGATTTATCAATGAACATCCAAATTAACCATATCAAGGCCGCAATACCAACCAAGCTATATACTATACTACTAGCTAATGTACCAATACCGAATATAAACGCGACCAAGTCAAAACCAAATATACCTATCAACCCCCAATTCAAGGCACCGATAAATGTCAATGGTTTCAAAACATAATTTGTTAATCCTCTCATCTTTTCTCTCCTTTTAAGGTTTAGTTTTTACGTCCTAAGACAAGCCAATTATATATATTTTTTTACATACTTTCAATCGCAATACTGCATTTAGGAAAAGATACTTAACCCATAATTTACAAGGTTTTTAGCAATATATGCCAGATTAAATTGCCGCAATTGTCTTAATAATTTATTATGTTTTTAATCGCAAAATTTGCTAGATATAATCCAAATGTTCCTGTAACTGTTATAACAGAACCAAACACCCTGCCTTTTACATTATCATCAGCAGGCTCGGTTGAATATACTGTATAAAAATCCTTAATTTTTTCTTCTTTTACAATCTTTCTTATCTTCGCTGCAAGTGGGCATACACTGGTCTTTGAAATCTTGTCTACTTTTATTTGTGATATGTCTGTTTTACGTGCAGCACCCATACTTGAAATAAAAGGTATTTCTTTTTCCTGACACCATTTATATAACGCTATCTTCGATTCAACCGTATCTATTGCATCTATTACAAAATCAGGTTTTATATCTAAATCAGTATCTTTATCAAAAAACATATCTAACGCATCAACTGTTATATCTGGTGATATATCTTTTATTCTATCTTTTGCTACTTCTACTTTCTGCTTACCCAAAGTGCTGTCTAACGCAAACAACTGACGGTTTATGTTTGTTTCTTCTACCTTGTCAAAATCTATTACTATAAGATGTCCGATACCACTTCGTGCCAAAGCCTCTATCGCAAAAGAACCAACCGCACCACACCCCACAACCATCACTGTCGCATTCTGCAACTTACTTATAGCATCATCACCAAATAATAAACGTGTTCTGTGTAATCTATCCATTATTTAATACTCTTTTACTATTTTCATAAACTTGCGTTATAAAGTCTGATTTTTTTGCGTCACGCATTTCTGCAAGTTTTTCTGCAACTTTTATAACATTTTCTATTTTTTCGTTGTCGCTTTCAACAAGTATCCTGTCATACGGTGTTGCAACAGCAGATTCTTTTAACTTATTGTGCCCATCTGTAAAAACAAGTGGTGAATAAGAAAAATATACATTACCCAAACACAACAACCTTCCCATAACATCCGCGCCACCGTTATAAGAATGAAATATTAGTTTTGGTGGGATTTCTTTTCCGCGTTCCTTTAATATATGCAACATTTTGTCCCACACACCGACACAATGTATATTAGCAGTTCTTTTCAACCTTGTCGCTATACCAAGTTGCGCACAAAAGACTTTTTCCTGTAAGTCCATATCTGGCTTATATTTATCAAGCCCTATTTCACCAACCATAAATTCTGAATTCTGATTTAAAACCTCGGTCAAACGCTGTTCCCACCCTTCTCTTAAATCTTTCACGTTCCAAGGATGAATACCAAACGCACATTTTACTGCTGAATAATTTTTTGATAAATCAAGCAACTTTGTCCAATCCTTTTCAGATGTTGAATTACATACACAACAAACTACGCCAGATTTTTCCGCACTATTCAGCACAATTTCTGGCTCAGGCACATTCTGTAAATGACAATGAATATCTATATATTTCGGCATACCACAAGGGTAAAATTTATAAAACGTTTTTCAAGTACAACTTTATCATCTTGATTTTTTTACTATTTTATGATATACTGAATATAATTGATAAGGTGGTCTTGGTGACCGCTTTTTTTATTGCCCCGTTTTATGGGGCCCTTTTTATTTTCAAGGAGCCTTTATGCAAAAATATAAATACATAAACCTATTTTCTGGCATCGGTGGCTGGGAATTAGGACTGCAAGACTTACCAATGGAAAACATTTTGTCTTGTGAAATTGATAAGTATGCACGTCAAACTTTCCTTGCTAATTTTCCCGACCTGCCCTGCATAAAAAATAATAAATACCCTACGGATATTCGCAAACTTAACCCGCATGACATACCAGAATTTGATATTCTGGTTGGCAGCCCACCATGTCAATCTTTCTCAACCGCAGGACTTCGTAAAGGCTTAAAAGATTATAAAGACGATAAAGGCAATATGTTCTTCTATGTCTTGAACATTATTAAACACCACCGTCCCAAAGCATTTATTCTGGAAAATGTAAAGGGATTACTTACAGCCGAAGGTGGTAGAAGTTTTCGTATTATTCACGACTTATTTCGTAATGCAGGTTATTCGTTTCATTATAAAGTAATAAAAGGTTGTGATTGTGGAATTCCACAGGTCCGACAGCGCGTCTTTATGGTCGGATTTCGTGACGAGAATCAAGAAACAAGCACATTTCAGTTTCCATCCCCAGTTCCACTTAAATTTACTATGCGTGATGTGTTTAAGTGTAAAACTTGCAATAGAGATATTGGGCATACAGTTATGACAACCCGCCACAACAAAAATTATGGAGAACCTTTAAATTGGTCTGCATATATAATTGACGGGAAGGAAAGACGTATAACATTAGATGAAATTCAAATGTTAATGGGATTACCTGATAACTTTTTGTTTCCTGTTCCTAAAACCCAACGAATGAAACAACTTGGAAACAGTATAATACCTGATTGTGTTAATATGGTATCAAAACAGGTTCTTTTGTACTTGAAAAACATCTCTTGATTGGCAACTATTCTTTTATGAAAAAAATATTTGTGCTTTTTTTCAGTGTTTTTATGTTGATATTCCATAGTGCCACAGCATTTGAAATATCAGACATAAAAAAATATCCTGCTATTGTTGTTAAAACAATGGTTGAAAGTGATACGCTTCATAAAACAACAAGTAAGAAAACAGAAATACGAAATGGCGAGGCTTTACGAAAAATTCTAGGCGATGAAAAGGTAAAATTTGATACAGAATATGTATATATAGGTGATAAAAAAATAGAAGAAGAAGGTTATACCACCTGGTATCATTACACAAGCCCGAAATCAAAAACTCAAAAGCCTGTTTATCATTTGTATTATCAAAAGAAACGTCCTATGTACGAAGGACAAGTTGGTGATACATTGGCCGTTATACGAAAATCTGATAGTGAGATAGTTTTACTTATTGTAAAGCAAGATAGTGATGCAGAAAAAGAATTATATGAAATTATCGGTATGCTGCCAAAACATACAGAAAATAAAGGATCTACATTTTGGCAACGTTTATGGAATACAGAATCAAAACGAACCGAAGATTATGAATTAGAAGAAGAAACTTTATCACTACCTGCAATACCAGAAAAATCTTGGGTGCGTGTTTATTTCACCCCAGGCACAGATTGTGAAAACAACATTGTTGCTGAAATCAACAATGCTAAAAAGATTGATATCGCTGTTTATTCTATAACAAACCAAAATATAGTTGATGCTATAATAGAAGCAAAAGAACGTGGTGCAAAAATAAGGGTTATAACAGACAGATTACAATCAAAAGGCAAACATTCGTTAGTTGACGAACTTTCTGATGCAGGTATCCCCGTTATAACAAATGTTGGACATAAGATTATGCACAATAAGTTTGCTATATTTGACGGTAAAAGAATAGAAAGCGGCAGTTATAACTGGACTGAAAGCGCAACAGAATCAAACGCAGAAAATTGTACGTTCTTTGAACAAAAAAATAAAACCTTCTCTAAACAGTTTGAATATCTTTGGGATTTATATCAAAAATAAAAAAAGATAACCTATTTTTGCTCTGGCTTGTTCCAGAGCATTTTTTATGCTTAAAGGAAAATCATGCAAAGTAAAAAATTGCTACGTGCAAAGTTAGCAAAAAATGACGAATTTTATACACGGTATGAAGATGTAAAATCAGAATGCGACAATTATATGTCGCATTTTTTTAACAAAATCATCTATTGTAATTGCGATACAGAAAATAGCGCATTTGTAAAATATTTTACCGAACTTAAACAAAAAAAAATTATAAAAGATATTTGGTACAGCGGGGGACTTGGTGGAATAGATTTTAGGTCTAAAACATCTATAAAATTATTAAAAAAGGCGGATTTAATAATAACAAATCCGCCTTTTTCTTTATTCCGTGAATTTCTGGATTTACTTATAAAGTACGACAAAAAATTCTTAATAATTGGTAATAAAAATGCCATTGCATATAGAAAAATATTTACGCGCATAAAAAATAATAAAATATGGTTTGGTGTGCGCAAGTGGACTGGTGGAATACCTTTTATTACACAAGACAATAATATAAAAGAAATACCTGCAATTTGGTTTACTAATCTAAGCCACAGATTCCGCCCTGCATCGCTTTTATTAACTAAAAATTTTAATTCTGATGAATTTATAAAATATGATAATGCAAACGCTATAAATATAAATAAAACAGCAGACATACCAAAAGATTATTTAGGCGTCATGGGTGTTCCTATTAGCTTCTTAGAAAAATACACCCCAACCCAATTTGAAATACTAGGTTTAGATAAAGATTTTACTTATGATAAGGGTGCTGGACTTATAATGGGGAAACGCATATACACAAGAATTTTTATTAGAAAAAAATCTTGCGCATAAGAATATATATGTTTCATACTACCCATATGTTAAAGCGCGTATTTTCTTTTTTTATATACATTTTTTCGATATGTTTCATATCTTTTGCATCATTTGCTTTCGAAGTTCGCGATTTAATAACCTATAACGCAGTCGCAATAAAAACTATGAAACCGACCGACACAATACGTCCAGATAAAAAGCAAACCTTACAAATCACTGGTACAAAAGACCTAGAAAAAGTTTTGGGAACAGAAAAAAAAGAATTTGAAACTCTTTATGTTTATATTGGTGAAACACAAATAGAAGAATACAGTACTGCAAAATGGTACTATTACTATCAACCATCGTGGAATGGGCGCGGACGCGGTAAATTAAACTATAAAAGAAATTCTATAACAGAATCTGGTGCTGCGGGTGATACTTTATTCGTTGCTAGAAAAAACAACAAAGAATTACTTTTTATAATAGTCGAAAAAGGAAATCCTGCAAAAGAAATAATTTTAAGGACACTCGGATTAAAAAGTGAAGAAGATACAAATACTTCTTCTTTTTGGCAACGACTATGGCGCACAGAATCAGAACAAGCCGAAGACTATGAATTAGAAGAAGAAACTTTATCACTACCTGCAATACCAGAAAAATCTTGGGTGCGTGTTTATTTCACCCCTGGCACAGATTGTGAAAATAATATTATCGCTGAAATCAACAATGCCAAAAAGATTGATATCGCTGTTTATTCTATAACAAACCAAAATATAGTTGATGCTATAATAGAAGCAAAAGAACGTGGTGCAAAAATAAGGGTTATAACAGACAGATTACAATCAAAAGGCAAACATTCATTAGTTGATGAAATTGAATCCGCTGGTATACCCGTTATAACAAATGTTGGACATAAGATTATGCACAATAAGTTTGCTATATTTGACGGTAAAAGAATAGAAAGTGGCAGTTATAACTGGACTGAAAGTGCAACAGAATCAAACGCAGAAAATTGTACGTTCTTTGAACAAGAAAATAAAACCTTCTCTAAACAGTTTGAATATCTTTGGGATTTATATCAAAAATAGGTGGTATTTTAATGAAATACAAAGTTTATATTTCTGTTATATTATGGCATTTAGGAACACGTAAAATTTTACCTTCAGAATATATAAACAAAAAAACTATTAAAGATACTGCCTGTCCACTTATAGATATTTCTAAAGACAAGCGTTTTTCTTTTGATGAAATGGCTTTAAGTCGTGGTGGTTGTTGGGTTCGCGCAGATTTATTATCGATGCTTCATAGCGCAGCTGACAAATTGCCTGACGGCATAAAACTTCATTTCTTTTGTGGTTGGCGCCACCCAGCCGTTCAATGGGCTGCATGGGAAAGGGTTTTGGCACAAAAACGAAAGGCTTTCCCCGAACTAACAGAACAAGAAATAATAAGAATTACAAGAATGACCGTAGCGGACCCTTCTCGTGGTGGGTTCGGTCCACATCAAACAGGTGGCGCG
The DNA here is from genome assembly GCA_944389265.1 of uncultured Alphaproteobacteria bacterium. GTDB lineage: Bacteria > Pseudomonadota > Alphaproteobacteria > Rs-D84 > Rs-D84 > Enterousia. The sequence continues at coordinate 40,502 of CALXLS010000001.1, forward strand.
ATTGATGTCGCGCTTATAAAAGACGGCGAACTTTTAGATATGGGGACAACTTTTGACCACCATGGAATTAAAAGCCAAACTAAGTATAAAAATATAACAAAACAACAAAAACAAAACAGAAAAGCTTTATTTGACGCACTTACCGCCTCAGGTTTCTTTAACTACCCTGCAGAATGGTGGCATTATAGTTACGGTGACAGAATGTGGGCGGTGTATAACAATAAACCTTTTGCAATTTATGGTAAAATAGAGAATAAGCACTATAAGCTAACCCCAGAAGAAATAAAATATACAAAAAAATAAAAAACCTGCTGAAATCAACAGGTTATCTTGGTGGGGACACAGGGACTCGAACCCTGGACCCAATGATTAAAAGTCATTTGCTCTACCAACTGAGCTATGTCCCCAAAACGGAACCGGAAATAAGATTCTTTGCAGTCTCTTTTTCCGTGGTTCGGGGGCAATTTTGACATAAAAAAATATAAATTGCAAGAAAAAATAATCTTTTTTTACTTTTTTCTTTCTCATATACCGTCCGCAGATTCCTCTGGCATATCCTTTTCTAACCCCGCAGACATTGTAGCACTACTATCTTGCCACTCTATTATACGCAAAATTATATTCTTTACATGCTTTGCTACTATTGTCTTGTCCCTGTGAAAATTATGTTCCGTCATCAAATGTAATATCTCGCGACTTAATGATGATAATATCTGCTCTTGCTCGCTAGTTAAAACACTCCCCTTACTGGCACGATATATTATCTCGTCTATTTCATACCTGTATGCACGCAAATTATTCATCTCTGACCGCGTTATTTTTAATCTTTCTGATATCTTCTTTACAGACCAATCCTGCAATTTATTAAAAGTTTCTAAGTGCACATTTACTTTTAAACCCAATGAATGACGCAAAAACACAACTATGTTTAATATCACAGAATTTACTTTATCCGAAATATTACTGGCAAGACTTCTATTTACCTGACGAGAAATTCTATAATTTGTATAATCATACAACAAAAATACTAACGGTATAGATAACAAAGACGCCGCAATATTATCTATTAACCCGCTAACATTCGGGTTTCTTACTTTATCTAACGATATTAAAAATAAAGTTATGCCCCCTATTACAGATAATATATACGGTATCGTTTTTAATAAAAGATTTTTCAGCATTATACTCATGCTGATATTTTAATCAAAATCCCCACGACTTTTATATAAGAAGGCTTTCCTATACTATATCACTGCCACCAGGACGCATCGTTTTAAAGATTTTCCCTGTCTTATTTGGCTCGTATGCACATTTATCTTTTACAAACAGCAATGCCCATAATCCAGTTAAAACTAATATAAGCCCAGCAAATAAAACACCATATCGCCAACTACCCAAAGTACCACCAAACCCAATTAATAAACACATTAACACATAACTCACATTATCCCCAATACTATATAAAGACAACATTACAGGTCTATGCGATGTTGGAATAAAGTCTTGCAATCGTGCAAATAATAAAATAAATAAACCGCTATATAAGACATAACCAATACCCAAAAACAACAAACCTGATACAGAATAAAATACAGAAAAAGCAACAAAACTTATACCCAAAGCGCATATCGCACTATATAAAATCCAATCTTTTATTTTACTAAACCTATATGCAAAAGTCTGCCCTAAAACAGAACAACCTAAACAAAAGAATGAAACTATACCAACATATTCAACTGGCAGCCCTATTTCTACACCGATAAGACTTAAATAATCATCCAAATACGCAAAATTTGAAAACAACCACAAAACCATAGAAACCATAAATATGCACGGCATTTTTCTGCAGATTCTGAACGCCGTTTTCAAAAAAGATAAAGAACGAATTTTTTTATTTTTTCTGACTTTCTTAGAATTTTTATGTCTGAACTTAATCGCAAATATGAAAGCACTTGAAATAACCAGTGCCAGAACAGACGCGAAAGTAATCCACTCATACCCAAAGAACAATAGCAAAGACCCAGACGCAGAAAAAGCAACTGCTATGGCCTGAATATTATAAATTACACCAAGTACTTTTGCATAAATATTTCTATGATGTCTGGCACTTAACTCGTCATAAACGACCGTTTCAAACGATACATTATATATCGCAGTTTGCGTTCCCCATAAGAACATTCCCACTGCAAATCCACCAAAAGTCGGTACAAATAGCCATAGTATAAAAGCCGCTGCCTTTAAAAACTGCCCGAATATTATTGAATATTTATGTCCTATTTTGTTTGCAAGCCATGTGACAGGGATTTGTGATGCGATTATACCAACAGATAAAATTATAAACAAAGAAGACAGTTGCATATCTGTCATTCCGTTTTCTTGCATAAACACCGAGTATACTGGTGCCAACAAAAGCATTTTATTAAAGAAAGAAAAACCATAAATACATGTTAAAAAATGCTTTATGGCACTATGCGCCTTTTTCATACCCTTCCTCGTTTATAAAACCGAATAACTTATTGTATTATAACTCAAAAGCCTCCTTTTTTGTACTAAAAACATTGAATTTTTTGTCAAAAAGTGTTATAATTATTTGGGTATAAAGCAACAGAGGTTTCTGATGGCAGATGTAAATATGAACGATTTTCTTTTGCAATATTATATGCAGTTGCATTTCAATGCAATGCCACCTGAAATCTTTGCTAAATATCAAGATTATGTAAAAGCAGATGACTTCCGTGGCAATATGAAAGACTGGAAGTCAAAATTAATGCATCAAGACAATAGTGGTAAATGGGTAAAAAATGGCCTACCTGATCCAAATGATGCAAACGGGAATTTCCATCTGACTGATGATGAATGGAAAAAATTGTTTAATGCCTTCCAAGGCGCTATGCGCGGGATGTCCGCCAATACAAAAAGTTTCGCAGAAAACGCCAAGGCGAATGCTTTCCTTGAAGAATATTTTGGTGACCCTGCTACACACCTTTTCTCGAACGGAACCGCAAATCAGACTGCAGAAGCACAAATTCAAGTCCTGAAAAATTTGCTGTCTGATAATACTTTCCGATCAACATTAAATTTCTATATCAAAGATATTTTAAAAGAAGCAGAAATTTCTTATTCTGATTTATTAAGCGGCATTAATTCTAAAAAGTATAATACTGACCCTAAATTTCAAACAACTTTGAAACAAGTCGCTAGTTATATGAACTATTATGTTCATAATGATCAAAATTTAGCGGCTTCACCATATGGTACACAAGACTTTTCTGCAATTGAATCTGGTTTTGATGATACAACCGTTCCACAAAACAAACTTGATTACTTTAAAAGAAATTATAAAACCCTTTTAAATACTCTGCATAACGATTCCAAAGTTTATGAAGTATTTAAAAGTTTTGATAAGGGTAAAATCTCTAAATCTTTAGATGCAGCATTAAGCAAAGTAGATTATGCAAATAAAGATAGCAAAGATTATGTTCCTCCAAAACGTAGTGACGAATTAACCCCATGGCAACACTTACAAGGTGAAATTAGTGATACCTTGGAAGACTATATGGGAAAATATATTCATCTACGTGGTGATAGATTATACTTTTCTGATTCCGCAAAACTAATTATAAAAGCAATTGATGGAACAAAGTTTAAACCAACTGACGGTATCGCAAAAGTATTGGAAAATACGGGAAAGATTAAAGAAAACTTACTTTATAAATCCCCACGTGCAACTGACCATTTTGATTGGTTTTCCAAAACGCTGGGTGAATTAAAATCTACTATGCCAAAAGCTTTTGATGGCGCTTTAAAAAATGCCCGCCAAATGAAAGCGTTGATAGAAGAAATGATTATCAAAGCAGTTCGTGAAAATAAAATAGACGAAGCAAAAACTGCTATGGAGGTTCTATCAGTAATTAAGTACGGCTATACAACCAGTAAAATTATGGACGCACTTAGTAAAGAACAGTTAACTATATTCTCTGATGGCGGATTATCTTGGAATAAAAACGAAGGTGTAAAATTTGTCACAACCGCTATGGATAAAAGCATAAAAGCAGCCTTTATGATGGTCGGATATATTATTACCGTTACAGGAAATGTCTATAAACTTTCTGGCAGTAAATTTAACGGAAAAACAAAACGCGTAAAAAGTAAAAGAGACGCATGGTTAAATGATAATGCGGCAGGTTTACAAGCCGCTACACAAAAACGAGATACAGAAAATCAAATTGATATAACAGACCGCAGTAATCAAGAAACTATACTGCAAGGTACGGGCATAACTGACCAAACAATAGCCCAAGAAAAACAAAACCTTGAAACCTTTAAACAAGACGCAGAACAAAAACACTCTGCTTTAGAAACGGCGTCAACAACTTATAATGATGCAAGAAGCCTTATAGACGAAAATGATTCTTATACTGCACAAATAAATCAATTAAATACTGAAATGCAGCAAATTGCTGCAGATATAGCACAGATAGATAATGATTTACAAAATCCTAATACTTTTGCAGGGATGCAACCCGCCGTTGCAAATGCATATGCAAATGATTTAATGAAACAAAAACGCGACAAACAAAATCTTGGTCAAAAGAAATTAAAACAAGCACAAGATTTAAGCAATCAACAAATGCAAATTAATCAACAAGACTTAGCAAATGCACGCGCCAATATTAGACAATATCAACAAAATTTTGTAAATGCAGAAAGGAATTATAATGCTGCGCAATCTCGTGCAGACGATTTAAATACAAAAATAAATGATTTCACACTTGCGTCAAGCCGTATAAAAGAACTTAACGACAGAATAAACAAAAGAAATGAAGAAGTTTCAAACTGGGATAATAACCATAAGGATAAATATAAAGAACTTATGACTTACTGGGATTTCTTAGAATCTGGTCGTGATTCTCATACAGGCAACATGTATTCTTGGATGCCGGGCAGTGCAAAGAAAAAGCAAGCAAAATTTGATGCAAATAAAATTGCTCAACTTCAAGCATATATGTCTAATTATAATGTGGCTTGATTTTTTCGGTTTTTTATGTTATAATTATGTTCATAATTTAACCGCCATTATGGCGGTTTTCTTTTTCCCATTTTTTATAACATAAAGGATTCTATATGGCTAGAGTTTTACAAATTCGCCGCGGTACAACTGCTCAAAATAATAACTTTACAGGACTATCTGGTGAAATCACTTTCGATACAGATGCAAAAACTATTCGCGTTCATGACGGTCAAACCCTTGGTGGATTCCCTCTCGCACGAGCAAACGAAGAAACTTCATCTGGCAGCGATAGTTTCGATATCACATCTGTTCCGGATGAAACTTGGCAAGAAATCTTTACAGAGTTCACTCCAGCACCTTTTACCCTACTGGAAAGCTCTTTAATCCCTGTTCCAGACACAACTGCACTGACCTATATTTTTGACTGCCAAACACCCGCTAAAATTATTCATACGCTTCTTGTATGCCAAACACCAGAAGCAGGATATAGTATAGGTGATGAAGTTTCCGCTTTCGGTATTGACAACAGAACCAACCCTGCACCAAACACTTTTATCGACCAAAGCGGTCTGCATGTTCGCCTGATGATAGGAAATAAACCTTTCTGGGTTAGTCATAAAGATACAGGGAATACAACAAATATAACAAATGAAAATTGGCGCATTTTATTCAGAGTTTACTGTTGAAACCTATAAAATCATTTGCTATGCTTGCCCCATAGAAAAAAGAGGTTTTAAATGTACATACTTGCTTTGAACTGTGGTTCTTCTTCATTAAAGTATCAAGTCTTTGATGCAGATTCTAAAAAAGTTGTTGTTGGTGGAAATGTTGAAAAAATCGGTCTGCCTGATTCTTTCATAACTCAGAAATATCCAGACGGTACAAAACAGCGCAAAGACACAGAAATGAAAAACCATGACGAAGCATTGAATGTCGTCTTGTTTATGTTGCGCGAAGCATCTATTGATATGAACGAAATCGGTGGTGTGGGTCATCGCGTTGTTATGGGGGGCGATAAGTTCGCTTCTTCGGTTGAAATTAATGATGAAGTTATCAAAACTATTGACGAACTTTCTTCTATCGCACCTTTACACAATCCTTCCGCATTAATGGGTATTGTAACCGCAAAACAACTTTTACCAAATGCTAAACAAGTCGCTGTTTTCGATACCGCTTTCCATCAAACTATGCCTGACTATGCATATCGCTATGCAGTACCTAGCGCATGGTATACAGAACTCGGCGTTCGTAGATACGGTTTCCATGGTACTTCTCACCTGTATGTTTCTAAACGTGCTGCGAAGTTATTAGGTAAACCTGCTTCTGAATGCAACTTAATCACATTACATATCGGTTCCGGGGCGTCCGCAACTGCAATCAAGAACGGTATATCTGTTGACACTTCTTTGGGTATGACACCTTTGGCGGGGTTAACAATGGGTACAAGACCTGGTGACCTGGACCCAGGTGTTGTTCTTTATGTTATGCAACGTTTGGGACTAAGTGCAGAACAAATGCAAAAACATTTAAATAAAGATTCTGGTCTGTTGGGGTTAACAGAATGCTTTGTTGACCGCCGTGATGTTGAAGAGAACAAAGAAACTAACGACAAATGTCGCTTAGCCATCGAAATGGAAGCACACAATGTAAAAAAATATATCGGTGCATTCATGGCAGAACTAGGTCATACAGACGCTTTAGTATTTACAGCGGGTGTCGGTGAAAATGATGATTACCTACGCGAAAAGTTCTGTAGCGGTTTGGAAGAACTAGGAATAAAGTTAGACAAAGAAAAGAATGCTGTATCTTTGGCTCGTAAAGGTGTTGATGAAGCAGAAATTAGCACACCTGATAGCAAAGTCAAAGTATTTATGATTGCAACAAATGAAGAACTTGTAATCGTAGAAGATACGTTGGCTATTATGAACGGAACATATAATCCAAATCACTTGGAAATGGATTATTCATTTGCAAAATAAAAAGCGCCCTTCGGGGCGTTTTTTATTTTATTAAATCACCTGCTTTTATATATTCTGGCGTATCTTTCTTTAAGTTCTTCCTTGCAAGTCGTGCATATTTTACAGAATTCTTTTTATCACCTATCATATGATAATATTCTGCACGCGCCCAATCTGCTCTGCCGTCTTCATATGCGCGCGCCAATACCCAATAAGTTAATGGTGCGGGCTGTGATAATAAAGAACGCTTGCACAACTCTATTGCACGCGCTTTATCACCTGGCTTATTCCTTTCTGTTAAAACTAATGCCAGCGCAGTTTCTATCTGTGGCGCACCCGACTGCAAAGACAAACTCTTTTCATATGCTTCTACACTGTCATCATACCGCCCCAATTGATAATCTATATCGCCCAACAATTCATAAAAATATGGGTTACCCGGATTCTTAGAAATTAATGCTTGCGTACCAACACGCGCATCTTCTAATTTCCCTGCCTGCATAAGCGCTATGGCACGTGCATATATCGCCGCATCCGATTTATCAGAATTTGGATATAATGATGATACCCTATCTGGACTATCAAGATAGCCTATCAATTTTGCCTGTATTAATTTAAATTCTTCTTCCTGCTTTTTTGTTGGTGCATTAGATGCTACATAATCTGAATCTATATTTTTTATCTGTGTCTTTACATTGTTCAATCGTTCAGATGTTAGTGGGTGGTTTATTCTATTCGGATTTACTTTGGATTCCAAGACAGATGTCATTTCGCCCATTTGCTCTAAAACCTGAACAAAGCCATTTGGATCAAGTTTTGCTTTTACCAACAACTTTAAACCCATATCATCAGCAATTCTTTCTTCATCACGAGTAAATGCCAGCATAGACTGTTGAGCCACACCACTAGACCCCGCCAAGACCCCTGCACCCAATGACGGATTTCCACCTGCAACCATTAATCCAACACCCAATGCTTGTATCAACATGGCACGTTTTAATTCTGCTTCCATACGCGATGACATCTGCGCCATATGCCCGCCAATAGTATGCCCCATTTCGTGCGCTATTACCGCTTGAAGTGCAGACGGTGACTTTATCTGTGTAAGCAACCCCGTATAAACATATATATCTTCGCCCCCCATTACAAACGCATTGAAATCATCACTATTTATAATGTGGACTTTTAATCTGCCATCTGGTACATCTGCAGCACTACCGATAGGTTCGACTAACTCCATCAAAACTTTTTCCGTTTCTGTATCGTTTATTAATGACGCCGCGTGTGCAGAAACAGAAAACAAAGCACTCATAAAAATCATAAGAATCTTACGCACTAATTCCCAGCCCCCTATCAAAAATATACATCAGGTCACGAGTCCATGCATCAGGAACATCTACATCCCTTGCAGCATTTGCCGCCAACTTAAACAAATCATGGTGCATTCTGTAATCCACAAAGTGATAGTTTATCCAGCCGCTTTGACGCGTTCCAAGCAATTCACCAGTACCGCGCATTATTAAATCTTGTTCCGCTATCTTAAATCCATCTTCGGTTTCTGTTAAAACTTCTAATCTCTTTAAACCTTCTTCGCTGATATTACGTCCGTATACTAAGATACAATAAGACCGTAAATTACCGCGCCCCACACGACCGCGCAACTGGTGCAATGCAGCAAGACCGAACCTTTCGGCATTCTCTATCACTATTATAGATGCAGACGGGACATCAATTCCAACCTCTATTACTGTTGTTGCAATCAATATGCGCATATCAGACTTATCATCTGCAAACTTAGCCATAACCGCATCGCGCTGTTTCTTGTCCATCTGCCCATGAACAAGCCCCGCATCAGGAAAATATTTCTTCAAGTCTTCATATCTTGATTCAACTGCGGTCATATCTGATTGCTCGGACTCTTCAACCAATGGACAGACCCAGAACACCTTAGCGCCACCAGCAATCTGCATACGCAGACGCGCAACAAGTTCTTCTAATCTTGCAATCGACAACTTAGTAGTCTTAATCGGCAATCTGCCAGCTGGTTTTTCATTTATAATAGAGACATCCATGTCACCGTAAATCGTCATAGATAAAGTTCGTGGTATCGGGGTTGCAGATAAAGCAAGCAAATCTGGGTTTGAACCTTTTGCACGCAAAGCCTCGCGTTGAGATACACCAAATCTATGCTGTTCGTCCACAATAACCAAACCTAAATCTTTATATTCTACGTCTTCTGAAAACAGTGCGTGGGTACCAACAACAATTTTTGTTCTTCCCGACTGCAATGATATTAACTTCTCGCGTCTGGCAACACCTTTGTCGCGCCCCGTTAAGACGTCGCAAACTATACCAATTTTATCGCATATAGATTTTATCTTTGCGTAATGTTGCTGTGCCAAAGTATCTGTCGGGGCAAGTAATGCTGTCTGTGCACCACTTTCTGCCATCTTTACCGCCGCAGCAAGTGCGACTATTGTTTTGCCACTGCCTACATCCCCCTGCACTAAGCGCATCATAGGAATATCACGTGCCATATCTGTAAATATTTCTTCAATTGTACGCGACTGAGCCCCAGTCATAGAAAACGGCAACACAGAATAAAACTTTTCTAATAAATCATATTTCTTTGCTCTGACCTTTCGCTTGTTCCGCACGTCTTTTCTATTTTTACGGCTAATCACAATAGCAGATTGATGTGCCAATAGTTCCCAATATGCAAGTTTTACCATATATACAGAATTTGGATTCAAGTCATCTGCACTTTCTGGAAAATGCACATGACGAAGCGCATCAAAAAACTCTATGACCTGTGCGTCCGTTTCATACGATATCTTTTCTGGCAACATTGCAAATATCTGGTCACGAACATTTGCAAAGGTCTTTTGTGTCAGACCTTCCCCGGAAGGATATATCGCCTGAATAGACGGTATCTTTTCTGCGTTCTGCATTTCTTCTATAAAATCAGGATGATTTATAATTGCACGACTTCCTTTCTCTAGTTTTCCACTTATCATACGCCACTGACCAATAGGAAGTTTCTTTAACCAATAATCTAAAAAATTAACATTAAAAAACTGAATTAAAACTGTATTACCCATTTTATCGGCACATGTAATCTGCGTAGGGGTACGTCTACCACGAAAAAAGCCGCCCTTTTTATGCGCTTTTATTAATAAAGGCACAGTCACAATGTCACCTGCAACAGCAGTTGAAATGTCTTCGGTAATTCCACGCGCACGAATATAAGCAGGTATATGCAGCATAAAGTCAAGCACCCTACGCCCACCTAAAACATCTTCAAAGCGCGCCGCCAAAACAGGCCCCACGCCCTTTATAAACTGCAAATCTGCGTTTAAAAAATCAAACAGTTCTTTCTTCATATACTATAAAATTAGCCAAAATCCTAAAACTTCGCAATAATAAAAAGCGCCCCAAAAGGGACGCTTTTTATTCCTTTCACGTTAACTGCTTATCTTTGCCAATTTATGGAATCTGTTAATATATGATTTAAAACTTTACTTTGTGGCATCTCGTCAAAATCTTTATCTTTTATTGGTTGGACACGAGAAAAATCTACTTTTGCCGGATATTTTGCGGGGCCGAAAATATATTCTACATACCCACAAGACGCAGGTAATAATTCATTCTTCAGCACTATATCTAAATTAACTTTCTGACATTCACCCTTTTCTGCTTCTATTCTCTTTTTATAGATTTTACATGCTTTGGTTGAACAATCTAAATGTTCGCAACAAAAATCTGTATATAAAGTAACGTCTTTAAATCCTGATGATAATTTTATCAAACAGCACATACCACACCTTTTACAAAGTGCTTCCCATTCTTTAGGTGTCATTCGACGCAATTCTGCGACTCTCTTTAACTGTTCAGAAGTCAGTTTTATAGCATTATCTGATAACATATTTATTCCAAAACCTGTTTCTGTAATTCTATTAAACGTGCACAACCCTTTGATGCCATATCCATCAATTTTACAAGTTGGTCTTGAGTGAACGGATGCTGCTCCCCTGTTGCTTGAACTTCTATAAATCTACCGGATTCAGATACAACAAAATTAGAATCTAATTCTGCAACACAATCTTCTTCATAATCCAAGTCCAGGACTAAATCACCGTCCCAAAGCCCCGCAGAAATTGCGGCAACATGCTCTTGTATAGGATTTTCTTTGATACGCCCCTTTTCCAGCAACCAGCGCACCGCCAAAGCCATAGCAACGAAACCACCTGTTATGGACGCGCACCTGGTACCACCATCTGCCTGAATAACGTCACAATCTATCGTTATTGTATGCCGCCCCAGTTTTTCCATATCAACGACGCTGCGCATTGCGCGACCGATTAAACGAGATATTTCTGCGCTGCGATGGTCTTTCATTAATGTTTCACGAGTTTTTCTTGTTCCAACTGCACGCGGTAACATCGAATATTCTGCTGTTACCCAACCACCCGTCTTATTTTGCAAACGTTTCCACAAAGGCTGGTTCAAATCAACAGATGCAGTACATAAAACCTGAGTTCCACCCATTTTTATAAGGCAAGACCCTTCTGCCCATTTATTTACACCCGTTTCCATAGATACAGGTCGTACTTGTTCTGCCTTTCTTAAAGATGGTCGCATCATAGCAAAAGCCTTTATTTTTTATAAATGAAATGTCAGTATATAATAAGAATATAAAATTGCAATTTTTTTTAAATTTGCTTTTTTTTGTATATGTTGCTATCCTGCCTTGTTGAAAAAGGATTTTTATGTCGGCACAGACAAAACGCCGGTTTAAAAAACTGGTAAGTTATTCGGGAATATTTTTCTTTTTATTAGCCGCCTTTATGCTGTGGTGGCAACTACGCGATTACAGTATTTATGATATTATAAGCGCAATTTTTAGTATTCCTATGATAAACTTAATTGCTGCATGTATTGCTTGTTTTGCAGGGTACCTGGCTTTGTCTTTGTATGACTTTTTGGCTCTGCGATATGTTGGTGGTCACGTTTCTTGGTGGAAATGGATGTTGGCAGGTATGCTTGGGTTCGCAATCAGCAATAATGCAGGGCATGCTGTTGTCAGTGGGGGTGCAATTCGATATAGACTGTATACTCGGTGGAGAATAAGTGGTGGTGACATCGTAAAAATGCTTACTTTTTCCGGTTTTACTTTCTTCTTGGGTTGCTCTGCGATATTAATTATAGGCTATTTTCTAGTTCCTTCTGCCTTACTTGATAGGTCAGTCGGGGCAAGCGTCGGATTAAATACCTTATTCATCTTCTGTTCTGCGGCAGTCTTGGCATACTTTGCAGTCACCCTGTTCTTTTACAAAAAAAGCATAAAAATAGGAAACCTGAAATTTCAGGTACCTTCTACTAAAACCGCTTTCCTGCAAATGTTATTAGGAGCAGCCGATAGCGTTCTGGCAGGGTTGGTCTTGTATTTCTGCTTATTGCCTTTTGTACAAATTCCATTCGGTACTTATATCGGTCTCTTCGTAATAGCCCAAACTACCGGTGTATTCAGTCAAGTACCAGGTGGTATAGGCGTTTTTGAAACTATTTTCTTACTGGCTTTACCAGAACATATAGATAAAGCAGATATTTTCGGTGCTTTATTGGCTTATAGAATTATCTATTACCTGCTGCCGTTAATTGGTGCGGGCGGGCTGTTCTTTATATATGAAAATTGGCTGCGTGCGCGTATGAAAAGATGGCTAGAAGAAGCAAAAGCCAAAATTCCACAAATTCCCGCAAAAATCAAAAACATAAAAAATCTTAAAAATAAGAAAAAATAAATACCTTGCCATACTATATATTTGCGTGATATGCTAAGAGTTATCGTATGACATGGGGTTAATATAAGTGTTTGTATTATCACTATTTTCTGTAATTCGATTTGCGCTTTTTATTATCGTTGCGCATTCCCTTGGCATGGGCTTGGACGCCCCACGGGGACGGGTTATTTCCATCGCATACGCATACAGAACAAAAGGATTATTAAATGTCAAAGAAGATTTATGTGGACGCAGTCCACCCGGAAGAAACAAGGGTGGTGGTGGTGGATACTGCTACCAACCGCGTTTCTGATTTTGACGTTGAAACAACGACAAAACCCCAGATAAAAGGGAACATTTATCTGGCAAAGGTCATTCGCGTCGAACCTTCCTTGCAAGCGGCTTTCGTTGATTACGGGTCTGGTAAAAATGGCTTCTTACCTTTTTCAGAAATTCACCCCGATTATTATCAGGTGACCCCTGAACAAAAAAAGAAATTGTTGGAACTGGCTCATGCTAATATCGTTGATGACGATGAAGACCCAGATGATGAAAATGATGAAGTAGCAGAATATGACGACCAAAGCGCAGGTGATGATAATAAAGAATTCACAAAACGCGCACACGAATTCAAAATTCAGGACGTTATAAAACCAAAACAAATTTTGCTGGTTCAAGGGGTTAAGGAAGAACGTGGTCAAAAAGGCGCATCAATGACAACTTATTTGTCATTGGCGGGGCGTTTTGCCGTTTTAATGCCAAATTCAAGAAAACGCAATAGTTATGGTATTTCTAAAAAGATTTCTGATAAAGCAGAACGCGCACGTTTGCGTGAAATACTACACGAACTTAAAATACCAAAAGGTATGACCGTCGTTTTGCGTACCGCTGCTTTTGAAGCAAACGCGGCAGAAATTGCAAAAGACTATGATTACTTGGTTAACTTATGGAATGAAATCCGTAAAACTACCTTGGAATCTGTTGCACCTATTACTATACATACAGAAGATTCCTTATTGCGTCGCGTAGTTCGTGACTTCCTGTCCGACAAAGAAGATGTATTGGTTATTCAAGGTGAAGAAGCATTTGATGCGGCAAAACAATATTTTCAGCAAATGTATGGGCGCGCACCACGCAAACAGTTGGTTCAATATAAAGATGCTGCGGTTCCTTTAATGGTAAAAGCGGGCGTTGAGAAACAATTAGAAGGTTTGCATGGCCCGTACGTTCAATTGCCTTCTGGCGGCTCTTTGGTAATTAACCAGACAGAAGCAATGGTGACAATTGACGTAAATTCTTCTCGCGCTATCAAAGAAAAAGATATTGAACAAACCGCGCTGAATACTAATTTAGAAGCAGCGGAAGAAATCGCGTTACAACTTCGTCTTCGCGACTTGGCGGGTATCGTTGCTATCGACTTTATCGATATGGAAGAAGAAAAAAATAACCGCAAGTTAGAAATGAAAATGCGCGAAGTTATGAAGCGCGACCGCGCACGCACACAAGTTGCAAAAATAAACAACTTTGGTGTTTTGATGCTATCACGTCAACGCTTGCGTAGTAGTTTTATGGAATCTTCATACGTTCAATGCCCACACTGCATGGGTGCAGGCGTAGTTCCAAGCATACAGACAGCGGCAATAATCTTATTCCGTCACTTGCAAGAAAAACTGCTTGCAAAAAGTGCACAGAAAATCATTATGACTGTTCCAACAGATGTTGCGATTTATCTGTTAAATCATAAACGCGCAGAACTGGCGGCAATGGAAGCCGAATTTGAAACTGAAATTGTTATAGTCGGTGATGACAGTTTAATGAATATTGACCAATATTCAATTCAACGCGTTGCACCAGAACAAAACAAAACAGAAGAATTATTGGGCGCATACGAGCCATCTACAGATGTGAAAAAGAAAAACGCACAGCATGTAGAAGCACGCAAAACGACAATGAACGCGCCGCGCCGTCGTCGCAAGAATGATTCAAAAAAGAAGTCCAGTTTGTGGCACAAATTGGTTGGTTAAAAAAAATCCCGCAACTGCGGGATTTTTATTATTCTGGGGCGGATGACCGGGACACCTGCGCCAGGCAATTTTATTGTCTGGCTTCGTATTGTTCGCTTATCGCACCTAACGGTGCTGCTCACCACTCGTTCACGTTCGACTTCCCTTCGGTCGTCTTACTGACTCGTATGCGAACCTCGGTTCGAACCCGACCCGTCCAAAGTTATAAAAAATACTGGCATAACGCCAGTATTTTTTATAACTGGGGCGGATGACCGGATTCGAACCGGCGACATTTGGTACCACAAACCAACGCTCTAACCAGCTGAGCTACATCCGCCATACTCAATTCTTCTTGGTGGAGCTGATCAGACTCGAACTGACGACCCCTTGCATGCCATGCAAGTGCTCTACCAACTGAGCTACAACCCCCTTGCGAAGCATTATTCTATATTTCTTCTTGCAAAAAGTCAAATCAATTTGCTAATCTTTTTACACATAAGGAGATTAATATGGATTATCAATCTTTAAAAGCAGAAGTTGAACAAAAAACCTTGCAAACTTTGGATGTCTTGAAAAATGAATATGCAGGCCTGCGTACTGGTCGTGCATCCATTCACCTTTTAGATGGTGTTAAAGTCCCTGTTTATGGTTCTGATATGCCTTTAAACCAAATCGCAACAGTCGCAACACCAGATAACCAAACTCTTACAGTTACAGTTTGGGATATTAATAATGCAGGTGCCGCAGAAAAAGCAATTCGCGATTCTGGGCTGGGATTAAACCCTATGACAGCTGGTGGGGTTATTCGTTTAAACATGCCCCCCCTTACAGAAGAACGTCGCAAAGAACTGACTAAAGTCGCTGGTAAATATGCTGAAGAAGCAAAAATTTCTATGCGCAATATCCGTCAAGATGCAATGGGTAAAATTAAACGCGCTGTCACAGATAAAGAAATTTCTGAAGACGACCAGCGCAAATTTGAAGATGACTTACAGAAAGTTTTTGATAATCGCGCCGCAGAAGTTGACGCATTGGCTAAACAAAAAGAAGCCGACATCATGTCTGTTTAACTTCAAAACATCGGATATAAAAAATGCTGAAACTATTTAAAAAGAAAAAAGAAATTCAACCATCAGAACCAGCAAAATTGCCACAGCATATCGCCTTTATATGCGATGGTAATCGACGCTGGGCAGAAGCACGCGGTTTGCCACCACTTATGGGGCATAAAGCAGGTATTTCAAACTTTGAAAATCTAGTAGATTGGTTCATTGCTCGTGGCGTATCTACAATAACCTTCTTTATTTTCTCTACAGAAAATTGGAACCGTTCAAAAGAAGAAATTGATTTCTTGATGGACTTGTTCTATACAGAATTAAAGAAAAATCTTAAACACGCGGTTGAAAAAAACTTGCGATATCGTGTAATTGGCTCGCGCGACAGATTACCGAAAAAATTAGCAAACCTTTGCGATGAACTAGAAGAAAAGTCTGCTGAAAATACAGGTGGTACGGTTGTATTTGCTCTGAATTATGGTGGCCAAGATGAAATCATAAATGCAGTAAATGATGCAATCGAAGCAGGTAAACCTGTTGATAAAGAAACTTTTGAGACGTTCTTGGATACGAGCGAACTTTTACCAATCGATTTAATGGTAAGAACAAGCAATGAATACAGAATTTCTAACTTCTTATTATGGAAATTGGCTTATGCAGAATTATTGTTCGTACCAGAACATTGGCCAGACTTAGTAAAAAGTGAAAAACTGTGGCAATTTACTTTGGACGAATTCGCAAAACGAAATAGACGTTTCGGGGGCGGTAAAAAAGCCAATTATGCCGGCACAAAAAAATAAGGTGAAAAACTATGTCAAACACAACGCAACGAATAATTGTCGGTGCTGTAATGGCTTTGATTGCAGTTGCAGCAGCAGTCGCAGAATATTTCGGATTTCCAGCCGTTAAATACTTAGGTATTTTTGTCGTTCTGGCTATGATTTTGGAAATGATTATTTGTACTACTCATACACCAAAAGAAACATTAAAAAATAACTGGTTATCTTTTACTTTATTCTTTGCATGGTTGTTTGTCATGCTGGTCGCCGTCAACTATGTCGGAACACGCCCTTGGATTATGCTATTATTACTTTTAATAATAAGTTGTGCAGATATAGGTGCTTGGTTCTTTGGCCGCTTGTTTGGTGGTGACAAAATGTGGGAAAGACTCTCCGCAGGTAAAACTTGGTCTGGTCAGATTGCAGGTATTGTTTGTGGTACCCTTGCATCAATAATGTACGGCTTGCTGGGAACAGATACTTTCATGCCACAATTAATGTGGATTGGTATTAGTGTTGCACTGCTAAGCCAATATGGGGACTTAACTGCAAGTTGGATAAAACGTAAAATGGGGATAAAAGATTTCGGTCGTATTCTACCTGGACACGGTGGCATGCTGGATAGATTTGACGGGTGGATTTATGTTCTTCCCCTGATATGGCTTGTTATGTTGTAATTGTTTTTGGGTTAAAAAGGAAAGGGAATTATGCAAATTATTTTAACCATTGTCGCATTATTAATTGTTCTGGGCGTAGTAGTTTTTGTACACGAACTGGGGCATTTCTTGGCTGCACGTTGGGCCGGTGTACGCGTAAATACTTTTTCTATCGGTTTCGGTCCCGCAATCGTAAAGTGGCACGATAAAAAGGGTACTATGTGGAAAATCGCGTGTTTACCTCTTGGCGGCTATGTTTCTATTTATGGTCAAGAGGACATGTTTGACCGAAAAAAATATAAAGAAATGCCAGAAGATAAAAAGAAAGGTCACTACCTTTCAGCACCAGCATGGAAACAGTTTATTATAATAGCCGCTGGTGTATTCATGAACTTCGTCCTTGCTTGGGGTATTTATTCCGCAATGTTTATGTTCCAACCGAAAACAGTTCAACTACCCGTTGTCGGACAAGTCATTCAAGAAAGCATAGCATTTAACGCCGGCGTTAAACCAGGTGATATAATTGTTCGTATCGATAAAGAAAAAATTACTAATTGGGGCGAACTTATCATAGCAAAAGAACTGGCTGCTAATCGCGATGCGAACGTCCTTATTGCACGTGGAAATAATTTAATAACGGTCCAACTGTCCCCTGCAGAAAGATGGGGATTGATAGCCGACGGCAGTAAAACAGAATTACGCAAAAAAGGTTTCTTTGGTGCATTATATTCCGGTGCGCGCGAAACTTATTATCAATCAAAAACACTACTTGTTGTATTAAAGCAAATCGTCACTGGTGAAAGGTCTTCTAAACAACTTGGCTCTTTTATTACCATAGCAGAGGTATCAGGTAAAGCAATGGCAATGGGATTCTTTGCACTACTGTCAATTATTGCATTGCTGTCTGTTAACTTAGGTGTTATAAACTTATTACCCCTGCCGGTTCTGGACGGTGGTTATTTGCTGATATTAATTATAGAGGGCATTACCAGAAAAAAACTTGGTGGGAAAAGCATGGAAATCGCAATCATCGCAGGTTGGTTGTTCATATTTGCGCTGTTTGCACTGACTATGTGGAATGACTTGGCACGTGTATTTGGGTTAAATTAAAATGAAAAAAAATACTACTTTTGTTTTAGCAGCTTGTTCGATTTTTGTCGCACCATTGGCAAACGCTGCAAATGTTTCAAGAATTGATGTCAGCGGGAACCAGCGCATGGATGCAGAGTCTATCCGCATATTGTCCGATGTAAAAATTGGGGAAAATGTCGGCACAGAACGCGCAAACCAAATCGCAAAAAAACTGCAAGAAAGTGGTTATTTTTCTAAGGTTAGTGTTCGCATGTCTGGTGATGTATTGAAAATCGATATTCAAGAAGCACCAACCGTAAATATGGTGACAGTCGAAGGAAATGACGAAATATCTACTGATGACCTAAAAAAAGAACTGCGCCTTAAAGAACGGTCTTCTTATGATGAATCCGTCATAGGCGCAGATGTACAGAGAATGCTGACTCTTTATCAACGAAAAGGCTTCTTTGGTACAAAAATAGAACCTAAAAAAATAGAGTTAGAAGATAACCGCGTTAATGTCGTCTATGAAATTAAAGAAGGTCACCCTACTTATATAACAAGCATCGATTTTGAGGGAAATAAAAAATTTAGTGACCGAACTCTTCGTGGCGAAATATTATCTCGTGAACATGCTTGGTGGCGTTTTATGACGCAATTCGATGTATTTGATGAAGATAGAATCAAATATGATGAACAAATGTTGCGCCAATTTTATATGCGAAACGGTTATGTTGATATTCAAATCACAGACGCTAATGGTAAATTTACACCAGATAGACAATATTACTCTGTCGTATTCACAATCGATGAAGGTGAAAAATATAAGTTTGGCAAACTTACAATAGACAATCCTTTTGATGATGTACCAGACGAAGAACTATATGATGTTATCGTTATGGCCAAAGGTGATGTCTACAATATTGACGAAGTAGATGAAACTATATCTGCCCTGCGTGGTGCAGTTGCAGATCATGGATATGCTTTTATCAATGTTGAACCTGTACCTGTTAAAAATGACGATACAAAAACAATCGATTTAGAATTTAAAATTCAAAAGACTAATCGCGTTTATCTGAATAGCATAAATATTTTAGGTAATGTTCGTACTTTCGATAGCGTCATAGAACAATTAATTCCTATGCGTCCGGGTGACCCATTCTCGCTACAAACTATTGAAGAAGGTCGTCAAAACTTAATGCGCACACGCTTCTTTAAAGACGTACAAATGGTTCCAAGTCGTGTTGCAGATGCAAATATGATGAACCTGGATATTAAAGTAGAAGAACAACCTACGGGCGAATTATCTGGTGGGTTCGGTTGGTCAAATATAAATGGTTTTATGGTTGATGCCGGTATTACCGAAAGCAACTTTATGGGGCGCGGACAAGTAGTACAACTGCGCGGTTCCATCGCACAATATCAAAAACAAGCCTTGTTTAGTTTTACTGAACCTTATCTTTTCGGGCGTCAATTATCTGGTGGTTTTGATGTTTCTTATACAATGTATGATTATTCTTCACTTGGTGGGTTCGGTTATGACCGCGACTCGCTGACAGTCGCTACACGTATGGGCTGGAAACTAACAGACCATTGGACTCAAAGCGTCAGATTGTCGGCTTCTTTCGACCAAAACTATGATATACAATCTGCAACAGGTTGGCGGGATGCTAATTTATATACTTTAAGCACTAACCTTAGATACTATAACCTTGATACGAATTTTGAACAAAATACTCATACCGGAGTTGTTGCAAACCTGGGCGTTGCTTATACAGGTTTCGGCGGAACAGAAACTTATATGCGATACAGCGCAGATATTACCGGTATGGTAAAGTTCTTTGACGATAGATGGCAATTGCGTTCTTCACTTGATTTCGGGTTATTACAATCAATCGGTGGGGACTATATTTCTCGTGTTTACCGTTATTTCTTGGGCGGTGAATCACTGCGCGGTTTTGATATCGCAGGTGTCGGTTCCAGAAACTGGGCTTATACAACTTATTCATTGGGGGGGCTATGGAAAATTAACGGTTCAACACAATTGAACTTCCCTATCTTTATTCCAGATGAATATCAAATAAAAGGTTTCGTATTCTTTGATTATGGTATCTTAGGTAAACCACCAAAAGAAGAATATTATTATGCTGGTAAACCAAACTATATAGATGATAACATCAGAACTTCTGCGGGTGTCGGTGTCTATTGGAATACACCAATGGGTCCAATGAATTTTAGTTGGGGTTGGCCACTTAAAATGGATAAATACGATAGAGAACAAAGATTCTTGTTATCTTTTGAAACTCAGTTCTAAAAATATTGCGGGTAACCGCAATATTTTTCTTTTAGGCTTGACGTATTAAGTGCATTTTTCTTATAATTTAATTAATCTAAGGGGGAAAAAGATATGAAAAAAGTTATTCTCGGTGTTTTCGTTGCGTTGGCTTTGGCGGGTTGTGGTCAGGTATATGATCGTGAACCAGTCGGTGTCGGATACGATAATAACGAACTGAAACTTAGCCCTTGCGCTTGCATAATGGTATATCAGGCTTAAGACTTTATTTTACCAGAGGGAGGGAAATCTTTGGACTATCCAAGCAGTTTTGAAACGCCTGCTTTCCCTGCGGGAAAACGCATAGCCGTTTCCCGCTTTATGGCTATTGGTATATCGGTTTTATTTCTGATTATAATATTTATGTGTGGTATCTTGTTTTGGGTGTCACGTTCACAGAAAATTGATCCTTTCCTAGTTTCTATAAATAACGTGACGGGTCAATGGATTGATGTAGGTCATTCTCATGGTAATTCACCTTTTGAATACTCTACAACACGTACAATGCAGGAATCCGTCGTCGGAAATTTTGCAGCAAAATGGTTCCTTATTTCAGAAGATGCAGAAAATAATGATGCTCTATGGAAAACTTGCGAAAGAAATGTTGACTGCATAGGTGAAAATACACCCGCATATGGAATAAATGATTGCGCAATATTCTGCATGACTAGCGAAGAATTGTTCTCTCGGTTCGTGTACGATATTGTACCAGACTATCAAAATAGATTCGCAAATGGTGAACGTTGGACTCTGGATAAAGCAAATATTCAAATAGAACCCGCTAGCACAGTTTCTGATGTCGGTGGTACTTGGTTACTACGTGCAAATATCCAATCCAATATATCAGAAGATATTAATATCGTTGCTTTTGTAAAAGTTGCAAGAAATGTCACTTTTTATCCACAAAACTTGGGGTACTATGTGGCGGACTTTAACGCGTATAAGATAAATTAATGAGAAAGTTGATTATGTTCTTTGCCGGTGTGGTTTTATTAGCGCTAACATTCTTAGCGCTGTACATAACTGGTGCAATATATGATGCAGGTAAAAACTTAACTATTCAACCTTATTTCTTTCAACCCAATAATTTATCAGAACGCCGTTTAGGAAAACCTTTGACCGCAGAAGAAATCGGTGACAGTAAATTTATGGATATGTTGGTGCGTAAATATGTAAATGAATATTTTTATGCCGCACCAGACCCAGAAAACCTTGCACGCAGAACTCGTGGTGATAGTACGTTGGCAAAATTGTCTTCCGCAACTGTATTCAAAGAATGGCAAAACACAGAAGGTCAAACAATTCAGAAACTGGCAGAAGACAGGTCTTTACGAACAGTTAGTATTATCGATGAAATTTATAAACCATCAGGCAGTGACTATTGGATTATAAATTATGAATTAAAAATATGGTCAAAGCCTAACGATTTTTCTATAATACCAGAAACAAGTCGCGGAATACTGTATATGAAAATTATATACGAACCAGGTATGCGTAAAGACGTTGACTTGAAAACGATACACGACTTCCTAGAAGAAGGTGGCGACCCTGCGGTAGTGTTCCAGTTCAAAGTCCAAGAGGTAATTCGAGGTTAGCAAAATGACAAAAAAACTTACTTATCTTATTAGCGTTTTCTGTGTATTTGCTTTGCCTTGCAATGCCGCAACTGATGACGCTTTTGATTTCAGCAACTTCGCAATTACAGAAAGTTCAGATGCTGATTTAACCACAGAATCTGTATCTATTAACCTAGATGCAGAACCCGCAAATGTAAGCGGTTTTGATATCGCAGGTGTTATGCTGGGTATGCCATTCGAAGATGTAGAAACTTTGTTCTTTAAAGCAAAGGGACTGTACGCCCCCCGCAAAGACAATAGTATAATCTATACCATACAAAAAGACTGGAAATATAATCTTGATTATGAATGCCGTCAGCAAGGCATATACCCCCCTGCAGAACTTGAACAATGCATAAACACTTTGGCAAAAAATCGCGGGTTGTTATACGCATCTGAATTACACTTGGTGCGCGAAAATACAGGTGAAACACTTGTAATCTATTTTACAAGTAATGCGACGGATAATCTTGTCTGGCGTATAGTTTATACAAATGATGTTAATGATATAGAAGGTGCACACGAAAAATTTGAAAACCAACGCGAAAAGAAAATCTTGGCGTTCTGGCAGAACGTTCTGGATAAATACGGTGCCCCTAATTCAGGCACCGATAAATGGATTTCAACAAATAATTCTTATGACCCAATGATGACGGCTTATTATGGCTCTTTGGACTTGGTTGATATGGGTCGCTGGACATCAGATGTCGCAAAGAATGTTCAGCAAGCACGCGAAAATTTCCAGGCCAAGCCTTATGCTTTTTAAGTTTGGTTAAGTACTGTTTCTTTTTCCTTTACAATTTTGATTAAAGCATCTACAATTAGCGTGGATTTCAATAGGTATTGAAGTTCGGGACTTAGAAACTCCCAGCATTTATGTCCGATGCGAAAGCGTCGTTGATAAAAAATGATGCATTCGCATCGTTATAATCCCGGCAAACTGGTCGGGAAGCCGTTGGTTATACAACAGGGCTTGCCCAAAGGCCAAACGGGGTCATCTGACATAAATGACGTTTCTAACTTCCCGACCGCCAAATTTGAATGGCGGTTTTTCTTTACCTTATGTTTCCGACTTTATTCCCAAACGGGTGGATGCGCATGGTCATATATTGAAAACCAGCGGAATTAGAAAAAAGTTTTCTGATTGTTTGAACGTCCACCCCCAAAAGTAAAAGGTAAAACCTATGCCAAAAGTATCTGTTTTAACTCCGATTTATAATACCAACCCAGAATTCTTAAAAGAATGCATAGAAAG
Organism: uncultured Alphaproteobacteria bacterium; assembly: GCA_944389265.1. Taxonomy (GTDB): domain Bacteria; phylum Pseudomonadota; class Alphaproteobacteria; order Rs-D84; family Rs-D84; genus Enterousia. Next base: position 64,021 of record CALXLS010000001.1, read on the forward strand.
TATTTTAAATCAAACATTTAAAGACTTTGAATTCTTAATACTTAACGATAGTCCAGATAATATAGAAATAGAAAAAGTTGTAAAATCTTATAACGACAAAAGAATAAAATATATAAAAAATGAAAAAAACCTTGGGATATCAGCTTCAAGGAATAAACTTTTAAACCTTGCACAAGGTGAATACTTGGCCATATTTGATCACGATGATATATCTATGCCAGATAGATTAGAAGTAGAAGTAAAATATCTTGACGCGAATCCAGAAATAGGCGCAGTTTCTAGTTGGTTGGAACTTTTTTACGAAAAAACAGAAATATGGTATGCACCAGAATTTGATACAGATATAAAAAAAATTATGACGGAAGATTGTTCTTTCTTTCATACGGCATCAATGATAAGACGAGATATATTAATTAATAACAACATCAAATACGAACCTTATTATACACCAGCGGAAGATTATCGTCTGTGGGCCAGATTGATGAGCATAACAAAATTTTATAATATTCAACGCCCCTTAGTAAAATATCGTTGGTTTAAAAATAATACAACAAACACACAAGCAGAAAAAATGTCAAGAGCGCATGATGCCATACAAATAGACATCATAAATGAATTTCCTGCTTATAGATGGGCTTTTTTACAGATGAAAAATCGACAAACTATCTTCCGTCTTCGTTTGTTCGATTTGATACCAATTTTAAAAATAAAAAACAACAGGGTATTATTATTTGAGTTTATACCTCTATTCAAAATAAAATGGAAATAAATTCTATATCAAAATGAGTTTATCATGAAACGAACATTTAACACAGATTCTTTAAAGATAAAAAAATATACCTTTTTTGGTATTTGCTTTCTTACAAAAATTTGGGAATATAATTTTAGAGAAACAAGATTATTAGGAATAACTATAAGTCGTAAAAATAATAAACAATTTATAATAAAAAATTCTATAAATTTTAATAATATATTTAATAAAAATATAATAAAAACAAATAAGACTATAGATATAATTATTCCTATATATAACGGTGCAGAACATTTAGACCCACTATTAAACTCTGTAATTTCTAATACAGATTTAAACTATAAACTTTTCTTAATAGATGATAAAAGCACGGATTCAAATGTTGAACAAATACTAAAAAAATGGCATGACAAATTTGGCAACAAGGCAATAATAATACATAATGAACAAAACTTAGGTTTCGTTCAAACTGTTAATAAAGCTTTATCATATACGACAAACGATGTTGTAATATTAAATACAGATGTCAGAGTCCCTAAAAACTGGGCTTCCAGGCTTATGCAACCTATTTTTGAAAATCCTAATGTTGCGTCCGTCACACCCTTTTCAAACGCGGCAACCATTTTTTCTTTCCCCAAGCAATGGGAAAACAATGAATTAGAAATACCACTGCAAGAAATAGACGATATATTTTCTAAATTAAATTTTGATAATAATATTATACAACAACTACAATTTCCTACTGGTGTTGGTTTTTGTATGGCGATGAGTCGTAAAGCTTTAACCAAAATAGGTGTTTTTGATTCTGTATTTGGTCGGGGATATGGCGAAGAAAATGATTGGTGCATGAGAGCCGTAAAAGCAGGTTTTATAAATACATTGGCGTATAATCTTTTTGTTTACCATAAACATGGTGGAAGTTTTTTGACAAACGAAAAAAAGCTTTTATGTGAAAACCATAATAAAATTATAAAAAAACGTTATACTAGTTATGATAAAAATATAAAATTAGCCGCTTCAAGTTATAATTATCAATCTATACTTTTTTTATTAAAACTTCTTTATTTTAATAAAATTGTAAACACAACTGTTTTGTATGTAGACCATTCTTTGGGTGGGGGAACAGAGTCTTATTTTCTTGATCAAATCTCTACAATTAAGAATCAAACCCTGATAATAAGAATGCAGTATTTTCACGATTATAGAAAATATGTATTAAGTATTATTTATAAAGATACTAATGTTACACTAGGTGGTTTATTATTAAATGATTTGCTAATGCTTTTAAAAGAACTAAATTTTACTGAAATTATTATAAATAATCTTGTAGGATATGAAAATACATTAGAGTTTCTTGATATAATAAAAAATTTAAAAAATAAAAATACCATATTAACGATGCGCGGTCATGATTATCAAGCAATATGCCCCTTTTTTACTTTACTTAATTACAAAAAGAATTTTTGTAATTTGCCATTGCTGGAAAAATGTAAACAATGTTTTTTAAATAATTCATTCGGTACAGATAAAGAATCAGAAGTAATCTTGAAATCTGGCGCAACCAGTATAACAGAATGGCGCGCAAAATGGAACGATTTTTTAGAAAAATATCTTGATGAACTTATCGTTTTTTCTGAAAGTGGGAAAAATTTATTTTTAAAAGCTTACCCTTGTTTAAAAGACAAAATAAAAATTATACCGCATAAGATTTTACCGCTACGCAAAGTCAATATAAAACCATCTAAAAAAATTAAAATTGGTATTTTAGGTAATATTTATAGTGCTTCAAAAGGTTTAAATATTTTATCTGAAATCATAAAATTACAGAAAAAATATAATATTTCTGTAATACTTATAGGTAACACAAATAAAAATATAAAAATAAAAAAAACAGGTACATACAAAAGAGAAGAACTTCCTGATCTTTTAGAAAAATATAAAATAGATATAATATTTATACCATCTGTCTGGCCTGAAACGTTTTCATACACTACATCAGAAGCAATGGAAATGGATATTCCTGTAGCTTGTTTTGGTTTGGGCGCACCAGCAGAAAGGGTGATAAATTATAAAAAAGGATTGATTATAGATAAGATAAACGCAGAATATGCTTTACAAAAAATTTTATTATTTATTCAAAAAAAATAAAAAATTCTTAAGTTAAAAACCGAGGGATATACCCTCGGTTTTTTATGCAGCAACGTAACCACATATACACCAAGAACGAATAAGGTTTATAAAATCAATTCCGGTACTAGTACGAGCTTTAACAATCATACCAGTTGTTGTTTTATTCGTACAAACTATATGTATACCGTAATTATCGTCGCCACCACAAGCAATATATGAATATTTATTATCAGCCATTTCCAGCTTAAACGTTATATTTTTTTCACCAGATGACATTATTCCGCCCTGTTCTACCCAGCCGCTTTTGTACTTGCGGTACCAACTGCTGCCATCCGATGCAAACCATGTCTCTATTACATAATCCGCATTCATTATGTCTGTTGGTATATCACTCTTCTTCGCTAATACTGTCCCACCAACAGTTTCCCCGTCATGAACACGTAATGTCTTGTTCGTCGTATCCATGGTCACTTCACCTAAAGCACCTGTAAATTCTTCGTGCTCCGTAGCACTACCACGACGAATTTTTATCTCTCTGGACATCTTATCTCCTTTTATTTCTGTCCAGTTTTCTGATTGTTTGAATTGAATTTTCTTGTTATCATTTCAACCATGAATTCATATAAATCAGGTATCTTTGCAGAATCTTTAACCCGCTTCTATCTTAGAATCCACGGCTTTCGTATACTTAAATCGCGTTATGTCACAGGACGATTTACTAATCGCGCTGAAATCGACATAATCGCTAAAAAAAATAATCTTATCATCTTTGTCGAAGTAAAAAAAAGACACTCTGCAGTCGAGGCTTTTAACGCTATATCTAACCCACAAATAAAACGCCTAAGACGGGCTGCAGAAACTTTTTTAGCAAAAAAACATTGGTCCGGGGACGCCAGATTTGATGTCGTTATTGTTACCCCGCCCTTTAAACTGCAATGGATAAAAGGCGCAATATAACCTTGAAAAACTGACTTTTTTCTTTTATAATCTTTATACGCTTTTAATGGAAAAGGAGTATATCATGAAAAAAGTTATGTTGGCTCTGTTCGCAGTTTTGACTTTGGCTGCTTGCACAGGTTCTTATAAACAAGGAAACTGTGAATATGATTTCTTGCTTCACAAAGATATTTCTATTTCTAAAATTATCGGTAATGCAACCGGTGGTTGCTAAAAAGTTAATCCCGCTATATGCGGGATTTTTTATTCTATAACCGCCGTTTTTATCAAGGCTACATCTTCTTTTATCCCGTCTAGTTTTATCTGTAATTGGCCTATTCCTGTTTCTAATATAGTCGTTCTGTTCTCTAGCGCAGTTATCCTATGATCGGCACGCTCAATTTCCGCCAGTGATGAATCTTGACGCGCAACCCAATATATCATTCCTGCAACAAATGCAATTAAGAACCAACTGTCTCGCAAAATGTCGATTATACCAGTTAGCCCCGTCTGATTTGTCATTACTTACCCCGCTCTATCATGTTCTCTATCAAGTGAACAAGTGCACGTTGTGCTTCTAGGCCTCGTAATTCTGAATCACTGGCGTTCGGCCCTAGGACTCTTTCTATTGTTATTCTTCGCAAATGCGCCAATACTGCTACACCCGCAGATGTTGAAAATGCGCGCGTAAAATTCTGTTCTATCTCTTTCATATTTCTCTCTCCTTATATCAAAGTTTCTTCTATTGCCATCTTCGCAATCGGCGCAATGTATTTTAACTCTGCATCACTATGTAATGATATTTTATCTATCACCCCACGACGAGATAATATCTGCAGACCTCTTTCACATAATGGTCTGATAAACTCGTGCAACAATCTGCCGTATGTCGCACCAAGTATTCTCATCATATCCGCATTACGCGCCATTATCTCGGTCGCAGTCATTTCCTTTTCAGACAACAAGCCTAATCTATCCGCTAGTAATGCATGACGAATACGCTCGCGCAGGTCTTTCAATATTATCTGCGATACATCAAAGTCCGCACCTGAAGAAAGTGGTGTTAACCCCGAACTGCCAACTGCCTTTGGTATAATCGCACCTGGTGTTAGGTTTATATTTGATAAATTGATTACACCGTCATCATCTGCTTGCCAAATCCCAGATACCGCTATGGTTGCATTCTTTAATACCAATTCTACAACCTTGTTCGCAGTTTTTATGTCTGGTAACGCACGCAATACGGGACCACGCCCATATAACTCGCCACTGGCAACAGACCAGCGAAAGATTAAGTATGGGTTCGTTTCAAATGTACCCTTTGATACAATGTTGTTTTCTATATCCCCACCAACATCTAGCCATGCAGTAAAATCTTTACCAACCAGACTCTGCACAAGTCGCAAAGGCATATCTGGGTCTTTCTTTATAGCATCACGAATATCTGCAGGTGGTGTCCATGACGGGTACTTTTCCATAACTTCGCGCGCAGGCATACTTGCAGTATGAAAAACTGCATTCGGCAATATCGCAATATCCTTCATAGGTATCGCAGTAAAGGAAAACGCAGAATCTGCACCAATTGGATTTTCTGCCATAAATAAACAAGCAGTTCCTAAAATTACCAAATCTAAATAACACTGATGTATAGTTGTATAAAAGTTAGAATCATTCAGGTTTGCTCGTAATGCCGCTGCAGCAGTTGTAGCATCTGGTGAATCTTCACTTTCTGGTATCAATGAAATCCATAAAGACTCTGGTGGCGTAAGCAAAGAATACATTGACGCAGCCAAATTATCTACTGCATCAGCAGCAGTAGCATCAAACAATGTTGCGGCATCATCATCTTCTGTCGGCATTGTATAGCGCAACGCGCTATCCCACCTATTTAACCATGGCGCACGCATATCCAGCGCACGACGATACATCTGTTGTAAATTATTTTGCATGTTTGCTCCTTTAAAAATTATTACAACTTAAATTCTGTGTTCGCAGTAAACGGTCTGCACCCCTGCCCCAGTGGTCTAACAGGTGACGGTAATGCACAAATTGCACCTGCAACTGCATCAATACCATCATCATGACCACTGCTTCCTAGTGGTGTCCAACCCAACATTTCTGATAAAAGAGGCGTAAATTGAACGCTACGATGAGCATGCAACCTGCCCGTTGTCAAAATAGGTTCTATTGCATCTAAGATTCTATTTTCTTTATTCTTATTATTTAAAATCTTCTGAACTTGAATTTTTATACCGCGCTGTTTAGCGACTGTTCTCATTATCTCTGGCAGCGCGTTTCCCATACCATTTGTTTCTATATAAATTTTATATAAAGAATGCTTTAATAAAAAATCTAAGGCCATTTCGCACTGACGAGCCAATGGATAATTATCTTCATCAGAAACCAGCAAATATTTTACGTCATGTATAAAGAAATGTTTATTCTTATCATCTCGATATATCAATACGCAAACACTGCCGTCTGATTTCCTTCGCCCAGACGACGGGTCCCAGTATGCAGTCACACCAGTTATTAAAAAATCCCCTATTTTTGCATTTCGAGGCTCAAAATCTTCATCGTATAAATGTAGAGAATCTGGATCAAGACGCGCCCTGTCTGGTGCAACAAACCGCAACATCATCTGAGCAGAAAAGTACCTTTCCCCAACCGTTTTTCGCAATTCGTCTATTTTTTCTATTGAAAACAGCTCTGGCCATGCCGGTTTTCCGTCAGAATCAAATATTGGTATCCTTAATTCCCTAAAACCGTTCAAAAAAGGCGTTGAAAAAGCAAAATTTTTATATAACATATCTGACATGGACTTCACTCCCAAAACCTTGCCAACTAACCTAGAAGCAGAACAAGCTGTTCTGGCCGCGGTTCTTATGAATAACCGCGCATTGGAAAAGGTTTCTGAATTCCTAAAACCTGAGCATTTTTCTCATCCTGCACACCAAGAAATTTATAAACTTGCAGAAAGACAATTCGCATCTGGTGTTCCTTTTGACATAATCACCGCAAAAAACTATCTGGACCAACAAGGTGTTTTGGAATCTGTCGGTGGTATCGATTATTTAACTCAACTATCTAGCGCAGGCGCAACTGTTGTAAATGTTGAACAATATGGTCGCATTGTTTATGAAAATGCTTTGCGTCGTGATTTGATAAACCTTGGTCAATCTATTACTGATGCTGCTTTTGTCGAAGACTTGGACAACCCTGTTTCCGCACAAATAGAAACAGCCGAACAAAAACTTTTTGAAATGGCTTCTGCTGGTGTTTCAGAACGCGAAGTATCTTCTATCGCTACCGCACTGCAGAGCGCTTTATTAGAAGCAGAAATCGCCTATAAAGCAGACGGTAAATTATCAGGTCTTACAACTGGTTTAACTGCATTGGACAAATCTATTAGTGGTCTGCATCACTCTGACCTGATAATAATCGCAGGTCGTCCTGCGATGGGTAAAACTACCCTTGCGATGAATATCGCTTTTAATGCAGCGAACGCTATTTTATATGGACGTGCAAACGAAAAATATAAGGGCGCTGTTGCTTTCTTTAGTCTTGAAATGTCTGCCTCTCAATTGGCGGCACGTGTGCTGTCTTCACAATCAAAAGTACCTGCATCGTCTATGCGTGAAGGTAATCTGACTGATGAAGACTTTTTAAAAATGTCCCAGTATTCTGCGGCTATCGGCAAAGTGCCACTGTTTATAGATGACACACCCGGTATGTCTGTACCTATGATAAGAACACGTGCAAGAAGACTTGCTAGGAAGTGTGGTGGTATCGCACTTATTGTAATTGACTACTTGCAACTTATGACTTCACCTGGTGGTAAACGAAGCGAAAACCGCGTTCAAGAAATTTCAGAAATTACCCGTGGTCTTAAAATGCTTGCAAAAGAACTGGACGTGCCTGTCATCGCACTATCACAATTATCACGTAGTGTTGAATCTCGTGATGATAAACGCCCGCAGTTAGCAGACTTGCGTGAATCTGGTTCTATCGAACAAGACGCTGACATTGTTATGTTTACTTACCGTGAAGAATACTATCTTGAAAATCGCGACCCTTCACAAAGAATTTCTGGTAACACAAACGAAAAGATTGTAGAAAATTACCAGAAACGATTAGAACGCGCACGCGGTAAGGCAGATGTTATAATCGGTAAAAACCGTCATGGCAGACCTGAAACTGTACGTCTTGCTTTCTTCGGAGATTACAGTTTGTTCGACAACCTCGACGAGATGGAAGGTCGCCCTGTCGAAGAATTTTCTTCTTCACCTGCACAAATACCAGACACATCAGATTTTCAACCAGAACCTATAGATACAAACGAAATTCCTGACGATATGCCATTATAATCATTTTGTGCTTGCTAAATTTCTAAAAATTGACTAATATTTTGTCAAGAAATTCAAGGAGTTTTGCGATGGCTCAAGAAGAAATCATCTTTCCAAATAATATAAGAAATATTCGTCTGGCAAACGGTATGAAAATGACCGAGTTGGCACGTCAGGCAAACTTATCCCTGTCCGCTGTTTCAAAAATTGAAAAAGGCGTACGTCGCTTGAACCAAAAACAACTATTAAATATATGTAATATTCTTGGTTGTAAATTATCTGATATTTTCATCAAAGAATCAGACGAAGTTGCTAATCAATGGCAAGACGAAATTAAACGCCGTTTAAACGATAATGAAGACAGCGGTCTAAAAATATTCGGAAGTGGTCTGCGTAAAATTCGTCAGCAATCTGGTAAAACTATCGCCCAAGCCGCAAAAGATGCAGGCATGACTTTGTCCGTTTATCATAAAATAGAAGTCGGACAACGTGAAATTTACCAGAATGAAATTGAACCTTTGGCAAACTCATTTAAACTTACCGCGGAGACTTTGTTCGATAAAATCGCAAACTTATATAAATCTGGCGAACTTAATAAACAAATTAACAAAGTCAAAGAACGCGTAAAATCTGTACTTATCCCAGGGAATCCTTTATCTGGTATCGATATGCATAGCAGTTTATACGGTGCAAAATTATATGATAGCGCACGTAAAAAGTTAGTACCAGTTTTCGGTACTCCTGCTGGTAAAGCCATCGCATTCAAAAAATCTGACAAGACAATGATTGTAGCCCCAATGATGTTAGAAGGTCGCAAAGGGATTTATGCAGTTATTCCTAATTCTAAACGTTTGGGTGGTTTCATACCTGAAAAATCTTATCTTTTTGTTGATTCAGAAACACCAGCGCAAGTTGGTGACTTAGCAATTTGCATTGATACAGATTTTGAATCAATTGATGCAGAAGAAATTGCAACTGCACAGGTGGTTAGTGTCAGACAAGATTCAAAAGGCAAAGTATACGGACAAATATCTTCACCAGAAGAAAAAATTGTCGGCAAATCTTTACATAAAGTTGTCATGATTGTTATGGAATAATCTTTATACTGTAGGGGGGGATGCAAAATGAAAACTAAAATTAGTGTGACAGCACAAAGATTATTAAATTTATACCGTCAAGAACACGTGATTTTTGGCGGTTGGACTGCCGTTAATTCTGTATTCATAAAAGAAGCAACCCCTGACGTTTTAAAAGAACTGCGTGATATGCCAACCGGTAAAAACCTAATAAAGCATATTGAAAATCTACGCAGCGGTAAAACCCCTATGGATTCCATCGAACGTGAATTACTTCCATACGGTGGCATGATGACCGAAAGTGTCGCAACCATTTATTTGACACCAAGCGAGTGGGAAGAATTAGAAACTGGAATCAACAACTTTATTCCTACGGAAGAAGGTTTGGACACTTTACAACAATTAAACGTCGTTAAAAAATTCGGTGATCAATGGTTAGTAGCAATTAAAGCGGCTTTGGCTGCAAAACCAGAATTATTAGAAAAATGGTCTGTTGTTAAAAAAACTTACCGCGCTTACTACTTATGGAAAGTCGCCAGTGATATGATTAATCAACCATTATCTGAACGTGCACGTGCACAACTGCAAGCAGATATGCCAGAATATGAAACATATCTTCCCATGTTCGGTAATGAAGGTACGGAACTATTAGAAAAATTACGTTCTTTTATCACGACTATAAAACCAATTGATACCGATAACGCACCTGATGCTCCGACATCAATTTAAGAACATTCTTCCTTTGTCCTATAAATCGTATCCATTGTATGCGGTGTACCTATATATATCATAGAACCAGTCGGTGACAAAATAAAATCAAGTTCCCGTAAACGTTCTCTTAATGCCTCCCGTTTCTGAGCAGTATTACATGTATTTGGTACCTCCACATCATCACAAATTATTAAGTCGGCACGCATACCAGTTATATTTCCATGTACACCCTGACAAATTACAGAAGGCTCACGAATACCTATTGGTCTGTTTACCGTTATTCTTCCTTGCGCCCACTCTTTCTTTACATTCGGAATTAAATCTGCACAACGCGGATGATTTTCTAGTATATGTCTGATATGAGCCACCATACGCGAAGATAACCCACTTTCCGCGGATAATATTAAAATACGTGTTTCCGGTTGTAAATATAACACGCATGCAGCAAAAATCCCCACAACAGTAGATTTCCCAGAATGACGAAATGCCATTAACAAACCTTTATGAGGTTCTTCATCTAAAACGGAAACCAGAAATTTCATAATTTCTTTATGATGAACAGGTGTTTTTAACCCTAAAACCGCGTTCCATTCATCTAAAAAATTATAAAAGTCCGTAATCATCTTTGGTTTCGTTTGGCGCAGGCTCTGTTATACTTCCATAATCATTGATTAACTTAGGTAATGCGTTGTCTAATACAGATACCAGATTGTTATATAAACCTAGTACACCGCCACCAGATAACTTATCTTCTATAACCTGAAGGTTATAATTTAAAAAGTTCATCACGTTATCGTGTGTATTCGCCCATTCAGTTAAATTAATATCTATGAAATGCAAATCTTTAAATGCTTCTAGTAAAAAGTTAAAATCTGAATTTAAACTCTCAGGGTCTATCTTCGATGTCGGCTGATAATCTACAACACGCGACAAAGAAATCTGACGAAATATATCTATCTTACTCCCTTCTGACGGGGCAGTAGAAAAAATAACCGTACCACCGTCAAAATCATCATTGGCATAAACAGAGTATAAAGTATCTGATACAATCTTTTCGTCTATGGCAACTCTTATATCTGCATCTTGAAAAAATGGAAATGCGAATAAAAACTCAGATGTCGTGCCGTCACCAACATAAGATATTTTATACATAATCGCCCCCTTTACCCCAATAAATCGTCAAATCTGTCTAATATAGATTTCAATAAATTAGGTTTTGACGCTTTTATCTTGTTAAGTTTTTCCGCGTTGTTTTTACGCTTTGTTTCATAGGGTTCTTCTGTTTCTTGTTTCAATCTTTTTAATACTGCACCTTCTGTCATACTTTTCCCAGACATACCAGATGCACCATACTTTGCACGCTGAGTCGCCAAAGTTTTCTTTACTAAATTAGTCTTCTCTTTTTCATCCGCCGCCATGTCAGCAAGAACTTTCTGACGTTCTGTTTCTGCTTCTTTCTTTGATTTTTTATAATCTAAAATATCTGTCACATCTGATACAAGTTGTCCCATGATTTTCTCCCTTGTTTTTTTAAACTATATAATACCCGTACATGCTTACTGATAATACTTTTGCTGGTAATTGCTCGCTGCTTTTAATTGTCCATGGTGCTTCTATACAATTACGTTGTATTCCAAATAAATTGATAGAAACGTCACCACTATACCCAGTAGAATTTTCTTCAAATACTTCATTTGGTAAATCTGCCCGTGCATTATTTATAAACAAAGTCTTGGTATTCAAAACACGTGCAGAAATTTTTCGTACTCTTATTTTATTCGCATTATGACCTGATGCGCGTAATGGTAAAGCAGACGCACAGAAAGAAAATCCATACTGCCCCGCATCTTTCAAAGCACCTTCAGAAAACTTTTCCAGATAATAATTCTCCCCACGCTTAACAACTACAAACGTTTCACCCTGCACTGTTGCAACTGATTTAAAACCGCCTTGCGTCTTATATGTTCCCCATGCTGAAATCCCAAGCGCAGAATTTTGGTTCAGAACTGCAATATTTCCGGACCCCATAACAACAAATAACTGTCGCGTTTCATCGTTATACGATAAATCAACCGGGTCTTGCATTAAATGCTTTGCCAAAGTACATAAATCTGTCGCATTATAATTCTCGCCTAACTGGTCAAGACTTAATTCACGAATATCTTTCTTGCTGCCAGAGATAAATACCGTCGCACCTTCTATCTTCTGAGGTGGCAAATATCGCGTAGCAACACTACCGACCGATGTATGTTGTTTTATATCCACAACAGATGGCGTTAAAGGCTTGCTGGAAATAGCCCATTCACCAGCAGATGTTAATATCTGCAAATTATCACTACTTACAACTGTACATATTTGCTGTCTTTGCTGTGATAACAGCGTTATAAATATAGCCTCATCATCTAAACCTGTACCAACATCAAAATTATTGTGCTTGCCTACTTTGGATAACCATACACCACTAGGCCATGACCTAGAACCACCAAAAACTAATCTATCTTGATGAAACGTTATACTGCATGGCCAACCTCGTCTTTCACTAAAAGCGGCTTCGCGCCAATCAGAAACAGGTTTATCAGGTACGGTATAAGTACCATTTACATAAGCTTTGACTTCTGTAGAACTTATATATTCTGCTATAGTCCATTGTTTACCAAGCAATAAAAAACGCCCCTCTTCGTCTTCTGGCACCCAATACGCTTTATTTGTTTTAAATGTAGCAAAATTACTACCAGATGAATTAGATGTCACCGTAATCTTTATATCTTCTGCATCATCGAATTTCATAAACGGTATATTTACCGTCATATCAGAATCATTACGTTCAAAATTAAATATAGATAAATCAAAATCACCGCCAGATTTTTTTAATACATAAGGCGGATAATCAGGATGTACAAATATTATCGTACCAAACCTTTGTGCATATTGTAGTTTTGATAAATCTTCAAAATCCCACGGTGCTATTAAATCTTTTATGGACTGCCCATCAGAAAAAACTAATATATGCCCATCAGTTAAAGCCAATATATAATTTTCTGTCTCGCTTACAGAAAATGCTATTAACCTGGCATTGGAATCTAATTCTGCCACGCTTTCTAGTCCTGGTCGTCTGGCAAGACCACCGCCGGCAAGAACATACATATTTTCTAGTTTTGAAAGCCCTTTGATATTATCGCGCGCATAAAATTCTGGTGCGACCTCGCCGTCTGCAAATGAATTCTGTGTTTTTATAAAGTCACCCATGTATAATCCCCCCAGATTAAAAACGTGCGTTAATTAATGAAAAGTTTTCTATGTCTTGATTTACAGAAGTCGTGCTGTCTATGAACTTAGCAGACTGCATTTCTGTCTCATAAAGCGCGGCAAGCATTCTAAATACTGTCTGTTCACCAATTAAAGGTATACAAAATTCCATTGCTAACTTAGTTGCCGCAAGTGATACAAAATAACTTGGGAAATTTTCTACCGGAACACGTACTAATGCTAATATAGATATTTTATCTGCAGAGGCGACTATTTTATTACCTATAATTTCACCGTTACATTTTAATATTCTTAAACATTCTGCAGGAATTAAAAAATCCCCATCCGCATTCTTTGTTAAATCAAAAGTTTTACATGCAAATCGCCATGGGTGCGATGCTAAAAGCGCATCTATCACAGGGTCAAATAATGTTCGGCTTAATTGCGCAGCAGGTGTATCATCTAATAAAGATTGTATAGATTTTTCACCTAACTTTAACAATGCCATAGAACATAAATCTATTTTTGTCAGCATATTATGTCCTTTATTAATTAATAAATTTTAGGCGGCACTTTTATTATGCCGCCTTGTTTCGTTTTATGATAAAGCCGCAACAGTTATACTTGTAGACGCAACTATCTTCTTTATGGAAGTATTATCAGAACCATTTATAATTATAATATCACCCGTATTCATCAAAGTTTTTACACTGTCAAAATAACCGCTTGCAGTGATAGTTGATAATGTTTCTGCAGCAGAATAATGCCACAAAGTAAAACCATTAGCATATGCAATAACAGATAAATTTTTATTCTGAAAAGCCATAGTTATTATCCTTTTATTTAAGATTCAATTTAAGCAGCGGCAGCAGCATCAGTTTCTGAACATTTAAGACGTACAATACCATCATTATCAATCAGCACAGCACCTTGTGACATGCTATTGCTGATAAAGTGCGCTGCACGTTCACCATGCCATGAAATATCTGTCTTTACTTCCTGACCGCATGCATGACCTATACTTGTTGCATGATAAATAAAGCAATCACGTTCATCTTCATCTGGTAAAGGCAAGCCATTATGTAAGACCCATGTAATACCTAGCCATTTCTTAGACGCACCACCAGATACTAATGGCAAATCATTACCTATATAATCTGCAGAAACAAATTCATCCATAGACAACAATTCATTCCATTGATGTACACCAACAACAGCAAATCTACGTCCATCATCTGGTACATCTTTTTTATTTAATTCTTCTACTGCAGATAAAATTAAATCTTTTGTTAACCCAGTTGAATAATCACCAACTGCTGCGGTTGCTTCATCCATCGCAGAAATAATCAACTCATCTGTTTTTCTACCCAATGCGTATGCACCAGCAGATGCAACTACACGACGTTCATCAACATTTGTTTTCAGTTCATCCAATGCATCTACCCAATCACCTGCATAATAATCTTGCAACAAACATTCAACAGGTTCATGATTCAAGTTCATTACAGGTACAATACCATGACGCGATTTAGTACTTGCAGTACCACGACCAACTTTCTGAAATGTTGTAGAAGCACCGACAACACCAGATTTACTGCGTACTGTTGCACGCAATTTTGTGCCCATTTGCTGATAAGCCAAATGAACATCTGCTTCGAATTGCTTTACGAAGACTTGATCTATTGAAACAGACATATTTCTTCCTTTATATTAGATAAATAAAAAAGCGTATATAAAAATACGCTGTTCAAAAATTTTGCTTTCTGGTTATGCGTTTCCGCGCCATAAAACAAAAATAATATCAAGGTCCATAAAAATTGGATTATCTTGAAAAATTTTTAGTCGGACTTATTTTCATCTGACTAAAAATTTCACAAAAAAAAAATACCGCGCGATGCGGTACCACATTTAAAAGAAACCCCGCATAAGCGGGGATTTCATTATTTTTTCTTTGCACATGCTTTTTTAGCAACTGGCTTTTTTGCAGCAACTTTTTTTACTGCTACTTTTTTAGCAGGTGCTTTTTTTGCAACTACTTTTTTTGCAGCTGGCTTTTTTGCAGCAACTTTTTTAACTGCAACTTTTTTTGCAGGTGCTTTTTTTGCAACTGGTTTCGCTGCTGGTTTTTTTGCAGCAACTTTTTTTACTGCTACTTTTTTCGCAGGTGCTTTTTTTGCAACTGGTTTCGCTGCTGGTTTTTTTGCAGCAACTTTTTTTGCAGCTGGTTTCGCTGCTGGCTTTTTTGCAGCAACTTTTTTTGCAGCTGGTTTCAAGAATGTGAATGCCATTCTTCTCTCCTTTTTATTTTTTGGATAGAACAAACTTTTTTGTTCTTACTTTATATTTTATCTGAAAGAAAAAAAATAGTAAAGAAGAAAGTGCATTTTTTTCTTATGAATATAATTTTTTAAATCCATTTTCTATTTTTCTAACATACTCTGGATCTTGTTCACGCCAATATTTTGGGTCACGCATCATTCTTCTTAAATCATCATCAGTCAAATTTTGTGATACATTTTTTTCTGTTCTGACACTGGGTTCCATTGATTGCATCATTCTGTACACGCCTTGAATTCCCTGGGCTGTAGAGCATAATTCATCAAACGCTTCACGTGGTAAATATTTTTCACCGAAAGAATTTATTGCATGCAAAGCTTCTTTCATTTTTTCTTCACCGCCAAAAAAATTTCTTAATTCAGAAATTTCATTTGTTTCATTTTTTATTTTAAATAATTCTGACAAAACTGGTGATAAATATTCTTCTGCTATCTTATAAATTTTTTCAACTTGTGATGAAGTTAACCCAATTTCAAAAAATTGTGTGCGCAAATCACTATCATCAAACAAAGGATTTGTCGGATATAAATCTGCGTTTTCTGGAACACCTATTGCACGATTAAACTTCGCACGCACGCTTTCATCCGCATTATCAGACGGGACAGATATCATGTTTCCTATTTTCTTTTCTAATTCAGAATACGATTTTAATAACGCGTCTGTATTTAATGTACCATCTTCATTTAGAAATTTTTCTGGAACGTTTTCCATTTTTGTTTCCTTTTGTTTCACTTGATTTCCGAAGAAAATAAATTCCACCCAAAGTAAAGATTGCTTGCAACATAGTAAATATATCTGTGTCACCAACCATGTATGCACCTATGGCAGACAATATACCAATACCAGAAATAATATATGTTCTGTGGCCTGCTAAGAAACCACCATTTATAATTTTATTCATATAAAAATCTCTTATAAGTAAAATAACAAACCATCTACATCTGCAATATAACCGCGCGCAACTGCCCACGAAGGCATTTCATTCGCACGATGAAACTTCGTTGCACCATAACAAGAATCAGGTAAATCATCGTTCAACATTCTTTTCACAACACGCAGACACATTTGAAAACCGCGATTATGAACATCTACTTTTAATAAATTATGACGACAAGAATTTTCTTTTAAAGACTCAAACATATCACTATCAGATATAATACTTGCAAAATCTTGCCCTGATGTATTGCAAATATTTTTTATCATTGATACTAATGCTTCAACAACTTGTAAAGATGTGGCATGTGTTTCTGCATAAACAATACGCGCTATGTCATAAACTATTTTTTTCGACTCATCTGGATTCTTTATTAATCTTAGATGCATTTGCTTCGCCTTTATTTCATAAATAAAAAAGGCCGCACAGAACGCGCGACCTAAAAAAATCCGCAATAATGTTGCGGAAACAATCTTTACTCTTTATGACATAAATATTACCATAAAATACATTAAAAGTCAAGATATTATTTTTACATTGCAATATTTATATTATGATTTTTGAATAACTATTTCGTCGCCATAGGCCAAGAAATATTCTGAACCGCGACGCAAAACCAGCGCACCATTTTCATTTATTCCGATAAAATCAACCTTTTCACCACGATATTTTACAACACCGTTTAACCCAATAGCTAATTCCATCCAATATGCGCGCACATCGATAAAGTCTGCTTTACGCCACTTGTCAAGATTCTTCATAAGCCTTTTTAATAAATCTTGTTTCGGAACATCAGCATAATTTTCTAACTTTGTGGTTTCGTAATTTTCAACTGTCGGATTTGATTTTATATTTATCCCAATTCCTATAACAACAAATTTTCCAGAATATTCTGTTAAAGTCCCAGACACTTTTTTACCATCTATTAAAATATCATTGGGCCATTTTATTGTTGGTTTTATTCCGAAGGAAATTAAAGTTTCTGCAATCGCAACAGCAATTCTATAAGATAAAGTTATATCCCTATCTTCGATTTCATATATAAAACTAACATATAAATTACCATGATGAGATACCCATGGGCGTTTATACCTGCCACGACCCGCACTTTGAGCCTCTGCCATTATGACAAGATGATCCTGCGCCTGCCCTTCTGCAATCATATTCAATGCGTAAGTTTGCGTGCTGGATATTTTATCAAAAGAAATTAATTTATAATTTGCCAAGGTAATATTTCCCGTCTTTGTTTAAAATAAAATCATGCCCATATGTTTTTCTTAACTGATATATTGCGGTATCCACTGCATGTGTTGTCATATTAGGAGCAAAACCAGACACATTTTTCAGTTCTGCAACCGACATTCCACCAGTCCTATATAACCAAACCACTATCTGCGTTTGTAATTGAGATAAGTTTACTTGTTCACCAAAAACATGCTTTAATATGTTCGTATTATCTATTGCCTTTAAAATAGCCGCCTTTAATTCCAGTGTCGTAATAGGAAAAGCCAAATTCAAATCATCTAAATTGACATCGGCAACATCTGGTGAATCTAAAACCACCGCTTCTAAATCAGTTAATATTTTTCGCCAAACTGGATCCGCAGAAAAAACACGAATATCTTTTAACATACTTAAAGAATAATCGATGGTGTTTTAATTGTCCAATAAAAAAGCCACGATATCCCTATCGTGGCAAATGTATCCAAAACAGTCTTTTATTTATTCACGACCTTGGTTTTGTGGTTCTATAAACTTAGTAAAATCCTGTATACTTGAACCCGTAGAAGCAAGAATCTTTGAAATACTGTTTGTCGACGGCCATCTGGGCTGCCCTTCTTTAGACCAACGTTTACTTTTGTTAAACGTAGTAGGGTCTAAACCACTACATTTTGCCAAACCGGAACAAGACATTCCGTGTTCTGTCGCAAAGCGTTCTATTGCCCGCCATACATCTTCATGGGTCATTTTTTCTCTCCTCTGGTTAAAAATAATATCCAGTCTTTGGATCTTTTTACCTATTACTGATTTTATTCAAGGGGCGAATTCTTATCAATAAGGACCATTTCCTAACAAGTCCGCCATTTTAATAAAAAATAACAAAATAATTTTTTTTTGACAAAAATACTTGACAAATATGATTTTATGTATTACATTTCGATTCGTCAAAGGGGAAACCTGATGACAGGTGTGAAAGCACCATGGGGTTCGGGGATTCAGACTCCCTCCTACATTCTCTCTCCTCTGGACTCTGGGCCCCAAAAAATTAGTTTAGAATGCCCAATTTCTTTTTCTCCTTTCCTTCCTTTCGGGGCATTCGGAAACACCGCCGGAAACGGCGGCGTTTTTTTATGTATTTTCTTTTATTTCTGAAAAACTGCAAATAATTCCCAGTGAATACTTCCAACAAACTGGTCTACGGGGCATAATTCTTTTAATTTATACCCACCTTTTATTAAAATATCAGAATCCCTTTTAAATGTCTCCGGATTACAAGAAACATAGATAACGCGCGGAACTGCACTCTTTACCAGTTCTTTACACTGCGCAAGTGCACCAGCACGAGGTGGGTCCATAACTACACAATCATATTGCTTTAACATACCAACGGTCAGCGGATTTTTAAACAAATCTCGTTTTATACCAGTACCAACTATATCAAAACCATCCGCATTCAGCGCAAAAGTAAAATTACCAAGTCCACAAAATAAATCCGCTACTTTTTTTGCACCTTTTGCGGCTTCTACAACCATATTTCTTAAAAAACTTTCACTTTCTGCTGTAGGTTGCAAAAATGCACCTATTGGATATTCTACTTTTGTCCCAGCAAAATCAATAATTGGTATTGCGGTTTGTTTTACCGTCTTACCGTTCCAAGTTATTCTTATCGCATCCAGCAAATCCGCAGCTTTCTTGAATTCAGTTGAAAAATAAGGAGTTGGCGAAGTAATTGTTATATCTATCCCGTTTTCACATACTGTTATCAAACATGAACCTGTACTGCCCCACGGTAACGCAGCAACTTTCGGCAAGATATTATTTATTGCAGGTAATAATAAAGGACAATCTCTTACTGGAACTATCGTTTTAGAACGAAACTGATAAAAACCGAATTTACCGTCTGCAAATGCAAAATCTGCCCTGCGTCTAGTATTCGTAGCCGTCCAAAAAGCGTCTTTTGTTATCGCAAAATCCTTTAACAACGACATTTTCTTGTCATGATAATCAGGTGCCGTAAAATCGTATTTACAGCCACCACAAATACCAAAAAAAGGACACTGTTTCATATTACCTTAAAAGTTTACACGTGCACCCACACGAAACTGATGCGCAACAGGCGCAAAATCTGATATCACATTAAACTTTGGGGAAAACATATACAAATATCTATATCCAAAATCTAATGCAAAATGATTTCCCATTTCAACGCCAATACCTGCCAAAACAGACGCAACGGGTGATATTTTATTTTCTATTGTCACATCTTCTACTGAATTCCAAGAAATACCAGCACCAACACCAACATAAGGTACTAAACGCTGTCTATAAAAAAGACGATACATATTATCAATTCTTGCATCAAACAGCGCGTTTACCATCGCGGTTTCACCCGTCATTTCAAATGCGTTCCATTTTGCGACTGTATGCGCATAATTTGCTTCTAATCTAAAAATATCGAACAATCTAATACCTGCAACCGCATCAAAAGAAGATGTGTTTTTACCGCTTATACTAACCGCATCATCTGCACCATTATCCCACATAGAAAAAGTATACATTCCACCAACATAAAAACGATAATCACGCGCAAAAGCCTCTGCATCATATCCAGACACCGATTCTTCTGGTGGCATATTAATTTGTTCCACACGATAAGGGATAGCCGCATTCGCTGTCATCGGCAATATGCACAACAAACTAAATAATATTTTATTTTTCATTTTTTTAACCCTTACCTTTTAGAAATTTGCACGGAATGATGCCATAATATTGCTGATATTATCAACACCACCTGCACGAACATCCCAACCGAAACCGTTACCTATCATCATCTGATACTGATACATAATATCAATACCAATTAAATCATTCAGCATAACATTAAAACCTAATGTTGCACGTGGTGCAGCAATCACAAAACCATCCGCACCACCTGTGCCATCAAATTGATATTGCCCGAAACCTGCCCCCAAACCCATAAACGGCACAAAAGTTCTGCGCCTTGTTATGTCACCAGTTTGAACATATCTACGTGCAAAATCAAAATATAGCATTCCACCAAGAGTTCTATAATTAGCCTGAATATCATCTAAATCAGAAAATTTAAATGTAGATTCTTGGAAATCTATTTCCGTACGAACATATGAAGACAAGTTCCAACCCAAACCAACCAGAGTTGACCAACTGCCCGAACTTTCGTATTCTTTCGTTCCAACTTTTGCCTTATCCGTTGCAAAACCTAGATTAAAACCACCACCCATACGAACATACATAGAAGTCGGTATAAACATCTGTATATCTGTATTTTGTACTGCATCTGCAGACTGATAAACATCCAGCCCCAATTCACCCGGTGCAGGGTCTGCAACTTCTGCATTAGCACGAGCACCAACCAAATCAAGTCCTTCTAATATTTCTGCTTGGAAGACTTCCCCGTCATACGCCGCAAAAGCCGGTGAAGACAGTAAGGCGGCAAACATACCAAAATACGATATTTTTTTCATATTTTTCTCACTCACATAATTATTATCAATAAAATTTTATCATAAAAACAAACTTGATTCCAGCCTGATTTATTCGTACCATTAAACATATGAAGAAAAACATAAATAAAAAAATTGCATTAGTTGCTGGCGCATTAGGCCTTCCTTTTTATACGCGTGATGCATTGCGTAAAAATGGCTGGGATGTTTATGTTGTCGGTTTAAAAAATTTTTACGACCCAAAATTAAAACCTGATATAGTTGTAAGACTTGGTGGTGGCGGACGTGCAATACGCGAATTCAAAAAACGTGGCATAAAAAAACTGACATTCGTCGGTGCAATCGGTCACCCTAACCTATCAGACATAAGACCAGATTTTTGGTCACTATTTGTATTAATCAATGTTCTTAGACATCAACGGGGGTATGATTCTATGGCAGTTGCTTTAAATAAAGAACTAGAAAAGCGCGGTTTTGAAATAATTGCCGCACAAGATATCGCACCAGAACTTGCATTTGAAAAAGCAGGTATACAAACAAAACTTAAACCTTCCGCACGCGACAAAAAAGACATTGAACGCGCAATAGAAGTGTCTCATACAATCGGTGCAGCAGATATAGGTGCTTCCGTAGTTGTAGACAAACAAGTTGTCGCAGTCGAAGCCGCAGAAGGCACAGCAAAAATGCTTGAACGTGTTGTAGAAATGCGTAAGAACAATAAAAAAATCAGCGGTGTTTTTGCAAAAATGACAAAACCAGGCCAAGATTTAAGAATAGACATTCCTGCAATCGGTGTTGATACAGTAAACGCTGTTGCAGCGGCAAAACTACGCGGTATAATTGTAAATACAAAAACCTGCTTTGTTGTTAATAAACCAGCGGTTATAAAACAGGCAAATAAACTTGGGATCTTTATCGTCGCAATAGACGAATAAAAAACCGGGATTTCCCGGTTTTTTATTCTTTTATAATATTCTTTACAGTCACTTTAAATACCACATCTTTTCCTGCCAATTCAGGATAATAATCTTGCGGGAAAGTAATATTAACATCACGAGTTTCACCCAATTCCACACCGATTAATTGATCTTCAAAACCAGGTACAAATTTGCCGCTACCTAATTTTAGTGGGAAACCAGTTGCTGTACCGCCTTCAAACTGAACACCATCCATATAACCCGCAAAATCAATAACAACTGTATCACCTTTTTGAGCACCAGCATTACTATCACATGCGCCCAAAAATAAAGCACCACAAACTGCAAATGCAGACATAAGTTTTTTCATTTACTACCCCTTTGTTTTAGAAAAATACCTAGTTTATATAAACACATCTAAAACCATATTCACGCATCGTTGCCCCCTCTGCCTCGATACGATAATCAAAATACGGTGTCGGACGCATTACATCAAAAGACGGTCTGTCATAAACCATCACTATACTATCCGCATTTCTACCACAGATACGTTTCATTTCATAATCTGCAACTTTTGCTAATATAGTACGTGAATCGCCATCAACATCCATACCGTCAGCATTTTGCATCAAACGCAAACGCATTTCACGCAAATCCGTATTACCCAATAAAATTTCTACTCGAACCATGGTACCACGATATTCCTGCCAACGCGTTTCCTTTCGTGAAGTTGCCCATCTATTATCACTCTGCTCTTTTTCTTCTGCTGTTTTGGGTTTATAAGAATCAATATTAGAATACTGATTTTCAGATTGCATAAACTCACTTGTACGTTCGTTATAAAGCGGTGCATCTGCACCACCCTGCGCAAAATCAACCTCATTATAAGGAGCATCCTTATCACTGGCACATGCACCCAACATAAACGCAGTACAAATCATAAAAAGCAAGGTTTTCTTCATATTAATCTCTCTTTTTTTTAATTTTATCAAATAAACCTTTTTGATTCAAGTCACGATTTATGATAAAATTATATATATGGCAAATGTAGTACTTGAATCTTTATTAAAACCATTGGAAGAATTTTACAAACCTTCTTTCGTGGAAGAAATCGCAATAAATCACGCAGGCGAAGTATGGATGCGATTGCATGGTGCCCGTGTTCCATGGGTTTCTTATAATTCAGAAACCTTAACAAAACAATATCTTATAGACTTAATTCATACTGTTGCAAATATATATGAGAGACCTTTCGACCCTGTACACGGTATGCCTGTAGTTTACGCAACACTTCCTGGAAACCACAGATTTACCGCTATTGCAGGTCCGAACGTTCAATATGACGAACAAGATGTAACGGGGGGGGTAGCATTAAATATCCGCGGTACAAGTGCACCCGACACAAGTTTTGAAAATTATCACTTGCGTCGCGGCGAAAAACTGCTAAAAGTAAAACCACGTGAATCTGTAAGGCCAGACGACCCATACGACAGACTTATGCACGCCATTAATGATGGCAGTCCTATTTTAATCAGTGGTGCCACAGCAACTGGTAAAACAACTTTCTTAAACCATATGCTGACATTAATTGATCAAAATAGTCGTGTCATAACCGTAGAAGACGCTCGCGAAATCAGAGTACCGCAAAAGAACAGAGTACACTTTGTTTTATCTAGAACAGAACAAACAAATGATTTTAATTACGCGCGTCTTTTGGATTTAGTTGTTCGTATGACCCCTGACGTAATAATCGGTGGTGAAATATCTACCGATAACGCAGCTGTATTATGGGAAATGCTGGGAACGGGTCATGACCACTTCTATACAACGATTCACGCAGAAAGTGCAGAAGCCGCATATGCTGCATTTGCAGATAGAATTTTGCATACCCAACCAGCATACGACAGAAGCGATTTAATTGCGGAAATGAAAAAGAAAATCCGCGTTGTACAATTATCTCGCGATGGCAGCCTGCGCGCAGTAACTGAAGTTGTTTAAAAGAGGTAAAAAAATGATATATGATGATGAAATAGTTGTGTACCCAGATATGTCGAAATCTGAAGAAGAGATACAAAGAATCTTGAAAGAAAATGAAGAGGCAAAAATTCGTCACTCTTTACGCCGTGAAGAAGAAAGATTTGCTGCCCCAAGTACAATTGACCATATTATAAATTGTATAATAAAAACAAAACGATTTTTAAATAACGTTCATTTATCTTCTTTCAGACAAAGAACAAAATAAAAAGAATATTTAAAAGCCCCAAAACGGGGCTTTTTTTAATTTAATAATTTAGACTTCATTCTTTCATATTCTTCTTTTGTGATCGCTTTATCTTTATACAATTTTGATAATTTTTCTAATCTATCCAGATTATCTTTACCTTCTACACAATCACCGTGCCAAACCAAAGACAGAATCAATGCGACAAACCATGTAATTCCAAAGAATATGCCAAGCCACGACAAAACGATAATTGCGGTTTTTTCACTGCCACAAATGCCACGCGCGTTTGCAATCATAATTGGTATGCACAATATTACCAAACATACAACAACCAAGAAAAACATTACTATAAAAGCCATGATTACTTCCCCCATTTTTGCTCCTTTTATATACATATTATATGTACACAAATAACCTATTTCAATAGGAATACTACATAAAATTCTGTGGGTTTACATCTATCTTTACCCTGACATTCGCAGGGACTTTCACCTTCCTCATCCAATGTTTTACAACCGCTTGTAAATTAGAACGTACATCACCTGTAACAAGGAACCGCATTCTATACCAATTCCTTATCTGATAAACTTGCGCTGCAATAGGCCCCATTATCTTTACCCCGTTTGCAGAAGGTGCTGCATCAGATAAAACAGAACAAAACTTTTTTAAGATAGATTCTTTTTCGGCTTCTATAATTATTGCAATTAATTGCCCGTATGGTGGCATTTTTGCCGCACGCCTTGCCGCCATATCCGCATTCATAAACTCGTCCCTGTTGCCTGCACATATCGCTTGCAATACAGGATGGTCTGGCTGATATGTCTGCATTAAAACCTTACCCGGAATTTCACCACGACCTGCACGTCCTGCAACCTGAAACAGTTGCTGAAAAGTATGTTCAGCCGCACGAAAATCTGTACCAAATAATCCCATATCTGCATCAACCACACCCACCAAAGTCAAATTAGGAAAATGATGTCCTTTTGCCAAAATCTGTGTTCCAATAACAACATCTATTTCACCGCTTTCCATTTTACCAACAAGTCTTTCTAAGGCCTGTCGTGACATCATTGTATCACTAGACACCAGCGCAGTCTTTGCATTCGGGAATTTTACATTTACTTCCTCTTGTATTTTTTCTAGCCCTGCCCCACGCATAGAAACCGCGTCACCACAATTCGGACATTTTTCAGGCAAAGCAGACATACGCCCACACATATGACACAACAATTTATTCAAATGTTTATGATAAGTCATACCAACACTGCAATCTGGGCATGTCGAAACCCAGCCGCATTTCTTACACTGAACAATAGGTGCAAAACCACGACGGTTTATAAACAACATAACTTGTTGTCCCGCATTCAACGTATCTTGCATAGCATTACATAAATCTGGCGATAAATACCCTGTTCTTACAGGTGCGTCTTTTTCTTCATCTGGCAGATTATACCCAACAGGCCTATTTTGTCTTATATCAATAGTTTCTATTGTTGGTAAAGTTGCCCCACCAAACCGAGAAGTTAACTTTAATCTGCTGTATTTTCCAACTGCGACATTTTCTAATGTTTCAGCAGATGGGGTTGCACTGGCCAACACTACTGGAAATCCCGCAATTTTTGCGCGCAAAACCGCCATATCACGCGCATGATAATTTCCCATATCTTCTTGTTTATAAGAACCGTCATGTTCTTCGTCTATTACTATCAAACCTAAATTCTGCCATGGTAAAAATAAAGCACTGCGCGTACCGACAACCATTTTGATTTCACCGCGCGATACCCCACGCCATATCTCACGCCTGCGCGCAGCAGTTAAATTACTGTGCCATACAACTGGTGGGGCACCAAACCTATGTTCGTACCTGGACATAAATTGCGCCGTTAATGCAATTTCTGGCATCATTAATAAAACTGATTTTCCTTTCTGATATGCCCGCCACGCAGAATCAAAATAAACCTGCGTTTTACCGCTGCCAGTAATACCGTCTAACAAGAATACAGAAAAACCACCGCTATTAATTGCTTTACCTATTACATCAGCCGCTTTACTTTGTTCTTCGTTTAATTTAACTGTTCCCATGTCTTTGTACTGATAAATAAATGATTTCTGCTCTTTTGCACGACTGTCACTTAAAACCAATGTACCGTTCTTTATCATAGTACGAACAACCGAAGAACTAACATGTGATATATTTTGAATATCTGATACAGACATGGCTTCATTATCATTAGAAGCAAAAGCATCTGCAACTGATTGCCTTGCTTCTGTCATACGTATTTTGTCGTCATGTTTAAATGTATACAAAGGTTCTATACGCGGCGGCAAAAATGCGTCAGGAACATTTATTATTAGTCTTAAAACTGCCCCTGGGGTCATCAATGTCCATTCAGACATTTTCTGTATCCACTGTAAATCTTCGACAGACAGACCAAAATCAAAAACCTCTGAAACGCTTTTTATTTTTGATTCAGGCAGTCCACTATCCCCAATACCATATACCACCCCGATATAAGGTCTGTTCATAACACTAACCCGAACAAAATTTCCTAGTTCCGCATCAGCATTTAGCCGGTAATCATAACCAGCATTTACAACATTAGGTATTAAGATTTTTACTATTTCACCCGCTTTGAACATACCCACAAAGTACTTGTTTTTTTCGTTTTTTTCAATACCATTTATAACATAATTTAAAAGGCTTATTTTATGTGGAAATTATTTTTTGAAATCTGTGATTTTCTTTGCAACTTTATTCCAAACCGCAAGACCCAAGAACGTATCCGTAAAGAAAATTTATATGATTGGAAGAAAAAGTATCAAGCACTAAAAAAGCATTACCCAGAACTTAATTTCCGCGGCACTAAAATGATAAAAGGTGGCTGGAATATCGGTTTTATCGTAGATAAAAAATACGTCTTTAAAATAAGAAAGGCTTTTGACCAATCGGCTAAAACAGAAAAAATCATGCGCGAAAAACGTATTACAGACGCTTTTGCAAAAGTTGTGCCATTGCGCATACCTAAAATAGAAATAGTAAAAGCAGGACAATACACCTTCTTTAAGTATGACTTTATCCCAGGAAAAAATTTAAACACATTTTCATTAAAAACTATTAATAAATATAAAAAAGAATGGGCAAAACAATTAGCAGAATTTATATTTGCTATGCACAATTATATACCAAAAGAAATAGATGATTTACGCGGCGATGCGGTCGGTGATGGGTGGAACCATAATGATATATGCAACAATATAATTGTAGATAAAAAAACAATGAAAATTGTCGGGCTTATAGACTGGGAATATTCTGGTTGGAATACACTTGAAAACGAATTTAGGAACTGTGTCGCTTTTTCTAAAAAAATGCAGGACTCTGATATTCTAACAAATATTAAAAGCGAGTATAAAAAATTAAAAGACGCTAAATCAAAATAATATTGATTTTATTCATATTTAAAATTGACAAAACAATATTTTTTGTATAATATATTATTATGCAAGCAATAATTCAAAGGTATCAAGTATGAATAAAAACAACCAGAACAGAATATCCGCTTCCCAGAAAACATTTTCTGCTTATGCAAAATATATAACCGAAGAATTCTTAGAAAAATACGGTGCTTCTTATGTAACATCAGAAAGCATAAAAAATTCTTGGCGATACAAAACCCCATACAGTAAAGAAATTGAAGATTTTTTAATCTTTAAATCAAAAATGTTTATACGATTACTTGATTCACGCGATTCAAATTCTACAAATCCAGAATTTTTAAAGGCATTAATAACTTTAATTGCAGATTATTTATCCGCTTATACGCAAAATAATCCAGAAATTACTAACCGTAAAAAAGCAAAAGAACAACTTAATCGCGCACTTTATACCCAATCTGCATATATTCAAAACTTATTGGCCATGCAAGCAGAAAATCGCACTCGCCGCAATTATAAACAAGCAAAATACGTACGCGAAAACAAAAGAAAGCAGAATAAAACTAAAAATGCACAACGTGAATTTAACAATAAAAAACAATTAAATTTACAAATTGTAGGTTTAGTTTACATAAAGAACAAATAAAACTGGTTATTTCGTAACAGATTTAATTTCTTCATCGGCAGTGAACTGTGTTCTAAACCATGTTCTCTGCCGTTTTGCATATTGGTTCGTTTTTGTAATCCAATTTTTTATGCAATCTTCTTGCGTTATTTCACCACGCAGGAAAGAACATAATTGCGTTGCACCAATTGCACGACTTTCATCCCAACCAGAATCTATTACTGCTTGCGCTTCTGCAATCGCACCGCCTTCCAACATCTTTGGTATGCGCGCTGCAATCCGTTTATGCAAAATATCTAATGGCGAATTTATTAATATTTTATGCGGTGTTGGTTCTATCGCCCCACTACGCGGCAAAGACTGCCAATAAGTTATATGCTTGCCAGTTTCAAAAAAGACTTCTAATGCGCGCGCAACTCGCTGAGAATCTGTCGCTTTAAAATCTGACGGTAATAATTTTCTAGCCGCCTCTAAGTCTTTTGCAACTAAATCACGCGCCTTATCTCGTGCTTCCTTTGACACCTCTGGCATAGGGGATATACCATTTATAACCGCATTTATATAATACCCTGTTCCGCCAACAAATATAGGTGTAAGACCCGCTGTCTTGGCTTTGTCATATTCTTTTTTTGCCATGTGCAGATAATCAACAACACTTATCTGCTTATCTAGCGGTAAAATGGAAAACAATCTATAAGGAACCCCGTCTATTTCATCTGTTATTGGCATACCTGCAAAAGGACTTGCAGAAATATTCTCTATTCCCTTATAAATCTGGACACTATCGCAATTTATAATAATACCATTTACTAACTTTGCTAAATTATGTGCAAAGTCCGACTTCCCAGATGCAGTAGGCCCAGCAATAATATAAGAATCATATTTTTTCATTAGGCTCATTATAAAATACAAAGATGAAAAATCAAGCGTAGCACCCAACAAACAAAAAATAATTGCACAATTTGTGCATGGTGCTAAAATAACCCCGTCCAATAAAAAGATAAAACGAAAGGAAAATAATATGTCTAAAGTAAGAGTAGCAATTAACGGTTTCGGGCGCATCGGTCGCTTGGTTTTACGTGCAGCCCTGGAATCAGGTCGTGAAGACATCGAATTCGTTGCAGTAAACGATTTAGCACCAGCAGAACAAAATGCTTATTTATTACAGTATGATTCCGTACACGGTAAGTTGCCTATGGATGTAAAACTAGAAGGCGAATACATATTGGTCGGTAATCAGAAAATTAAATGTATTGCAGAAAAAGACCCAACTAAATTACCTTGGGGTGAATTAAATATCGATATAGTAATGGAATGCACAGGTATCTTTACCGCTGCAGAAAAAGCACGAGTTCACTTGGAATGTGGCGCGAAACGCGTTTTAGTATCCGCACCATCTGCAGGTGCAGACAAAACTATCGTATTCGGTGTAAACCAGGATACATTGACATCAGAAGACTTAATCGTATCAAACGCGTCTTGCACAACAAACTGCTTGGCACCTGTCGCAAAAGTATTAGATGATACTTTCGGTATAATTTCTGGTTGGATGACAACAGTTCATGCTTATACAGGCGACCAGCAATTATTAGATAAAAACCATAAAGACTTCCGTCGTGCACGTGCAGCAGGTTTATCAATGATTCCAACCAGCACAGGCGCAGCAAAAGCAATTGGCTTAGTATTACCAAAATTAGCAGGCAAATTAGACGGTATGGCAATTCGCGTACCAACACCAGATGTTTCTGTTGTGGAATTGGTCGTTAACCTAGAAAAATCTGCCACTGTAGAAGCAGTAAACGAAGCCATGAAAGCCGCAGAATCAAAAACTTTTGGTTACAATGACAAACCATTAGTATCTGTTGATTTTACAGGTGATGCACATAGTTCTATCTTTGATGCTTCACAAACAAAAGTATTGGAAGATAAGTTAGTCCATGTGACAGCATGGTATGACAACGAATGGGGCTTCTCAAATCGTATGGGCGACACCGCAGTTGCAATGGGTAAACTTATTAAATAATTACTTTAAATCCGCCGTTTTGGCGGATTTTTTTTATTTGTGAAAAAAAGTCTTGCATTTATGTTAACAACAGTATATCATAAGCCTTGCTTTAAGGGGTTGTAGCTCAGCTGGTTTAGAGCGTCTGCCTGTCACGCAGAAGGTCGCGGGTTCGAGCCCCGTCAATCCCGCCAGCTATTCAAACACTGTTCTTTGAACAGTGTTTTTTGTTTAAGAATATTTCCCATAAAATTTTTGTTATAATTGTTGATATAATTCATCTTGTTGGTATACTTATAAACAAGTCAAAAAAGGGGAAAAACATGAACTTAAAACCATATATCTTAGCAGCTGGCGTATTGGCCTTGGCGGCGTGTGGTGATAAAACACCAAACCCAGAAATGTTAAAGGGTGAAAGTTTTATATCTGCTGCAGAAGGTACAGATATCACTTTGACTTTTGACGCGACAGAAATGCGTGTAAATGGTCAGGTTGTGAACTTATACAATGGCACATACGAAGCAGAAGGCGATAAAATTAAATTTGGTCCGATGGCATCAACAATGATGATGGGTCCAATGAATGCTATGCAGACAGAACAAGACTATTTTCAGTTCTTAACAACTGTTGAATCATATAGTTTGGAAGACGGTCGCTTGACCTTAAAGAATGCAGAAGGTAAAGAAATCGTATTTCAGCAGGTTGAAGACGAACCGACAGAAGTTGTTGAAGAAACAGAAACTGTTGAAGAAGTTGATATGAACGCACCAGTTGCTGCCCAAAACTAAATGAATAAATAAAAAATAACTGGCATTAAAATACCTTGACAAAGGTAAAAATGCCAGTTATAATTTGGCGGCGTTTTGATAAAGAAACGCGGCAGTTTCGGCCCCATCGTCTAGAGGCCTAGGACACCGCCCTTTCAAGGCGAGAACACCAGTTCGAATCTGGTTGGGGCTGCCAAGATAAAACGACCCTTTCGGGTCGTTTTTTATTTTAACTTACTTCTTGTTTCTCTTCCGTTAATTTTATTGTTTCTTCCATACTATGAAAGTTCTTGCTTATATCTATGTTCGCTTTCCCTACTAACTCATCTTCTTCATTAAACACTTCTATTATATATTTTCCATGTTTAATTCCGTCAAATATAAATGCGCCGTCCTTATCTGCAACTTTTGTCGCAACCGTTTCGCCTTCTGTATTCTTGATATATATTGTGTATTTCTGACCCTCAACCATATTTTCTAGTTGTCCTTCTAATCCCCCAAGGTGATTAAACTTTATTACTATATGGCGCATTGCACCTGGACGTAAAACCAATTTCTTTTCCGTCCATTCTGGTACCAATGCTAAATCTTCTACCTCATTTCCATCTACACTTAATATCGCTTTTTGATGAGAATCTAGGTTAGTTATTATCGCTTCACCATCTTCATCTGTAACCGACGGACTTTCACGACCGTTTACTATTATCTTTACACCTTTTACAGGATTACCATGGTCATCTTCAGCATGTGCAAATATAGTACCGTAATTCATCATTTGATTTTCTGAGTTTGTAAATAACTCCATACTATTCGGTTTCTTACCCAAACTTATATTATATGTTAACCCTAGTGCAAGGTTCCTATTCGTATCAGCCGACACATTAAATGTTATTCCACCAAACTTAAATAATCTGCCAAGCCCAACACCAAAAACATCTATGTCCGAATTACCTGTATAATTAGACTGACAATCATGATTCCATGTTGCCTGAACATAAGTATTTTTATCCCAACGATATTCTAAAAAACTACCATAACTATTCAAATAAGTATCAGGGTTTGTTTGATAACGCGCCTGCCCGTTTACACGAAAGCGCATATAGTTTGCTTGTAATAGAAAATCTATATAATTCTGTGTAAAGCCCGCATTACGAGTCCAATTATTTTCTATTGTAAAATTATAATAACGCATAAAATTCGGTGATAATCTGGCCTGAACAGTTTGGTAACTTTCACCATTCTGTCCATTACTACCTGTATAAGAAATATAATAAGGAACATTTATAAAAGGCAAACTTCCTGTTAAACGCGTTTCGAATAAATCTTTTAAATATCCGTCTTGATAGTATGAAATTGGCGATGATATATCACCATAATATTCATACCTTGTAAAGATAGTTCCTATATAAATATCACCTTGTAAATCTACGTGATGACCGACCGCATTTTTACTAAGGTTATAATTCATATTATATTGCAAAGACACACCATTCAAAGCAAGTTGCGCACCCAATGTAGAATATTGATAATCAGACCCTATATCATTTATATTTTCTGCAGTTGCAAAACCACCGTTCAATGTAAAGTAATCTGTCACCCCGTAATAAAACATAGAATTAGCAGAAATCTTATCCGAAGAACTTTGCAGTCCTTCTTTTCCCTCAAAAATATATCTGTTTGGTTGTTGCGCACTTATATTATACCCTAACTCGCCTGCACTGACTGGTGATGTACCAGAATAATACCGGCGTTCTTCTTCACGAACTTCACCGAATGGTCCATATAAGACAACCTTAAAGTTATTTAGTCCATAATTTACAGGTATATTTAAAAACTCGTATCTACCGTCAATGCTTGATTGTCGAAATCCTATTAACTGATTGTTAAGGTATAATTCTGCTTCCCAGCCCGCTGGCATACTGCCTGTAATATCGATAGTCTTATCTGCAGAAACAACTAAATCTTTAAAAGAACTAAATAAAACACCGCGCCCATTAACACCATTAAAGAACAAATTGTTTCCGTCACTAACAATATCACCTGCTTTAAATCTTGCTAAATTTAATGCGTTTCTAGGTTCATCTAATAAAGTCTTGCTGACAGACACCCTGGCACCAGGATCCCATAATTCTGAATTACCATAGTCATCCCCGAATATAGTTACCTGGGTATCAAACCCAGCAAAAATCATACCTAGATTTGCTTGATAATAATCACCGTATGAATGACTATAATCGTCTTTATGTATATGGTTAAAGTTCTGTGTTCTTTTATAAATAAAGTCCATTACAGGAAAAGAAAAATAACGTTTATCAAACTCATAATTACTAAATGGGTCCGCCTGTGAACTATAAGACATATTTTGTCGCCTGACAAAATTCTGTGCAGACCTGGCCGTAGGTAAAACTTTTTCAGATTCTACCTCTAATACGGTTTCTAATAAATTTACTTTTAACTTTATTGGTAATACCCTTTCATATAAATCTAATGAAAAAAAATCTTTACCATCATAATCTATGAAAGTTTCTTCGGAAAAATCCGCAGAATTTAAAGAAAAACTTTCATCTAAAAAACTGCCTGTATTGTCATTTGGATTAAAGTTAAACCTTAAGGCTTCCGCCATATCTTGCATATCAAAGAAAAAAATATCCTCTTGTTGCACAGCATGAACAATAACCCCTGTGTTTATTCCCTGAACAATCGGTTCTAATAGCAACTGATTAGCATAAGTCAAATCAGAATAAACAAGACAAGATATAACGCTATATAAGCTTAGTTTCCAGCACTTCATTTGTTTTCTCGTCCATCAAAACTACACTTATTTGTCCATTTGGCAATTTGCTTAAAGGAACATCTATGTCACGAGTATCTGTTGTTGTAAATATTCTAAATTTATTAACGCGCCCTATTTCTTCTTTTCCTTGCTTTACAATTAACGTTCCGTAAAAAGACCTGTTCCCTTCCCTTTCAACAATTACTGAAACCTTAGGGGATTTTGAGTCTTTATCTAACACGGCACTTTTTATTTTAGCACTATATTGTACGTCACCATTTATTATCATAACGGGAATTGAAACTTCATATAAAGCCTCTAAATTTATAATCAAACTACCGTCATTTTCTGATGTATAATCTGTATCTATTTTACTTGGCTGTTCTTGAATCAATAGATGCGAAACATACTCGCCGTCAGGTACAGTTGCCATACCACGTCTTTGCACTCTGACCACTTGTGATTCATTGGGTTTTAGTGTCACTTGATGCGGTGACCATTCAAGATATTCATCTGCCAATAAAATATTTTCTGTATTCTTATCCGCAGGACTATATTTACCTGTGTGGTCTTGCTGAAAGTTAGTTAACTTTATATTATAAGTCTTCTCTACTGTAGCATTGTTTGTAAATCTTACCTGTCCCATTCTTTTGGACGACTCTGCATCAAATTCCAAATAAAAAGGCGCAACAGATATATTTGAAAAAGCTAAATTTGGAGACAGAAAACATAATAATAAAAATACTTTTTTCATTTTTACTCCCTAATAATTAACGCTGATTGTATAAGTTCCGTTATAAGTTCCTGCTGCTTGATTAGCGTTTATAATCAAATCCGCACCAACCGTTAAAGTTAAATTCCCATTAGAATTTGTATTTGTAGAAGAACCGCTTGGACGCCTAGAAAAATTGTTAACAGTCATTGCAGCTCCTGGTCCCGTTAACGTTGTAGAAGTTGGCAAAGAAACGTTTATTGATGTATTGGGTTGACCTGTAATAACAAATTCTGCAGGATTACCTGGTAAACTTGAAATCAAAGTTATACCTGCCGCACCAGAAACAATTGTGCGATTTCCATTTTGTGCGGACATATTCACAACCGCGTTTCCTGTTGATACATTTATTGCGCCAAAGTTTAATTGCTTTGATTGAGTTATAGTTAACGGTCTCCATAAAGTTGCAATAATAGGAAGCGTCACAGTATCAAACCCACCGAATAAAGAATAGGCTCTTACTTGAACTGACCCAGTATAATTGCCAGGCGTAGAAGCACTTGTAAAATTAAGCGTTCCTCCGACATTTGCAGTCACTTCTGGATTAGAAGACGATACCTGCAAGTTAGGTGTCACAGTAAAATTATTTACGACAACAGTTCCACCTTGCCCGTTATTTAAAGTAACTGAAGAATTTAGAAAAGTCATTGTGACAGATTGCGGGAAGGGGCCAAATCCAGACCCTTTATATAAAAGTTGACCTGCATAATAAGCGGTTCCCGTTGGTGCAATTGTTGCCGTTCCATAAGTATTAATAGAACTATTTAATGCAACCGTTGCTGAACCCGACGCAGACACAGGAACAAGCGTGCCAAAAGATAAATTCTTTACAACACTAAAATTTGCGGCAAATAAAATTTTTGGCACTAATAAACTGATAACAAAAATACTAAACCTGAAAATCAATAACTAACCGTTACAGTATATGTTCCGTTATATGTACCAGATGGTTGATTGGCCCCAACATTTAAATTAGCACCGACATTTAAAGCCAATGTACCATTTGAATCAGTTGTATTTCCTGCTGGGGTACTGGTAGAAGTAAAGTTATCCAAAGTCATTGATTCCGAACCATTGGTAACAGTTCCATTTGAAAAAGATACCTGCATTAATGTTGACGGTTGCGCGACTATGTTAAACTTACCTGCGGCTCCAGCACCATAAGTTCCAAGTGTAGAAGAAGATGCAACCCCAGCAGGAGATAAAGTGACAACCCCCGCATTTGCAGTAGGACTGACTGTACCGAAATTCATCTGTTGGGTTTGACTTGTACCAATAGTATTTTGAATCAAAACAGTTGCATTACCTGTAATCGTAGCTGCATTAGCAAAACCCGCAAAAAGCATTCCCGATATACCAATTAGTAAAGTTTTATTCATAGCCTCTCTCCTTTGCTATGCTTTATATGATAATTAATAAAAAACACAAAACTATCCGAGCCTTTTCCTAAAAACCACCCAAACGGGTGGTTTCTTTATATCAATTTCGCTTCTTTTAATAATTCTTCTAAATATGTTCCCCTTACCTTTTTCATACCCTGCTTTTCTAACAGTTTTAGTACCCATGGGACATCTATCTCATGAAGTTTCTTCCTGTCGTTTAAGTAATATATACTTTGCAACAACATACGAACATCAAAGCACGAATCAAATACTTCTGGAACACCACGTTCTATGCCCAATAAAGTATAAACCGCTTCCATCGCAGTTCTAACAGAGTATTCTGTTGTAAACACTGTATCCCTTTCTGTTTCTGCATAATTACCTATAAACGCAAGATTTACTGAACCTTTTGGTACAACTAACGGTCTGTCACCCAGCGCACGCGGCATAAAGTATGTAGTTATATATGGCATATGACTAGGCACAGTATTTGCACTGTTATGCGCAATATCTTCTATTTCTTTTTCTGGAACGCCAATATGATACAACCATTCAGCACATAATTCCGCACCTGTACAATCTGCTATCTTTTTCTTTACATAATTACCTTCGGTATCTGATAACAAACCATAAGTCCAAACTATTATTTCATTAGGTTTCTGACTGCGGAAATGCGGCTGACGTGAAATACTGAACCCGTACAACCAATTAGAATCTTTTATTGTCACAGGTCCACTACTTACAATAGAACCACTATGCGGATTTTTCTTACAGATTTTTTCTATATAAGGTACAACCCTATCATCTGTAAGCGTAATGGTTGCAGACATAACCCAGTTCGCAGCAGGTATGTTTTCACAGAACTTGTCTGGGCGACCAAACTCTTTGTTCTGCTTGGCGATATTTTTCCACAATTCCCAACTGCCACCTAGTTCATGATGCGTATCTGCTGGGGTATCATTATCACCATATGTCGTACTTTCTGTAATAGAACCATTAGTGACAAAGACTAAATCATCTGGCGTGATAGACATTTCTTTTTCTTTACCAGACTTTATCATTTCTATTTTCTTTGCGACCTTTTTATTAGATTTGCAATCAATAACAACATTCGTTATACGCGTGTCATAGTGAAATTTTACACCATTATTTTCTAACCAACGAACAAGCGGTGTAATTAAAGATTCATATTGATTATATCTTGTAAACTTCAATGCGGACATATCGGCAAGTTTCCCAACATGATGTATAAAGCGCAAGATATAACGACGCATTTCCATTGCACTGGACCATTTTTCAAATGCGAACATTGTTGCCCAATATAACCAGAAATTAGATTCAAAAAATTCTTCTGTAAAAACCTGGTCAATTTGTACATCTTGCAATTTTTCTTCTGGTGTTAGTGCCAAATCTATTAATTCACGAATTGCGGTCGGTGTTAAAGTCAATTTACCGTCGTCTTTCATCCTCTTGCCTCGCTTTTCTATTGCGCGACAATGTGAAAAACTTGGGTCGTCTTTGTTTAACCAATAAAATTCATCTAACACAGATACTTTTTCATCTTCTAATGATGGTATCGACCTAAACAAGTCCCACAAAGTCTCAAAATGAGCCTCCATTTCACGACCGCCACGAATTATATAACCGCGCTGCGGATTTAATATTCCGTCCATACTACCACCTGCTAAAGGAAGTTCTTCAAAAATATGAATCTTGTTCCCTTTCATTTTTCCGTCACGAATTAAAAATACAGCGGCCGCAAGACCTGCTAAGCCACCACCTATTATATAAGCAGACTTTTTATCTACACCCTCTGGTTTGCGAGGATTGGCAAAAGCCTCGTAATTTCCATTACTGTGATACATGACATCTCTCCTTTTGTTATGTACAAAAGAAGAATAGACCATAATCAGAATATATAACACAGGATAGAAATCCGATTTATCATCAAAAAATTGACACACACAAACTAATAGTTATAATTAAATACATGAAAAAATTATTTATGGGATTTTTACTAATCGCAACACTTGCAGTTTCTGCATGCGGTGTTAAATCAGACCTGGAAAAACCAGACCAATCTTTCCCAAGGAATTACCCAGTATATTAAAAATTGTGGAAGAATTTTTGGTGCGGGTACAGAGACTCGAACTCTGATGGGTTGCCCCACTGGAACCTAAATCCAGCGCGTCTACCAATTTCGCCATACCCGCATTATGCACAAGCACGAACTTTTAAGCACGGCGGCACTACGCTTCGCTTCGTAGTCGCCATACCCGCATTATGTACATTACTTTACAAGCGCGTTTTTGTATATTATTATAAAATTTACTTGATTTCCAGTAAAATTTAACCTAAAATCCCCAACAGAATAATAAAAGGTAGAAAAAATGGCATCTAAAAAAGGCAGCAAAGAAGTTGTAAAGCTAGAAAATAAAGAAACTGGCTATTTCTACACAACTACAAAAAATACAAAGTCAGAAAATACTGCTGGCAAAATGAAATTCCGCAAATATGACCCAAAATTGCGTAAACATGTGGTCATGACAGAAGCAAAAATGCCTCACTAATATTTTGCGGGCATATCAGTTTATAAAAAACGCACTAAGTCTAGTGCGTTTTTTATCTATGTAAAATCATAATAAAAATCCCCATAATCGGGGATTTTTATTTTCCAAATTTACCACTACGCGGAAAACCAACTGGTATTGTTCTCCCCTGCGAAGCGCGTTTGCCAACCCATGGTTGCCAATCTTCTAGTTTTGTTGTCCCCCTACCCGTCGTCCAACCAAAACCATCCGCCGCATTAAAGAACATAACATCCAATACATAAGTTCTTTCCGCATTATATTTCTGTAATATCACACCTTTGCCACGTGTCATCTCTGGTATTTCCGAGGTTGAAAATATCAACAACTTATCATTAGAACCAGATAACGCAACGCTGTCCCCAGACACAGGCACACACATTATCGCAGGATTCTTTGCATCTGTATTCATTACCTGCTTACCTGTACGGGTTTGCGCCAAACAATTTTCACCACTTACAATGAATCCTGTTCCATGACGACCAACTAATAAATATTTAGCAGACGTATCCAAAACAAAAGCACTAACAATATTTTCATCCGCGCCAATATCTACCATCATTCTGACAGATTCACCAAAACCACGTGCAGACGGTAAATCATTTGCAGAAATAGTAAACATCTTGCCACCACTAGCAAATAAGTTCACCTTATCCGTAGACATAGTATGGAACGCAAACTGCAATTCATCACCTTCTTTGAACTTCAAATCAAGATTATTCAAATCAAGATGCCCTTTGGCCGCACGAATCCAACCCATAGTAGACAATATTACCGTCAAAGGTTCTTTCTCTATAAATTCTTCGGCATTCACAACTATTTCTTCGATCTGTGGTACCCACTGAGTACGACGACGTCCCAATGCAGTTTTTTTATCATAACGCTTTTTAATATCTGCAAACCATGCCTTTAATTGCTCGTTCTGCATATCTTCGCTGGCTAGCAATTCTTGCAGTTGTTTCTGTTCTGCTAATAAAGCAGCATCCTCGCGGCGAATTTCCATTTCTTCCAATTTACGCAAAGAACGCAAACGAGTATTTAAAATTGCCTCTACCTGAACTTCTGTTAAATTAAACTCTGCAATTAAAACGGCTTTCGGGTCATCCTCGTTACGGATTATTTCTATTACCCTATCCAAATTTAAGTAAACAATTAATAACCCGCCTAAGATTTCCAACCTGCGGGCAATATTACCTAAGCGCCAATTCGTTCTGCGTATTAAAACATTCTTTTGATGTGCAATAAATTCACGCAGGACGTCACCTATTCCCATTACGCGTGGTGCCCCCTTAGAATCTATTACATTGAAGTTCATATTGAACTTATATTCCAAGTCAGTCATCGCAAATAAATGCGCCATCATCTTATCTGCAGGGACATTACGACTTTTAGGCGTTATTACAATTCTGACATCTGTTGTTGATTCATCAGAAATATCATCTACTAACGGTAATTTCTTTGCGTCAATTAAATTAGCGATTTGTTCTACTAACTTAGATTTTATAATTCCATATGGGATTTCAGTTATAACTACCTGCTCTGCACCGCGGTCTAGTTTTTCAACTTCCCATTTTGCCCGAATTCTGAAAGCACCACGCCCAGTATCATAATTCTTTACAATTGTATCAAAAGAATCTATCAGAACACCACCTGTCGGAAAATCTGGACCAACAAGTTTTTTCATAATCTGTGTAGTGGTCGCTTCTGGATTATCCACAACTAAAGACAAAGCATCACAAACTTCTGCCACATTATGAGTCGGGATATTTGTTGCCATACCAACGGCAATTCCCATACCACCGTTTGCCAATAAATTAGGGAAAGCACCAGGCATAACAGTAGGTTCAACGGTCGTCCCATCAAAATTGGGCATCATATCAACGCTATCTTCATCAATGCCTTCCATAATCAGCATCGCAGCGTCGGTCATCTTAGATTCCGTATAACGATATGCTGCTTGTGGGTCGCCGTCTATATTACCAAAATTCCCCTGTCCGTCAATCAATGGATAGCGTACAGAAAAATCCTGTGCCAGACGCACCATTGCATCATACACCGAAGAATCCCCGTGCGGATGATAATGCCCCAAAACGTCCCCAACAACCGTCGCACACTTACGAAAAGCCGCCGAAGGCGATAACTTCTGACGCAACATAGAATACAAAATTCTGCGGTGTACAGGCTTTAAACCGTCGCGAACATCAGGAAGTGCGCGAGATACAATTGTACTAACCGCATACGACAAATAACGTTCAGACAATGCGTCTGATAATTGCTGTGAATCTATTCTTTCGATAATTTCTTTACTCATGACAAGCAAAAATTTAAAACATTTCAAAAAAAATAACAACAGAAAAAATACTATTTCTAAGCAAAAAACTAACCTTTTTCAATTTTTTTCAACTTTTTTTCATTTTTTACTTGAAATTTTATTTTTTAAGATTATATGTATATACAAACTTTGGTTCCCTGATAAAGGGCGGGCTGCCAAAAAAAGTGGCAAGTCGGGGCTTGGTTTTATACGAAGTCTGAATGTACGTTGCAAATTGCTCTATTGCGACGAACCAATCAAAAAAAACATTAATAAAATATTAGGCTCACCGGTTAATCCCGGGGTGTCTGTTTGATTGCAAAGGAGGTAAAAAATGGGTTTCAAACGCACAATTCCATATTTTTTAACAAGTGCGGCAATGATGTTTAATTTTGGTTATAGTTTAGGCGCACCAGAAAACTCTGAAACACAGAAAGAACCAAAATCCACAGAAAAAAACGTCAATATTCAACCTAAGGTTGAAAAAAATGATTCTGCAAACTATGAGTTGCTGGCACTTAATTCAAGCACCCCAAAAATCGCTGTGGACGCCATCGCACAAAACTATGATGTTGTATATACATTTTCTGATGGTGATAAATTAAAGCGTAGCGGTGGTACACGTGCATGGCGCAACAACAACCCCGGTTGCATAAGATATTCTAGTTTTGCTGTAGAACAAGGCGCAATCGGTAAAGCAGGTGGTTTCGCGGTTTTTCCAGACCAAGAAACAGGTAAAAATGCTTTAGCAGCACTTTTGCGTTCAAAAGGCTATAGAAACCTTACCATTTCTGCGGCGATATTTAAATACGCCCCACCACATGAAAATAATACACAAAATTATAAAGCACGCATCAGAAAATTGACAGGTTTGTCCACAAGTATGAAATTATGCAATTTGACTGATGAACAAATTAATCGTGTTGTAGAAGCTATATGCATAATAGAAGGATGGCGCACAGGTAAAGAAATAAACATCGAACAAATAAAACAACATCAACAGGCGATGACAGATACATCCAAATTGTATGCATTTATACAAAAACAAAACCGTCAGAATACCTTATAAAAAACGCGCTGTACGCGCGTTTTTAATTTATCTTGTTCTTTATTTCCCTGATTCTTGCCAAAATCTCTTTTAAATCTGCATCAGTAACAGAAGGCGTCGATTTATTATGAATTTCATCAGCCAAAACAATACACAACGTTGCTAACAAAGAACTTTCTGGCAAGGGACCTATTTTATCTAAAATCTCACGCGCACGCGCGTCCACCATCTTACCCAGTTCTATCAAACGCGCTTCCTGACCATCCTCGCACCCCATAGGATAGTTCTTATTAACAATAGGTATAGATACTACACTCATTTCAACTTCTTTAATATTGATATAGATTGATTTATCATTTCTGTCGCTTTTGCGTTCTTTTCACGCAAAGTTTTTACCTGCTCGGTTAAAATCGCAACTTCTAAATCAGTCTGTTTTCCCGCATTTACAGCCGTTGCACGCAAACGTGCAGCAGCATCTTCTAATGAACTTAATTCTTGAAATATTTGCTGTTTTATATCACCCATGTTTTTTAGTTTAAGATATTTTTTATATGCGTTCAACCCCAAAATGTGATATAATAATCGCATCTAGTGGGGGATATGTTTCTATGAAGACTAAAATCATATATATTTCTGGCACCGAAATCTTTGATATGACTGATATTCGTGCGGCTTTTGATGAAGTTAGAATAACCTTAGGGTTGGATAAAAATACCGTTTTATTCGGTGTACCTGTTGATAACGACGATTCCTTATCCGCAGAAAATAATCTAGAAAAATCAGAAAATGAACATATTAAACAATTTTCTAACCAAGAAAACTTAAAAAACACCGCAGAAGAATTACCTCAAGATAATATTATTGAACCTGAAATAATAGAAATTACCGAAGAAAAAACTAAAAAAAGCACCGCTAAAAAGCCTCGTGGGCGTTCTGTCGCAAAATCTGTAATTGAACCCACTATCGAAGAAAATGTCGAAGAAGAACAAATAATAGAAGAAACTCCCAATATTCCTGCGGAAGAACCCCAAAAGGAAAACGAAGAAGAAAAAATTATACCTATCTTATCGATATTAGCAGCAAAAAAGGATGATACTGAACAAGATTTAAATTCTGCTTATGAACCAATCGATTCCGAAGTTTCAGATGTTAAACAACCTGAAGAAACAAAAAAAGAAGAAAAACAACCAGAATCGATAACTGCGGATATTGATTTGAATGTGGAACTTGATGTACCCGCAACTGCAGAAGACGAAAGCGAAATCCCTGCACAACGTGTCACCATTGAAGACATGATAACAGAAGATGCCCCCAGTGAACCTATTGAAAAAACATTGGAACAACTGTTAGAAAGTATGACACCTTTACGCGAAGATACTGTTGAAGAGCATTCTCATAATTCTCCTGCAAAAGAAGTGATAGACCTTGAAGAAACAGTCGAAGATTTTTCAGCAGATGCACCTGATGCGACACTGGAACAGTTAGCAGCAGAATTTGCAGAAACTGAAGACAAAATACCAACAGACACAAAAACAGAAAATCACAGTAAAATCGGAAAATTAAAAAATATTCTGCCTTTTAAAAAAGCAAAACGAGATGACACGGGTTTAATGGGTGACTTGTTCGGTTGGGCAGGAATTGCTGCAAATGACGAAGAATTTTCTATTCCTGGATTTTTTACAAATGCCGCACAAAAAAAATAGGCAAATTATGAGTCTTGATGAACATCGATACAATTCTTAGACTTTTAAAAAATTCTGGCTTCAATATACTTGGGTCAGATGGGACTTATTTATATTTAGAAGACCCGTCTTGCATTCTGCGCAGTTTTGAAACGTTCATTGAATACGCATGGATTGCTATTACCTGTATAACTGGTTTGCTGTTGTTCGGGTGGGCTATATCAATGATTCGAGGCGCAAAGAACGATATATTTACAAATTTACGTAATTTGGTCCTAATTTTTGGAACTTTATCCGCGGTTATTCCTATTGTAAATACTATATGGGGTGAGGACATTTTTGCACGTGGTTGCAGAACAATAAAAGTCCCTATCACAGAAGTAAACGAAATATTAAACGCAAGGAATTTAAAACTTTCTGAACGTAACGAATTCGATTTATATGAAGAATTTAATATTTATGATTCTGGTATACCT
Source organism: uncultured Alphaproteobacteria bacterium (assembly GCA_944389265.1). Taxonomy (GTDB): domain Bacteria; phylum Pseudomonadota; class Alphaproteobacteria; order Rs-D84; family Rs-D84; genus Enterousia. The sequence goes on from CALXLS010000001.1 coordinate 108,190, forward strand.
TATCTAAATAATCAACAATCTAACGAAATTCCTTATGCACAGGCACCGCTAATAGCACCAGATGTTCCAGAAGAAATTGAAGTTTCTGTATCCACAGACTCAAATACAATCCGCCCAAGCGCACAGATTATACAATCTGAAACAATAATTTCTGAAACATCCCATTCAAATACAGTTCGTCGTCCAAATCGCGCACAAGAAATCTCAAAAGATGTCGTGTACACAAACCCTGACGGTACAAAACAAACAAAAACAGGTGGTAGCCGCGCATGGAGAAATACAAACCCTGGCAATATCCGATATTCTGAATTTTCTCGTAGAATGGGCGCAATAGGTGAAGCCGGTGGATTTGCGGTTTTTCCAGATGAAGAAACTGGAATGCGCGCAATTAGAGAACTTTTACGAAGTGAAAGTTATAACAAGCTTACTGTAGCAGGCGCAATAAGCAGGTATGCACCACCTTCTGAAAACAATACTTCTGCATACCATAGACAAATTCAAAAACTAACAGGACTGTCTATTAATAAAAGAATGAGTGATTTAAGCGATGCAGAATTATCTAGGGTGGCAAATGCAATAAAAGTTATTGAAGGTTGGAAACCCGGGAAAATAATAAATCAATAAAGGATTGATTATGGTTGACATCAAATCAGTAAATGAAAATAAAGGCTCTACTACTTTAACTGTATTATTAATAGTTATGCTGTTAATAATCGGTATATTAATCTATTTTCTTGCCGGCGGAAAAATACCAGAAAATAATAAACCTGCAATCGCAGTTGATTCCCCAAACCAAACTTTTGATACCGATATTCCTCAACGTAGCAGCACTTTTAATGATGGGCTTCGCAACCCTAATTTTTCAGAACAATATGAATTAAATGAATTTGGTGAAGGTGTGGCTTCAAAAGAAATATTTGATATAGATATTAATGGAGACGGACATAAAGATAGAATAACCAAAACAAAAAATGAAAATGGAACGCCTCATTTTTATTACGAATACAAAATTGAATTAAACAACAACGGTACTTTTGTTGATATTACCCCGAACGGTTTTAGAACTACCGAAGGCGTTGAATGCGCTTTACAAAAACTACAGTTTATTTTCAAACCAGAATTTAGAATAATAAAAATATCCAGAAACTGGGAAGAAACTTGGGAAAACCCAACCATCGCCACCAAAACTGTTTATGCTTTTTCTGATGGGAATTTAAAAGAAATAAGCAAAACAGAAACAAAATCTGTTTGCGATGTTTCTGAACTATTTTAGTAAAAATAAATTACGTGCGGAATAAATTATTCCACCGGAAACAATATAATGATCATATAACTCGATATCCAACATATTTAACATTTCTTTTATGTTAGTAGTCATCTCTATATCATCACTTGAAAAAGATGTATTCGGTGTCGGATGATTATGTAATAAAACGACATATCTTGCATTTAAGTCCAAGGCTTGTTTTACTATTTCGCGTGGATATACCGCCGCCCAATCTATTGTTCCAGCGCTATGCAAATCATCTTTTAATAAACGCATATCAGAACCTAAATATAAAATATGGAATTCTTCCACTGTCTTACCACCCAACAAAAGCGTACAATAATTTGCTAAAACCTTTTCATTTCTGAAAATAGGCCCAGAATCTAAGCATGTTTTATAACCACTTATCATTATTTGATGAATGGCCTTTATAAATATCGCTGTATTTTTACCGATACCTTTATATGCAGTTAAAGATTCTAATGGTGCAGTTAATACCTGATAAATACTACCAAATTTTGCAATAAGACCACGCGCCAGCGGACGTACATCACGTCTTGGTATGACAAAACTTAACAACAATTCCAGTAATTCATAATCCGTCAGTTTATTTTCAAGAAACTTTTGACGTAATCTTTCTCTGTGTCCCAGGTGAAAAGATAAATCTTCTACTTTCACTGCGGGTTCCCTTGGTATTAAATTCTACATCTGCTTTTCCGTAAATATTATCGCACCATCTTCTGTAATACCTATTGTATGCTCCCACTGTGCAGATAAACCACCATCAACTGTTCGCGCGGTCCAACCATCTGGGTCTATTTTACATTCTGGTCGACCTGTATTTATCATTGGCTCAATCGTGAACACTAAACCTGGAACCATTTTTACCCTATCATACGCCTTTTCATAAAAATGCAATATCTGTGGATCATCATGCATTACCTTACCAATACCATGCCCCACAAAATCGCGTGATATAGAAAAACCATGCGGTTTTACAACTGCTTCTATAGTCTTACCTATTTCAGATAAAGGAACCCCAGGTGCACAAACTGAAATTGCAGCATTCAGTGCATCTTGACACGTTTGTACCAATTCACGTGCCTGTGGAGATACATTACCTATCATAAACATACGTGATGCGTCACCATGAAACCCCTTGTATTCCGCAGTCAAATCTACGTTTACAATGTCCCCATCTTTTAATATAACATCATCACTTGGTATACCGTGAACAATAACATCGTTTACTGATGTGCATATACTTTTGGGATAACCTTGATACCCTAAATCTGAAGACCTGGCACCATTTTCCTTTAAAAACGTAGCAACCAGTCTATCTATTTCACCAGTTGAAATACCCGCCTTAATATAAGGTGAAATAAAATCAAAACAACGTGCAACTAAATCCCCAACCACACGTAAACGCTTAAAATCTTTCGGTGCATATACAGATGCTAACATTTTATTTCCTTCTTTTTACAGCCAATTTCGCTGCACGTACTGCTAATTTTAAAGAAAAATCGCGCAACAATATTTCAGCGGGCATGCCTGTCGTACGTAGTTGTTTTTCAAGTTCATTTAATCTTGTAAGAACCGCTACAATTTCTACTTCAGGCCATATCTTTATAGCAGTATTAAATTTTTCCGTAACCTTCCAAAATAATCTTGGTAATTGCCCTTCAACAACTGCTGTTAACAATTTTTTAAAATGACTATCCAGCATTCGCAACAATCTGTTAGGATCAGAATTTTCATACAACAATCTATCCAAAGCTGTCATTGTCTGCTGAACATGCCCTGCTGTTAATGAATAAAGAAAATCATCTGTATCTGCTGCTGCAGTATCTGGCAAACATTTTTCAACATCTTCCAACTCTACAATCTTCTTATCATCCACATATAACGCAATCTTTGTAAGGAAACCACGCGTTATTCCACGATCTCCCCCTAAATGCGTTGTCATATATGCCATGGCATCTGGTGTAATCTGTTGAATACCCGCTGCGGCAGACAACTCCTTTCTAATCAAAGTTGCTAATGAACGCGCATCATCTGTATAGCAAGGTAAGGCAGCCAATGTTTCGGAATTTTCAAACAATGTTCTTAAACCACCACCAGCACGCAAATCACCAGCAGTCACTATTACCGTCGCACAAAGCCCATTATGCCCAACTAATTCAGAAATCTGTTTTGCGTCACTGTCCCCTGCGTTTGATATTATTACCATCTTGCGACCACCAAACATAGAAGGACTGCAACTTTCCGCAAATAACGCATCCTGCTTTTCACGCAATTCATTAGAATCAAGAGCAAATAAATTATCTTTATCTATTTCAAGTTTTTCTACAGCCTTGTCACAGAATTCATCGACCTGCCCCGCGTCTTGACCGTAAATCAAAACCGCACGAATTGTATTTATACCATTATTAAAATCTGCTTCTTTCCACTTCATTATTTATCTGCACTATTATCTTTCTGTTCATAACGATACGTTTCCGCAATTGTTCTTGTGCTGATTTTATCTGCTAAAACTTTTATCGTATTTTGTACCGCATTATTATAAGACGCATTTGCTGCAACTAAATAACGTACAAAACTATATGATTCTGAAGCACTTTCCTTACCCCGCGCTATTTCTTTACCGTCAACGCTTAAAACATAATCCGCATTCAATATAATCTGCTGCCATGTGGCGTCACCAGTTGGTTCCAACGCCTTATACTGCGTGACAGGATTCTTTAAATTTACTTTTAATGTATATTTTGCGTTTGAATCCCTTTGTCCACCAAATTTGGCATTAAGACTGTTCCTTAAATCAATACCATTAATACCACTTATCGGTGCAACATAAATGTCTGTATCTTGCCCGTAAAACATAGGCTTAAATCCGCATGCAGACAATAACAAAACTGAAATTAAACAAATTTTTTTCATCAGAAAACCGTTTTCCTATTGCATTTTACCCTTATATTACCTAGACTTTTAATAAATCGCAAGAGGGAATGATGAATATTTTTATCATGATTTTAATGGCTGTGTTAATGCTGGGCTTTTATATGATTAGCAGTCCTAACCAACAAATCACAGAACAAGAAACACAATATGCCATAACACAATCTGATTTACGCGCTATTGCAGAATGTGCAACTTCCAAACATAATGCACAAATCAAAGGAATTGCTTATCAAGATGTTTGCATCGAACAAAATGAAATAAAAAGTGAATTTATATGTCTGAATTCTAGCAAAAGAAAAACTGAATGCGAAATCGTCAGAAATAAAAAACCAGAATATAGCTATATTATAACCGCAACAAAAAAAATACCAGAAGAAAACTATAATAGCATGCTGGAAATATTAGAAAATTATTTCCCTGACACTGGAAATTTTGGTATTTTTCTTGATGGTGAAATAATGGCTAGTGGCATAAGCAGTTCGCGCGAAGTTCCGGAAACTATAATAAAAGAAATGGAATTAGAAAACGGGCAACTGATTTATATGACGCAATATGAAATTCCTGATAATGTGACAGAATTTGCAACCCCAGAAACTACAGATATAGTATGCCCTATTGGTACAGTAAAAACATATAGATTCAGTCGTTGGCAATGCATACCATATAATACAAAAACGGACTGTGGCGGCGATATGATATGGGATTCTGAACTTTTAGAGTGCGTAGCAGATGAATCAAAAAAACCATTGTGCGCAGAACAACAAACCGCAGTTCTTGTAGATAGCGTTTGGGAATGCGTAAACCCTTTTCCAGAAAAAGTTTGCCCAGAAAATATGATTGCTAGATTAAACTATACAACACTGGAATGGGAATGCGTAACTAACCCGTCTTTAACAGAAACTGTAAAGAAATGCGACAATTTAAGAAAGGGGGCAATTTATGGTCAAATAGGATCAACAGTACGCGTACCGTCCTCTTCTTGTACAGACTGCGAAAAAATGATAACTGACCCAGAAACATGTGTATCAATATGTATTCCTGACCCAAATCAAATAACTAATCCAAAATGTTATCCGGGAAATGTAAAAGAATGCACCGGAAATTCTCGCGCTTTTTATTTCGGATTTCCTAGTTATTCTTATGCCGCAAATATAGAAGAATTAAAGGGTGAGTCTGTACCATTAGACGCACAACATGCACAAAACCGAAAATTTAATTGCCTTGATTGTGGAACACGCGAAATAGACTCAGGAAAATCTCTGCCACCCTATATAGCAGTATGCAAATAAAAAACGCATCATACGATGCGTTTTTATCTTTTTAACTGTCTTATTTCTTTTAAAATCTGACTCATTTCATTAACTACACTATCATATTCCAAATTATAATATTCAAAATCTCTCTCTGATTGCTCGCAGACATCAATGGAACGTTGCGAAGAATCCATATTGACCTCGCAAGCAAAAATATTATCTTCTAATCTAAGCAATATAGAATCTAATTGTTTGTATTTTTCTTGCAGTTCTTTTAATTTTTGCCCATTCATAACTTGATTGTATGTATTATAAAAATGATTTGCAGCAGTCAAATTTTCTTGCGCAGATTTCGCAATATCTATTGTTTTATTTAATTCTGGTAATTTTGCGTTGTATTCATCCAAACTTTCTTCTAACTCTTTCACATACGATTTATCCGTACGATTTGTTATTATGCATTGCTCTATATTCGAAATAGAAGCACAAGCAGCCTTGAATTTTTTTTGCGCACTATCACCAGCAGCAACCTTGCGCTTTAAATCAGGAACTTTATTATCAACAATGACCTTTAATATATTAAAAATCCCCTGCATTTTATCCATTTTTACCCCCATCACATAAATATATAGCACGCAATTTATTTTTGTCAATATTTATATAAAAGAAATATCTGGGTTTCCCCAGATATTTTATACAAGAAATAATATATTTTTACTCCCCGTGGCTTTGCTGAGTAAACTCACCCCTATCCAACATTTCACGAACTGCAAAATGCTTTATTTTCTTTGCGGACGTTTGTGGAAGTTCATCTTCGGTTATTGCAAAGTGCTTTACCCACTTATAAGGCGCAATTTTTAAGTTAGACGCTTTCAATAGCATCGCGACTTTTGCAACTGTTGTACCTGGCTTTACTTGGAACACCGCAAAAGGAACCGTTTTACCTTTTATCACGTATTCAAATACCGCCGCTGATAAGATTTCTTCGTTCTGAAGATACAAGTCTTCCAACTCATCTGGATAAACATTTTTACCACTATCCAAAACGATAACCTGTTTCTTGCGTCCCTTAACAATTAAACGACCGTATTTATCCAAAGTACCTAAATCCCCTGTTTTAAACCAGCCGTTTTCAAATGCGGCAGAATTAGCCTCATCATTATCCACATAACCAGGCATAACCAAATTACCACGGACCCAAATTTCACCGATTCCATGTTTGTCGGGATTATGAATTTCTATCTCGTTTCCTGGAAGTGGCCCCGCATAGTGCATTGAACCATCTGGCATACGGAAAGCAAAGTTAAAGTTTGCGGGTCCCGTTGTTTCTGTCAGTCCATAGCAATCACCAACCACAAAATCCAAACTTTCAAAGAATTTTCTAATAGACGGTTTTAATGTCGCACCAGCGGATACTAATACCTTTGTATTTCCACCGAACAATTCATGAACAGGTTTAGTCACTTTCTTAACCAACCACCCCATTCCGATAGCACGTAAAACCCTACGCAAAGAAATTACAATGCGCATAAATGTATAAACATGCTTTTCTTTCGCTGCTTCTACTATTCTTTTATAAAAAGCTTCCCAAATACGTGGGACAGCAGGTATAACCTCTGGATGATATTGTTGAAAATCTTTTAAAAATTCGCGAGGATTTAATATCGGTTGCAGCAATAACTTACCTTCTAATACCAATGGTGCAATTATATTTATTACAACACCATATATATGATAAAGAGGCAAGAACCCATAAAATGTATACCCTGGGTGAATTACAGGTTTATAAAATAATGCCCCCTGCCCCAAAGATAAAATATTGTCATGTGTCAACCCAACAACTTTTGGATTACCTGTCGAACCTGAAGTAAAAGACAGCATCGCTATATCTTCACGACCTGCATCTGCAGCAACAAAATCTTTCTCGTCTGTGTCATCGGGTGTTTCGATATCAAACATCTTCGGACCACCTTCAATGAAATAGTCTTTCTGAGCAAGCGCCAGTTTACAATTCGTTCTTTCCATCATGTTCAGATGCTCTTTTGCAGACAAACCTGTATCTAACATCAAAACACGCGCACCTTGTGAAGTTATAGCAAAATAAGATTTGATAAATTCAGGTGTATTGCCGGATAATATCGCAACAGTATCACCCTTCTTTATACCAAATTTCTTTGCTAGTAAAACAGCACGCTGTTTTACTTTTCTTAACAAGTCCGCATAAGTTTCATTCTGTCTGACAAAGAAAATACGGTCTTTGTTCTGAAAACAAACTTCCTGCAACATTTCGTATATATTTTTTATCATAACAATTTTACTCTTTTGTTAATTGGACACAATGTAAGCCACCATGACTCAAACCATTATGAGTATATACCGTTTTACCAAGGAAAAACAACCTATTTCATAAAAATACACCGCTATATAGAAAAATATATAAATATTGACTAATTATTTTTATACTTAACTTTGTCAATATATAGACATTGATTCAATATTTTTTACTATATTTTGTATTTTTTTATAAAATACGAATCATTTTTATACATAATCCAGTATATTCTATACACAAAAAATTATTTAGTATTTCGTTTTATGAATCGCATATCTTCCTATGCCCCGGAAAAGGGGCGTTTTAAAAAGTAAAGCGAAAAATAAAATTTTTTTCACTTTTTATTGATTGATACTTTTAACTTTATACTATATATTGTTATCAAATTAACCGAATAACTACTATATATTGTGTTTTTAGAATATCGGAGTAATAAGATGTCTAATGAAACAGCAGAGAATAAAATACAGATTATTCTGACACTTAGCACCAGATTGAAAGTCGTTCAGAAACGTTCTGGTGAAACAGTACCTTTTGATTCGCGTAAGATTTTTGATGCTATAAAAAAGGCTGTTGCGGTTACAAAAGAAATTTCCGAAGAAAGAATCGCAGCAGTTACACAAACCGTACTTGAAAAATTAGAAGCAAAATTTGTAGATAAGGTTCCAACAGTCGAGGCAATCCAAGATACAGTTATAGAAACTTTAATGGATACGAAAGCATACAAAACTGCAGAAGCATATATTATATATCGTCAAAAACGTAGCGAAATTCGTAATTCTTATGTTGATGCAGTAGAAGTTATCGAAGGCTATGTAGGTGGTTCTAACTGGCGAGTAAAAGAAAATGCTAATATCGGTTATTCAATTGGTGGACTTATTTTGCGTACTAGTGAACGCGTAACTGCTGAATATTGGTTAAATTTGTACCCTAAAGAAATTGCAGAAGCACATAAAAACGCATCTATTCATATCCATGACCTGGGTTGGTTAACGGGCTATTGTGCAGGCTGGTCGTTGCGTGAACTTTTATATGAAGGGTTTAACGGTGTACCAGGTTATCTACAATGTGAACCTGCAAAGCATATGGCAACTGCTATTTCACACATGGTTAATTTCTTGGGTACTTTGCAAAATGAATTCGCAGGTGCACAAGCATTCTCGTCTGTTGATACTTATTTAGCACCTTATGTAAGAATAGATAATCTATCTTATGCAGATGTAAAAAATGCTATGCAGACTCTTATCTTCAACTGTGCTGTACCTTGTCGTTGGGGGACGCAGACACCATTTATTAACTTTACATTTGACTGGACTTGCCCAGAAGATTTGAAAAACCAACACCCTTTTGTTGGTGGTAAGCAAGTTGACTTTAAGTATGGCGACCTGCAAAATGAAATGGACATCATTAATAAGGCCTTTTTGGAAGTTATGACAGAAGGTGATGCACAGGGGCGTCCTTTCACATTCCCTATTCCAACATATAATATAACAAATGATTTTCCTTGGGATCATCCAAATGTCAAACCATTGTTCGATTTAGCGGCAAAATACGGAATACCTAATTTCCAGAATTTCTTAAATTCTGATTTGAATCCAACAGATGTTCGTTCTATGTGCTGCAGATTGCGCTTGGATGTTCGTGAGTTGTTAAAACGTGGTGGTGGTTTGTTCGGTTCTGCAGAAAAAACAGGTTCTATCGGTGTTGTCACAATTAACCTAGCGCGTTTGGGTTATGTACACAAAGGCGATAGAGATGGTTTATTTACAGAATTAAAACGTTTATTAGATATGGGGCGCGATTCATTAGAAATAAAACGTCGCATAATATCTAAAAATATGGAACGCGGTTTGTATCCGTTTACAAAACGTTATCTGGGTGACTGGTCTCATCACTTCTCTACAATCGGTGTAAACGGTGCAAATGAAATGGTGTTGAACTTTACAAACGGTAAAGACAATATCGCAACGCCCTTCGGTAAAAAATTAGTCTTGGATGTTATGGACTTTATAAGAGAGAATTTGGCCAACTTCCAAGAACAAACAGGAAATTTATATAACTTAGAGGCTACACCAGCGGAAGGATGCTCTTATCGCTTTGCAAAAACAGACGTAAAGAACTTCCCAGACATTATAACCGCGGGTACAAAAGACGCACCTTATTATACAAACTCTACACAATTGCCTGTAAATTATACAGATGACCCATTTGTTGCATTAGAACACCAAGAAGACTTTCAACGCAAATATACTGGTGGAACTATGTTGCACTTGTATATGGGCGAACCAGTATCTTCAGGTGAAGCAGCACAAAAAATTGTTCGCACAATCTTTGAAAACTACAAGATTCCATACATGACTTTGACACCGACGTTCTCGATTTGTCCAAAGCATGGTTATCTGCCTGGTAAGCACGAATTCTGCCCGAAATGCGATGCAGAAATTGCTGCAAACCAGAATAAGGAATAAAAAGTTAAAAAAACAAACAAAAAAGAAAGGGAGGAAAACATTATGCAAGCAACAGAAAATACTCAAAGAACACCATGTGAAATCTTTTCTCGTTCAATGGGTTTTATCAGACCTGTATCTAATTTCAATATTGGGAAGTATTCTGAATTCTGCGAAAGAAAAACATTTACAGAAGCAAATAGTTTAAGTGCTGGACAAAGACACTGTGAATTAATGAAAAAAGCTGCATAATATTATGAGAGATATTCAGATTGGGGGTTTGGTTTCATTCACAACAATAGACTATCCAGGGAAATTGGCTGCGGTCGTCTTTCTTGTGGGTTGTCCGCTTCGTTGTGCATACTGTTCTAATCCCCATTTACTGAATGTTGGTGACGGGGAATACGACCCAGAAAAAGTTTTCGAATGGTTGCAATCTCGCGTCGGGAAATTAGAAGCCGTCGTCTTTTCTGGTGGCGAGGCTTTAATGCAAGGTGACGCACTTATAGAATATATGCGTCGCGTAAAAGATTTAGGTTTTTATATCGGACTTCATACAAACGGTTTCTACCCAGAAACCTTAAAAAAAGCATCTGAAATCGTAGATTGGATTGGATTAGATTATAAGGCTACTCGAAATAAATATCCCGAATTAGTCGGTCAAAATATTGCACACGACCATATGATAAAAAGTTTATGTGCTTGGTTGGATACAGGAAAAGATATGGAAGTTCGCATAACCTGCGACCCAAGACACGTGACAAAGTTAGATTTATTAGAAATTATACAAGATTTACATTCACGCGGTGTAAAGAAAATCGCAATTCAAAAATATGTTCCACATTTTGAAGACAATGAACATGGAACGACACCAGAACAACGCAATCAATTCTTTAACGATGATAATTTGCGTAATAATATAAATTCTCTTTTTGATTCCGTCATTTGGCGTGAATAAACAAATAAAAAAACCGCCTTTCGGCGGTTATATTTAAAAAAGATTTAGAAAGAATAACGTAATCCTAACTTTACTTCATGCGCATATACAAATTCCCCTTCTACATCAGAAGAATTAAAGCGATATGCTATATCTGCAGCCCAACTTTCTGTAAAATTATATGCTGTACCAATAGCTACCTGCCATTCAAATTCTTTCTTCTTATCATCCGCACCAACAATATGTCTATTTCCAATCATCGGAATTGAGGAAGTAATATCAACCGTTGCGTACTGATTATAAGTACCTAAACCAATACCAGCACCAACATAAGGCGTCCAATTAGAATTTTCTAAATCAAAATCATAATACAAATTAAATAAATAAGAATTATGCTTTACAGATGTTGATGTGTTAATTGTCATCATCGCATTTGATACCAATTCATATTTATCTTCAGATGCACTGCGCAAAGCATATTCTAATTCTGCACGAATATTTCCATATTTAATACCTGCAGTAAATTCACCAGCGATAGCAGAATCAAAATCCATATCGCCACCACCATTTTTTACAATCATCTCTGCAGAATTTGGGTCATACCCCATGCGCTTTGCAGAAGTGCCGGCCTTATCAACAACAACACCCAGACCAACATACGGTGTTAAATCCGCAGCGAATGCACCTGTTGCAAAAACTGAAACCATTGTAAAAATAGGTAAAATCTTTTTCATTGTTTCTCCTTTTTATATGAGAAAACTATCCTACTTTTAACCTAATAAGTCAAGGCAACAAAATACAGCGAAGGCGCCTTGACCATTACGGAAATAAAACCTATACTCAATATTGTATACGGATAATCACATGAAAATTCAAAATGAAATAGAACAATCTAATAAATATATGTTGGAAACATTTAATTTTATGGGCAAAGAACTTGTACAAATATTACCTGAGAATGTTTATAAAATTGAAGCAATGATAAAAAATGATTCTGCATATATAAAAACATTTGATAAAAATGCGGCTCCAAATAAAAAGAATTTCAACGGCTCTACTGCATATTGGATGTCTAAATTATTAAACCTTATGCAAGATGCAAAGATAAAAAACACAGACCAAGAATATAGAAATATAATCGAAAAGGTCGTAATATCTATTGACTCAGAAAATTCCACGCATTTAAATGCGGACGGGGTTGGGCGAAGGGAAATCTCGGCCAGAATATCTGCAATAGAAAAAAATAGACTTCTAAATCTTTTAAAATATCCACGTGAAAATAATTTTGAACTTATAAGGATTATATCTGAAAAAACTCATCCTGAAAACAACCAAAAGAAAGCACGAGCAAACCTTTCTTTTGCAAGTAAATTTTGTCACTATGCATGTTTTTTCTTATTTGAGGGGACAGAATTTCAAGATAACTTTTCAATTCATGATAATGTGCTTAAGAATGCTTTAGTTTACTATGCTGATTATTATGGAATTAAATTAGAAAAAGACACTTTAACAACTTATGCCAAATACAGCCAACTTATAGACTTAATAATTGAAAAGAATGGAAACTTAATTAGCAGGAATGGATTTGACCACCTATTATGGTATTATTTTAAAGCAAGAGCCTATTAAAAATGGCACTTAATGTGCCATTTTTAGTTATTCTTTAAATCTTCAAATGCCTTGGTCATTGTCGGATTATTCTTGGTCAGTTTTTTTATCGTCAAATCTTGCGCCTTGTTATTCGCCAAACGCAAATTGGTTTCAGAACTCAACAATGCTTCTTTGGTCTTTTGCAAATGATCTATGGTTTTATCTATTTCATCTATCGCCTTTTTAAACCGTTCACTGGCACGCATATAATTCTGACCGAACTTTTCTTTAAACTCATTCATTTCTTTTTCAAAATTAGAAACATCAATATTCGCCTGTTTATATTCCGCAATCTGTTGCTTATATTTAACAGAATTCAATGCCGCATCTCGCAATAATGTTATTATCGGAATAAAGCACTGCGGACGCACAACATACATTTTCTTATATTTGTATGAAACGTCAACTATACCAGCATTGTACAATTCATTATCTTGTTCCAGTAAAGAAACTAAAACCGCATATTCACAATTCTTTTCATTACGGTCTTTGTCCAATTCTTTGAAAAAGTCCTCGTTTTTATGCTTGCTTGCCGTTGTATCCATTTCGTTTTTCATTTCAAACATTATGGATATAAACTCCGTCCCGTCTTCGGCATAATCACGAAATATAAAATCCCCCTTACTGCCAGTTTTTGCATCATTATCTTTTTCAAAGCGTGCCTTTGAAAACGCGGTTGCACGCAACTTATTAAATTCTATACTGCAATGCTGTTCCAATGTTTCACCTACCATCTTGGTAGACATTCTTGTTTTTAAATCTTTGTATAAAGCTATTTCTGCATCTTTGGTTTTTAACTGTGCATCATAGTCGCTTTTTAACTTTTGTTGTGCTAATTCGTTGTCCTTTTCTTTGTCTTTTACATCGTTTTGCAACTGCGCAATAAGTTTTTCTTTTTCAAACAGTTCTTCCTTGGATTTGTTAACTGCGTCTTTAACGGCAATTTCTTTGTCCTTTTCACTGGCTTCAACACGAGCCTTAAATGCTTCTATTTGTTTTGTTAACTCTGCAATTTCTTTGTCTTTATTATTCTGAACCGTTGCAATTTGCAATTTGATTTCTGTGTCTTTGCTTTTATTTGCGGCATCTATTTTAGACTTTAATTCGGCAATTTCCTGATTTAACTGTGCAACTGTCTTTTCTTTTTCTTGCTCTGCTTTTGATTCAGCAAGTTTTATTTCCGTCTGCTTTTCTTTTTCGAATTGTGCCAAACGTTCGTGCAAGTCTTTATGAAACTGCTCGTCACGAACCTGGGCAACAATCGCAGAATACCCAGATTCATCAACTGTAAAAACCGTACCGCACTTTGGACATTTTATTTCTGACATATCTATACCTCTATAGTAATGTTTATTTTCTTAGAAAATAACAATAACAGATTTAAATACAATAAAAATATTTTTACTTTTTTATTTTCTGCATACCCGCAAATTTTTCATATTGTGTTTTTTACTGTTTATGATAATTTGTTTTTTAACAAGAGGTTATTATATGGCATTGGATACAGATACTTTTGACTCGTTAAAAAAAGAATATCAATTTAAGTCTGGGACCGAAAATTGGCATCCGGTAATTATAGACGGCAAAGAAATTTCTGATGCTTATGTCGGCATAAGTGGGACAGTTATTTATACCCCCGGAAAACAAATATTGCCAGGAACCAAACTGACCGATAACGAATATTCAAAATATGCCTTGCCTACAAAATTAAATACTTCTTGTCTATTAGAGATTGTATTAAACGGACAAACTTTACCAGTTCATCGTATTGTTGCAGAAACTTTTTTGGAATTGTGCTTTATCTACACACCTGAAGAAATACTAAAAAAACCAGAAAGAGCCAAAAGCAACTTGGAAGAACTTTTAAAAAACAACACTCAAAAAGGTTGGGTTATTCATCATAAAGATAACAACGCAAATAATAATAGCGTACCTAATTTAGTATGGCTAACCGAAGAAGATCACACAAAAACTCATCCTAATAAAACTTTTCTTATAAAAAATAAAAAACTATGTAAATCACATATATAATGAAAAGATTTAATCCGTATACGACAAAATTGGTCGCATCTATAAATCCCAACTTTACAAGAAAGTATTAATTTATAAAATCTTTATTGTAAAAGAGGTATTTATATGAATCAGCGGTCAAAAATGCAACCATATTCATTAAGTAAAATTCTTCAAAATTCAGATTTTGTATCACCTGAATATAAACTACCAATAATTATAGGGAAAGATATATCTGATAAAATTGTCTATTATGATTTAAATAAATTATCAAGGATATTAATAGCAGGTCGTGAAAAAACAGGAAAAACAAATTTAATAAAATTAATTATCTCATCTCTAATTGCGGGAAATACTGCTAATCAGTGTAAACTTGCGATAATAAATTCAAACAACGATGATTACGAAGAATTTAAAAATATTCCTCATCTTTTTTGTCCCATTGTTAAATCCGGAGCCGAAGAATCTAAAAATGTTCTAGAACTACTGATAACAGAACTAAATAATAGACGCATAAAAATTCGTCAGCACAATGTAAAAAATATATCTGAATATAACAAAATACCTTCTGAAAAAATACCTTACTTAGTTATAATAATCGATGATTTTTCTGATTTATATACAACACTTCCCCAAAAATTTGAGAATTTTATACAACAAATATCTACTTTTGGGTGCAGTGTCGGAATTCATATAATTATATCTACCAAGCACATAACCGAACAAAATTGCACAGATTTTATTAGTGCAAGTTTTACAACACATATAGCGTTTAAAACAAGTACAGCACAAGAATCCGAACTGATAACCTGGACCCCAGAAGCGGCAAATCTACAAGAACAACACGATATCTTATTAATCGAAACTGCTAAACCCGCTATACATATAAAAACAAACCTTTTCATTGAAAGCTAAACAAATATAAAAGGTTATAATCTATATGGTTATGCTATGGCCATTTTTGTATTTTATTTTTGCTCTAGATAATTAACTTTTTTACCTGTTTTTATGGCATATTCTATTTCGGATTTAGTTGCTTCACCAATATACCCACCAACATTTATAACAAAAATTTCATCCGCCATATCTATTTTTCTTTTATGCATATCGCCCAACATTTTTATTTTTTCATGAACTGTATCTTCATCCATACCTTCCCAAATACATTCATTACCAGATTGATTAAAAAACAAAGGTGAAAGAACTATATTACCCGCCAAAGACAACAGGTTTTGCACACGTTTAAAATCATCTTTAAATTTTGAAGAACCACATAATGTTATAACTTTATATTTGCCCTGCATTTATTCGCCTTTTCTGTAAGTGCCTATCAGTATAAAAAAATATAAATATAATAACAACAGGAAATGAGCATTTCGGGGTGTTTCTTTTTCTGGTGGAACATAAATGCTTAATTATTAAATAAGTTAAATTCTTGGTGTCTGCGGTTACTTAAACCTGGCATTTCCCTGCCACCAGATTTATTCCATGCTTTCCAAGCAGATTCTAATGTTGGGTATTTTGAGTTATGATAATTTGAATCATTTACGTATTTTACAACGGTAGAACCAGCGAAGTTTTTTGCACCTATGTTATATGCCAAAGATACCAGTGCGTCATATTGATTTTGAGATAGCGGGACAGTTATATTATCTTTAACTGCCTGTTCTGCCGTTGATATATCCAAGCGCAATATTTCGGTCGCTTGTCTTTCTGTGATACCATTTTTAAAATCTTCGCCCGACTTTATTAAATGACCATAACCAATTGTTGCGCCCTTGGGTAATTCTTCGTCTAATTTTACAGGTCTTCCTGTTTTATCATCGTAAATAACATGCATGTCACCGATTTTAACACTACCTTCAAATCGTTTTAACATCTTTATACCATTATCGCTGATTTTCATATTATTGACCTTATTTTCATGAATAAAAAATCCCGCGATTGCGGGATAAAAAAATACGGCATCTGCCGTCCTATATTTCGTATGCGAATTATACCATAAAACACGAAAAAAATCAACACAGAAAAAAAATAAACCCCACAAAATTCTTGTGGGGTTTATTTATTCCTGGCGGATGGGGAGTATTCCCTCGCCCGCTGATAGCGGGTCTGTGGGGCATTCATGACGTTTCGCCCGCACGTTGTTTGGCTCAACTACTCATTGTCGACCCCTGGGGTTCTCATCCGACCACAGACACATAAAAATAAAAAATACCCCTGTTGGGGTGTTTTTTATTTTTATGGCGGATGGGGAGGGATTCGAACCCCCGGTGGAGTTGCCCCCACAACGGTTTTCAAGACCGCCGCATTCGACCGCTCTGCCACCCATCCGAAACTCTTTTTACCGACGGTCTTTCAACCTACGGGTACTTTTAGCGCTTACAACTATAACCTATCAGATATCCTTTTTCAAGCCTTTTATTCTTATATCTTCTTCCTTATCGAATATAAAAATAAACCCAATCCACATGCAAACATTATTCCAGACAATAACTGCCCCATCGTTAAACCCCAACTTGTCAAAAATCCTATCTGAATATCCGGTGCGCGAAACTGCTCGCACCCTATTCTGAACACTGCATACAACATACCAAGAATTCCACCCAGTGCACCTGGATACTTACGCAACTTTGTATACTTATACAAACAATACATTATTATAAATAACAAAATACCTTCGGTTACAGCCTCGTACAAAGGACTTGGGTGGCGCGGAATTTCACCATACCCATTAAACACTACCCCCCATGGCATATCTGTCGGACGCCCCATTACTTCCATATTTATAAAGTTTGCTATCCTTCCAAAAAACAAACCTATCGGTGCAATAACTGCTAAAACATCTAATATTCTTAAAGCGTTCTGGTTCTCTTTCTTGGCAAATAATAAAGTCGCAATTATTACCCCTATTAGCCCACCATGGAAACTCATTCCTCCGTGCCATACCGCAAATATCTCTAATGGATGCGCAATAAAAAATGATAAGTTATAAAATAGTACATACCCCAGACGACCACCTAATATAACACCCAAAATTATATAAGTTAACAAATCATCTATTTGCTTTTTGGATAACGTCACATTTTCGTCTTTGCCCGTCATAAAATAACGAAATGCAAAATACCCAATAACAAATGCCGCAATATATGCCAACGCATACCAACGTATGTCTAAACCAAAAACGCTAAATGCAACAGGTGATATAGGTTCTATATTTATAGCCATTTTTATATTTCTTTATATGGAGATAAATTGGCAACTATTTCCATCTGTTTAATTAATCTTTTACTATTAGGTGATTCCGTCTTCATCATTTCTCTTAAAGCAGCCTCTGCATCTTTATATTTTTCATGAAGTTGCATCTTTGCCAAATTAGCATCTGCTTTTAAGTCGGCTTTTGGCCCTATTTGTTGAGTACGTAATCTTCTTGCTTTTTCCATTTTTGTTGGCATAAAATTATCCTTATCGTTTCGTCTTGAATTAATGCTTTTATTGTATTATATATTTGTATAACTAACAAGGAGAAATAAATGGCAGTAAAAAGTATTGCACTAAAAACTAAAGCAGATACTTCTAAACACGGGTCCAAACAATCTGGCGGTATTGAATTATATCTGAAACGCATATTTGCATTAATGTTCGGTGCAGTTGGTGTCACCGCACTGGCTTCTTTTATAACAATGGCCACACCTTTATGGACATTATTGTTTACAGCAAACGGGCTTTCCGCTTTTTATTATATTCTATTATTCGGTGGATTGGCTTTATCTATATGGGCACAAGTTCGTGCATTCAGTTTTAAACCGTCAACGGGTATGTTGTTATTATTCTTATATGCAGCATTAATCGGTATCGTTATGACACCTTTGTTGTTAGTTGCGGTCACAAATAACCCTTATACAATCTTGTCTGCGTTTATAATCGCTGCGGTTATGTTTGCTTGCATGGCTCTGTTCGGTTATAAAACAGTAAAAGATTTGTCTTTTATGGGCATTTTCTTGATGATGGGTATGATTGGCTTAATATTGGTCGGTATTGCTTCCTTTATATGGCCAGCATTGTTAGGTGGCACATTTGGCACAATTGTCTGCTTTATCGGTGTGTTGGTCTTTGCTTTGTTTACCGCTTATGATATGCAGAATTTAAAACGTGCATATGCGGTCATTGGCGATGAAACACAAAAGAATCAATTGGCAGTATTGGGTGCTTTGCATCTATACATATCTTTTGTAGCAATGTTCCAATATCTGTTAAGTTTGCTTAATAGAGATTAATTTACATAAAAAACGGAGAAAAAAATGGCTTATAAAATTGACCCCGCAAAATGTATCGGATGTCACACTTGCATGGGTGCATGTCCAGTTATGGCAATTTCAACAGGCGCAGATGGTAAATGTGTAATCGACCCTGCAAAATGTATGTCTTGCGGAACTTGCGCTGCAGTATGCCCAGTTGCGGCAATTGCACCAGATGCAAAATAATAAAAAATAACTATTAACGGGGCTGAAGCCCCGTTTTTTATTTGTCGTATTATTTATTGCAAAAAACTAAAATCTGTTTAATATATACCCTGTAACATTTAGGGGTAGAAAAATGCCAGCAAAAACTATTAATGATATTGTTGCTTTATGCAAAAGACGCGGTTTTATTTTCACAGGTTCTGAAATATATGGCGGTTTAGGTGGTGCTTATGATTACGGCCCATATGGCGTAGAATTAATGAAAAATATTCGTAACGCTTGGTGGAACGCCATGATTTATTCCCGCAATGATATTGAAGGTTTGGACGCGGCTCTTATAAGTAACCGATTACTTTGGAAATATTCTGGTCACGAAAGCAGTTTTTCTGACCCACTGGTTGAATGCAAGAAATGCGGTGCACGTATGCGCCAGGATAAAATGAAAGACCCAACAAAATGCGACAACTGTGGCAGTACAGAAATCACGGAACCACGCGCATATCAATTAATGATGGGGCTTTCCATTGGTGCAACAGCAGACGGTGTAATTAACGCTTATCTGCGCCCAGAAACGGCAACTACAACTTATGTTAATTTCAAAAACGTATTAGATGCTAAACCTCATAAACTACCTTTCGGTATCGCTCAAATCGGTAAAGCGTTTAGAAATGAAATTTCCCCACGTGGTTTTGTCTTCCGTATGCGTGAATTCGAACAAGCAGAAATGCAATACTTCGTTAGACCAGACGAAGACGAAAAGTATTTCGAAATGTGGAAAGAAATTCGTACTGCTTGGTGGATAAATGCTCTTGGCATTCCAGCAGAAAAATTACGTTTTACCCCACATGAAAAACTTGCGCACTACGCAAAAGCAGCAGGTGATATTGAATATGCTTTCCCAGACGGTTTTGACGAAGTAGAAGGTATACACAACCGTCAAGACTTTGACTTGGGTTCTCATACAAAAGCACAAGATGAATTTAATATTCACGCAAATGTCATGGAAAACAAAGATAGTACAACAAAATTATCTTACAGCGACCCACAAACTGGCGAAAGCTTCATACCATATGTAATTGAAACTGCCATGGGTGTTAATCGTGCTATGTTGGCCGTTATGCTGGAAGCATATACAGAAGAAGAATTGCCAGATGGTAAAAGCCGTCTTGTGTTAAAACTTAAACCATGGCTGGCACCTGTAAAAGCAGCGGTTATCCCATTAGCCAGGAACGTACCTGAGTTATTAGATATCGCTAATGATATCGAAAACTCTTTACGCAAATTAAATATAGGTCGTATCGAATTAGAAAACTCAGGAAACATTGGTAAGAACTATCGTAGACACGATGAGATTGGTACACCAGTCTGCATAACCGTCGACCATCAAACATTGGAAGACCATACTGTAACCTTGCGTCATCGTGACACTATGGAACAAGAACGCATAGATATCGCAGACGTATCTAAACGTGTACTAGAAATAATAAACCAATAAAAAAGCGCCCTGAAAAGGGCGTTTTTTATTACATATTTGGAATTATTATTACATCATTGTAATAACCCAAGAAACGGTCACCCGTCACACAATAAACCTTTTGTAACGAGTCTTTATATTCACGAACTGCTGTCACCCAACGATTTTCTATATCAGATTGCGCACCTTGATAACCGACAAAAGCACCCAAAGCACCACCCGCACCAGCACCGATTAAAGTTGTTTTTAATCTGGCCTTATTACTAAAATCAATAATTCCACCATCTTCTGCATTTACCATCATCGGATAAAAATCGTTAATAGAATATTCTGTATCTTCTGGTAAATTATAAGGTTGCCCCTGAGTGCTGCGCCCATAAATAGTAACACCGTTTCTATGTGCACTTTTCCACTCGCGCCAATCAGACTGCTTCATACCAAACGCTTTATCTCTGACATCTGGAATCATGGCGGCAATCTGTCTATCCACACGACCGGCAGAACTAATCTTTGTAAAGATACCTTGATCAACAGCAGGTGTTTTCCCCTCCATATCTAAGGCATTTACTATTGTTCTATTACCACCGTCCATAACAATATAATATTGATTTTTTTCATTGTTTATTATTTCTTCGAATTGCTGTTCTTGAATTTCATCAATATTTTTATCTGGATAGGCTTCTAACTTTACATTTACAAGTTCTTCCTCTTTACAATTCTTCATATCCTGATCACAAACTAAAGTTCTTCTGGTAGTAGTGTTATAAAATGCAGTTTCTGCTGGTTTTAAAGACTCACTGGAAACCAACATTCCCCATAAGCAACTTGTTTCACGACCATTTAATTCACAATCCTCTATTCTTAAAACAGAATCACCTGATGCCATAATATTTCCAATAACACCACCAGCAACAGCGTTCACACCAGTAGATAAAATAACATCGCCGACAACCTTGCCCGCATAAGCATTACCTGCCATAACGGCCGCACCAGATAATGCGCCTATTGCCGTTCCCTGTAATTTCCCCTTATCTGTACCTATTAAACTGTCATTACCTAAATCATTCTTACCGGCAATATTACCACCAATTCCACCCAAAATCGCACCCGCAGCAATTTTTAATACCGCATTCTGCTTTTGTTCTTCGTTCATAACCTTGACTACATCATCCATCGTAGGTTCCCTGTCAGCCGGGAATTCTATATTACCCGCATCAACAGTATAAGTTGCGTCTGGAAATTCTGAAATGTTACATTTTACGGAATCACCCGCAGCCAAATTTGCACGCGCCAGCACCACATCAGAACCATTTGCACCCATCTGATAACCACGCATTTCAACTACTGCGACACATGTACTTGAACCACCTGCCCCCAACCCCAAAGTCGGTCTATCCCAAGCAAACTCACCATTTGGATATATTGCTGCACATTGTTCAAGTTGACTTACAACAACGGGCGTATCGTTATTACCGTTAATTATTTTTTCTGCCAAATCTTTATCTGCAACCCTAACCGGTAAATTATTTTCTGTATCAGTGGAAGGTGTTACTATGGTTGTAGGCTGAGAATTATAATAATCTGCCTGCTGACGCATAGCATTTACTTGATTGTACGCACCTGCATAACTCCGCGACATATTACCAACGCGAATACCAGCCGCATCTGCAGAAACCGAAAACGTACTAATCAGCACCGCAAATAAAGAATAGTTAATAATAGAATGCGTTTTTTTCATAATTCTTCCGTCTTTTTTTACCGTGTCACCGCAAACGCAAACCCAAAACTGCAGATGACATTTTAGAATTGCAGTCTTAATCTGATACCCATATCAACAGTACTTAAACGAGCACTTTCATACCAATTTGTATAATGGAACACACTATCGTATGGCGCAGGATATTCAGAACCCGCACCATCACCCAGCCATTCTGTCTGGGAAACGATAATACTGCCGGATGTTCTTACTTTACCCAAATTTGTATATCTAACGAAGAAATCTAACTTAATACCACCATCTAATTCTGTTGTAACCCCGCCTTCAAACATGAACGCCAACTGTTCTGATGTTCCCCCATTATGATATGCATAAACATCGGAAATACCCGTCAAATCACCCGCACCTGCTGCACTAGGTTCCATTTCCGAATAAAAAGTATTATCATATACAACGTAATCAGATATTGTATTTAAAGAAATACCAACACCAACACCAACATAAGGTCTTAACGCCCCACCTGCAATATATCCAGTATAAGAATCTATGTTGTAATACATATTCAACATAGTTGCATTAGATGTTATTGCACCACCGTCAACCTCGGCATCAACATAACCACCAACACCATCCGAAGATTGAACCATACTTGGATAACTTATACCAGAATACCGCAAATACGAGAAATCCACACGAATATCATTGTTTATTGCGGCACCTACAGATAACTGCAACGGTAAAACCGTATCTGTATTAAAATCAGCCTCTTGGAAAGCACCAGGTACAAAGAACGCATTTTTTTCGCCCATATAGTCGGCAATCATAGCACCGCCAACACTTGCTGAATAACCAACAGACAAACCAACATATAAACCACTATCGGCAAGCCTATCGTAATCTGCAGGTTGATAATACTGACGCCCCGCATTTGTTGTATTAGAACCCACACGCGGTAAAGTACCCGTAATTCTTGTCGGACTTGCGGCATTAACATTTCCAATGGTTCCCGTAGTTGTCACAACCGTATTTGTTGCTGTTGTTGTCGGCAAATATACGACCTGCCCCTGCGCATTTGTACCCTGATATCCATTATAAACCGGATATGCAGCATCTGCACTGCCTGAAACTCCAAACAAAAAACCAGCCAAAGCGGCAAATATGCTGACTTTTTTCATAGCCTTTCCATTTTCCTTTGAAAATATTATATCATAAAAACACTGCAGAAAAAAGTATTTAGTATTTTTTGCTCTTAAAAAGAAAACCCGTCAAAACTTGACGGGTTTTGTGTCCAATATATGTTAATTTGCTTTTTTATCTTAGAACGCCAAGTTCAAACGAACACCAACTTCGGCCTTAACGTCAGAACCGTTCTGAGAATTATCATGTGCAGTATCGAATGTATATTCACCATACAATGCAACCTGAACTGCGTCTGTCAACTGATTTGCAACAGACAATGATACGATATATTCATCAAAACCATCGTTCATGTCAGATAAACTAGAAACCAAATTTTTAGCAAATGCTTGACCCATAGGATTTGAAATTTCTGTTGCCAAGCTCTTTACACCATTATCTGCATGATGATTATATTTAAAGCCACCACCAAATGACCATCTGTCTGTCAACTGATAGAAAGCATTTAATCCAGCGTTAATTTCTGTTGTAGATTTCAAATCAACAGAAATTTCAGATGGGATACCAAACATGGGCATCATCGCACTTACGCGTGAAACATCGATAACATTGTTATCACTGCCGAATGTTTTTAAAACTTCAACAAATGCACTTGTTGTTAACTTTGACCATGTTTTACCAAAGCGAACACCAACGTCTGCCCCCCAACGACCGTTGGAATAGTTATCATACTGGAAATAACCAACTGTCTGTGTTACAGGGATATAAGCACCACGCATTTTGTTTACACCACCCAAATGAGCATCTGCATAAACATCCAATACTGTGCCATCATTGAATTCTAATGCACGATAAATCAAACCTGCACGACCATGATTCAAACCTTTGCGGTTGATATCGTCTGCCTGAGTATATGCAAAAGAACCACGGATAGCCAAACGATCTGTGATGCCATAACCCAAATCTTCACTTACACGCCAAATCGGGAATTCTGTTGCCCCTGCGTGATTTTTCAATTCATTTACTGGTGTACTATCTGTAACTTTGTACATTACACCTGCACCCGTTTTTGAATACAATTCACCAGAACTTGGTAAATACAACGGGTTTTCCAAGTTAGCAGCCATTGCAGGTACTGTCAAAACAGATGCAGCAACTGCCATCTTTAAAGTTTTTTTCATCATTTAACTCCTTGTTTTCGATGAAATTCCACAGCCCCCATTATTGGCAAGACTGGGGTTCGTATCCGCACCACCCATTATTGGCAATAGCACGTTTTTGTGACACGAGCATAATCAGGGTGCTACAGAATAAGATTAAAGTCAAAACAATTTTACATTTGACAAAAAACTTGAAACCACAATTTTTTGCACTACATAAATATATCAAGGGGTAAAAAAGTAGCCTAAGGAGTGTAATCATGGAAGACAAATTCAATCAATATATGAAAATAATCGCAGGCGAAAACATACAAAAAAAACAGGAAAAAGTATTAAGCGAAGCCGACAAAAAGAAAATTTCTGCCGCATATTTCCAATTATTTTACAGTCTATCTTTTGCTAATTGGCTGAAAGGCACTTCCTTGGGACAGGCTTGGTATAAAGCAATTGAACAATTAAAATCTTTCATTTCATCAAAAAGTTCTGAAAACCCTGCAACAATGTACATGCGCCAAATTTTTGCTGCACATAAAGCAAAATGGTCTCAACTTATTATGACCAGCCCTTTAAAAGACACAAAAATTGAATGCACACCAGAAAAAAAACAAGAATGGAATATGCGTGTAGCAAAAAACACTAACGAAGCATTAAAGAATCTTAACGATACTTTGGCTTTATATGAAACAAAAGAACAAAAGAATCAAAAGCCTGTACAACAGTCAGAATTTCTGTCTGCACAACAAAAAATGCAGATGCTTATTATGTGGCAAATGCAAAATCAAAATGAAAGACATGCTGCATAAACAAATAAATAAAAAGGACGAAATCTCGTCCTTTTTATTTATGCTTGTATGCCAAAACATAGGGCACAAACTTATCCTGATTAACCTGCCCCAACCATTCCCGCGGTACAACCAAACTATTATGTTGCCCTGCAGACATTTTTGGTAATTCTTCACCATTCTTTGCATTAATTATTTTTGGCAGAACAACCGAAACACTGTCCATTGTACCTGGCAGAACAAATGTTATTTTATCCCCCTGCTTGATTTCATTACGAAGTTCTAGGGTTATATTTTTCTCGTCAACTTTTGTTATAACACCGGCTGCGTGATATTCGGATGTAGAACGTGTTGTTTCGTAATTATGAGCATCCGGACCAAGATTTCCGTCAAAAAATGCAGTTGTATAACCACGCGTTTCTAAACGTTCCAATTCTTTCATAAATGGAGCCGGGTCAAATTTTTCTGGATTTTCCTTATACGCATCTAATGCCGCACGATAAGCATGAATCACAGAACCAACATAATATTCACTGCGGTTACGTCCTTCGATTTTCAGAGAATCTGGTCCTGCTTCTATAACCTCGCGCAGACGCGGCATCAAACATAAATCCTTGGAATTCATTATATATGCACCACGTTCGTCTTCTTCTATCGGCATTTCTATACCAGATTCACATTCGCGCAAAATGACATCGTATTTCCAACGGCACAACTGAGCACACGCACCACGATTTGCAGGACGCCCCGTTATAAAATTAGACAACAAACAACGCCCCGAATAACTCATACACATAGCACCGTGTACAAAAATTTCTAGTTTCATATCTGGACACTGCTGACGAATGCTTTTAAATTCTGCATTTGACACTTCACGTGCCAGCACGCAAAGTTTTGCACCAGCATTCTGCCAAAACTTTACACTTAAAGCAGAACAAATGTTTGCCTGCGTAGAAATATGTATCGGCATATCCGGATGATTTTCACGCACCCACATTAAGACCCCAGGGTCTGCGATAATAAGCGCGTCGGGTTTTAAATAATTTATAACCTCACTGACACGTGGCATGTTTACAAAATCCCTGTCATGTGCAAAAAGGTTAAAAGCTAAATAAACCTTTTTCCCAGCAGCATGCGCAAGTTCAATTCCTTGCTTTACTTCTTCTGTTGTGATTTTTGCACGTGCCCGCATAGAAAATCCAGGCAGGCCCGCATAAATAGCATCTGCACCATATAAAATGGCGGTTTTAAAAGCATCCAGCGTACCCGCCGGTGCCAAAAGTTCTGGTAATTTAGTCATGAGTATAATTTTTTACACTTATTTTATAAAAGCAAGCATTTTTATCTTGAAATTGATTTTTGAAACATGTATAGTAAAGCACGTTGCCAGTTTAGCTCAGCTGGTAGAGCATCTGATTTGTAATCAGAGGGTCGTTGGTTCAAGTCCGACAACTGGCACCAGAATTTCCGCAAGTTTTAACCTTGCGGTTTTTTGTAAAAAAAACGAGCGTTTGCCCGTTCTTTTAACTTCTTGTTTGCCCCTTCTTTTTCGGTGTCGAAACCCTTTCTCTCTCTTTTTCTGCACCTCCTTTATCTTCTTCAAATATATCAAGACCTATTACCTCTTTTAAAAATTCCCTGGCTTTCGGATTTTTGTCCGCATAACGTTTTACCCCGATTATCAAAATTGCTGTTATTAACCTTTCAAAATACTGCGGCGACACTTTACTAGAAAACCTGTCCTTTATTTCGGATGCCATATCTTGTACGGCACTTTTTGCACGATAAAAAAATGAATGCCTATTTCTAAAATATTTCCTTGTCTCGTTAACCCACATTATTATCAATGAAATAACTACAGGGATCGCTACACAAAAAATAAAGTACTTTGATACACCATCTAAACAAAAATTCGTGGTAAAAATATCATTACATGTACTTTTAGAATGCAAAAATAATATCGCAAATATTTCATATATCGAAAGTATCGTTGCATAAATTTTCATTTTTAAAAACATATTTTCCCCCTTTTTTATTCTCTATTTCCTGGAATAAATCTTATACCTAATAAAACAGTCCAATCGTTTCTGTGCCAATCACCACCAAGCCTTTTACCTACTCTGGTCCACACACCAGTTGTTCTATTCAACATAGTACCAATCTCGCCTTCCATTAAATATTCAGTGCGACCATCTTCATTGTTTATCCAAACTTGCGGGTCTAATGCAGCCCACCAACCTTTATTAGATAAATACCCAACCAACATACGAATCTGAGTCTGATTTGTGTCTTGGTATTTTTCTTTATCCAGGTTATACAAAGATATAAATTGTTTACCGACCAAAGCAGTAAAGAAATTCGGACTAAATGCATAAACATATGCCAATGTCGGATCAAATGTATATTGTCTGGTGCCAAGCGTGTCAGATGTCGCAGTCGGTAAAACAAATTCAGCGGCACCAATTATAACATTTCTGCCAAACCTATATTGACCGCGACCACGAACTCTTAAATCCCCGATACCACTATCTGCTATTCCGTATCCAGAAAAATGACTTAACGGCAATTCAAAATTAATGCCATATACACCGTATAATTGCTTGTCATATTTTAACCCCAAAGTCGTGACCGATGGTCTGCCTTCAGCATCTATAACATTCAAACTAGGCAATAATTCCATTTTAGTGACGTTATCTGCCGGGTTAACACCTTTTACTGCACTATCTGCATACGCAGAAAAAGGAACAGACAACATAAGACCAATTAATAAAAAACTTTTTTTCATTTTATATCCTGTATTCCTACAGAACATATTTTCAAAAAAATATAAATAAAAATCACTAAGAACGAAAGCCTATTAAAAAAGCCCCTTTCGGGGCCATAAAATATCACATTAAATCATTCGTTTCTAATTCTTGTTCCTGCTGTTCCAATTCAGCATTTCTTTCTTCCTCTGCACGCGCTGCTGTTTCTATCTGCAACAATTGATTTTCTAGTGCAGTTCTTTCAGATGATTTATAACCAGTTTCTTCCGCAGCAGATTCTTTATCTGATGTATCGGATTGAGTCGCATTTGAAACTTTTGCAGGTGCACTACTTTCATTCTTGTCGGAAACCGCAGGGTTTATCAAATTCTTATAAATCTCTAACGCTTCTTCTGTACCGGTCATATCACGACGAATTAAGTTATTTTCTTCACCTGGGATAAACCATTCATCTAATTTTAACGCCGTCAACTGCATGATAGGACGCGTTCTAGCCTCTGCTACCCATTTAGGCAAAATAGGAGCATCAGAATAATACCATAATGCAATCCAGTACACTACCCCCATAACAACAATTCCACGGATAATACCAAAAATTATACCTAAAGTACGATCCGTCACCTTCATCATACTGTCTTGTATTTTTTCACGCAATTTCTGGTTGAAAAAACCTACTAACATTAAAATTACAAAAAATACAATAAAATACGATGCAACTAGTGTCCCGACCGTTGAATCAGATAAACTAAATAAATTTTGTAATAATTTATCTAATAATGGTGATGCAAATCTTGCCGCAATCGCAGCAACAACCCACGATAAAGTCGCAACCGTTTCATATACACCACCACGAACACTAGCCCATATAGTGGATGCCAAAATGACACCCACATATATATAATCAAGAGTAGTTAAATCAAACATGACTTATCCCGAAAATCTAAACTTATTTCTTTTTATCCTTTCTGATTAGAACAAAGCCTAATGCAGCAACCAAGACTATCAGCAATACATAGAAATAAACAGATGAACCTTCGCTACTTTTTTTTTCTGCTTCTGCAGCAGCCGCTGCGTTTGGATCATATTCAGAAATAGCATTTTTACGATCAGAATGTTTAGACTTAAACGCTTCTGGATCTGCTTCTAATGCTTTTTTATTTTCTGCCGCAGTTTCTTTTTCACTGCTAGACAAATCTGCTTCTACTGCATCACGCAATTCTTGTTCCATAAAGTCTGCGTACCCCTGAAAACACTTTTCACCAACAACGATAACAGGTACACCCCCATTATCATATTTACATTTTGTTAACGCTTCCTGAAAAGCAGGTACATTTTTTTCTTCCATAACATTTACTTGAACAACACGCAACTTAGGATATTCATATATCATCTTGTTAGAAAAGAATTCCTGTGCATGATGACAATGTGGGCAATACGGTGAATAATATATCGTTATATCAGCCGCAGATGCTGTACCAACAAAAAACAAACCTAAAAGCGCAGATAAAAATGATAGTTTTTTCATAATTTTCTCCTTTTCTGTTCGGATTATAGAAATCTGAATGCCCGCGTGCAAGCCATTTTTATATTTTTATTTGTAAAAAAATCCTGTTGTGTTTCTGCTTATTGTTATACACAATTCAATCAAAAGGAGTTTTTATATGTTTTCTTTAAATCAATTTCCTTTGCCATTTCCCGCAAAAGGCATGGAACCCTATATGTCTGAACAAACTATTAATTTCCACCACGGTAAGCATTTGGATACATATATAAAAAATTTAAACGAATTATCCCAAGGCACAAAATATGCAGATTTACCTTTAAATGAAATTATCATTAAATCTGCAAAAGATGAATCTGCAAAAAAAATATTTAATAATGCTGCACAAGTATTTAATCATAATTTCTTTTTTAACTGCTTATCAAAAGAAAAAATATCTATGCCAGAAGAAATAATAATTTCATTTGGTAGTGCAGATAATTTTTTTGAACAATTTAAATCTGTTGCAGTTTCTGTATTTGGCAGTGGTTGGGCTTGGCTTATTCGCGATACAAATAATGAACTAAAAATTATAAGCACCGCAAATGCAGATACACCAATTGCACATAATTTAAAACCTATTATGACAATCGATTTATGGGAGCATGCTTATTACCTAGATTACCAAAATCGCCGCCCAGATTTTATAGACGCTATACTTAAAAATTTAATTAATTGGGATTTTATAAAAGAAAATTTAGAAAAATAAAAAGCGGGAAAATCCCGCTTTTTTAATATCTATCATAAATAACAGGTGTTTTATTTATTGTGTAAATTCTGCCGTCATTTTCTACGTTATAATAAATATATAACACATTTGCTATATCACCTTCTTTCCATGGATTATGACCACCTATTACTTGACGCTGTGTATTATAAGGGAAGACCGTATGAAATGTATTATCAAAGACTTTTGTGTACTGATCTTTAAAACTAGTGCTGACTATCATATTCATAATTATTATACCATTTGGGGCTATTCTTGTCTTTATACGTTCCATAAATTCAGCAGTAATTAAACCTTCTGGTATCTGATACGAATTAGAATATACGTCTAATAAAATTAAATCATACTTTTCATCAACATTTTTTAAATACTGACTTGCGTCTTGAACAATAAACTTTTTGTTATCCGACAATTTCTGCTTTAAAAAATGCTTTTCTGAAACATCTTTTAATGTATGTTCTATATCAACAAAAGTATAATCATTAAAAGTATCCCTTAAACCTGCAGTAAAACCACCCGCACCCAAAACTAAAATTTTATACCTCTTATCACGCGGCATTCTATAAATAAAATTATTATTTATATAATTTATGTACTCTGCCATATAACCGTGCTTCTCATCATAAACTGACATGGGCAACCCAT
Source organism: uncultured Alphaproteobacteria bacterium (assembly GCA_944389265.1). GTDB lineage: Bacteria > Pseudomonadota > Alphaproteobacteria > Rs-D84 > Rs-D84 > Enterousia. Next base: position 139,454 of record CALXLS010000001.1, read on the forward strand.
TCATATCTAAAATTCTTAAAGAACCAAATTCAGAAACAGAAATAGTAGAGTTTGCATTGTTTACTAATATTCCATACTTTTTACGTTGAACCTCAGAACTATTAACTACCAAAGTTGGTATTAATATTAAAGCACAAATTAAAAACACCCACCATTTTCTGTAAGTAAATACCGCTGCAAATAAAGCCAAACATACTACCAACATAACTGTATAATTTACACCTATGAAAGGCATTAATATCAATGTGGTTAACAAAGATCCCATAACAGAACCGATTGTATCCCATGCCATTATACTGCCGGTATAATTCGTATTGTACTTATGCAACCATCGTGATAATAAGGTGGTATTAAAACCAAATAAAAATGGACCAATAGACAAAAATACTAATGAATAAATAAAAGTTTGAATAACACTAGATGTTATACCGTTGGCATATAACCATTTAAAATATTCCGATACTAATGGAAAACTAGACGCGGCAAAGGCAATAAATGAAATAACGATAAAGCTTGCACATAAAATTCTTCTTATGTTTGAAGTCTTTATTTTTTCAGAAGAACCTAAAAAATACCCCAAAGACATAAAACCTAAAAATATCCCCATTATTATACTGGTTATTACTGCACTGGAACCAACATAAAAAGACAACTGCCGTAAAATAACTAATTCTAAAGATAAACTTACATAACCATTTAAGAATATTAAAAAAACTAACCACATGTGCAATTTACGCGTCATACTTTTTCTCCTCGTTAAAAGCAATGCTAATAAAAAAATAAAAACGCTTCAATAAAAGAAAAGTGTTTATTTAACATTCAAAAAACGAACGTCATCAAATTCTGAATAACGACAAAACATTGCCTGCGCAAAAGGACACATTGTTATAATTTTTCTGTGCTGATTTCTTGCCAAATCAACTACATGCCTTAATAAATTTAACCCTATATTTTCATTTCTGTAATTTTCTGAAACATCAGTATGGTCTATTATTAACTTATCTTTACCAACCCTAACAAATGTAATCTCGCCGATATTATTACCATCGCACTTAGCATAAAAACCAAGACCGTCTGGAAATATATCATAAGTTATATCTTTTGCCATGGTTCAATGCCCCCTATTTTATCTAATTATAACATATCAAAACAAACCATATAAATCGGATTCTTGTCCAAAAAGAAATGGGTCAAAAGACCCATCTTCTCTATAAATCTATTTTTCTATAGAATCATAATTCTTTCTGATTATTTTAGCACTACGACGCAAAGCCGCAGCATCAGGTCCTGCCATCTTGGGCAATAAAGTCGAAATAACTCCTTCACGCCCAACAATCCTTGGCAAAGACATGGCTAATGCGGTTTTACCTGCACCTGATACACAACTAACTGTCATAACCCTTTTTTCATCATTTATTATACAACGCAATAAATCAGCAACTGCCGCACCTATTCCGTCCCATGTTGCACCACGACCTTGGATTATCTCATACGCCGCACTATGAACACGATGACTTATTGTATTACGCGTAGTAATCGGCAATGATATTTTTGTCTGCTTACAAAAATCATCTAATTTTATACCACCTACAGCAATAGATGCCCAATCAACTACACTGCTGTCCCCATGTTCACCCAGTACATTAGCACTTATAGACTGCGTTGAAACTGATAACTGCCTTGATAAAATAGTACGCAAGCGTGCAGAATCTAACATCGTTCCAGTTCCTACAACCCTACCAACCGGTAATTTTGAAATCTTCTGTGTAAGCATTACCAAAACATCTAAAGGATTTGTCACTACAATTATTTTCACATGTTTAGAATCTACATTCGCCATTACACGCGGTACAATATCTTTTATTACTTCAACATTCTTGTTTAATAAATCAGTTCTTGTTTCACCCGGTTTCTGGTTTGCCCCCGCCGCAATAATAACTATTTCACTTCCACGAATTCCACGATAATTACTTACCGCAGTTATTTTGACATCAAAACCAAAACTTGCAGCATGCCCCAAATCTTCTGCTGCGGCGCGCGCACGAATACCATCTCTATCAAACAATACAATCTCGTGAACAAATCCTGTATTCTTTACAGCAGTCGCAACTGCAGAACCAACACTGCCGACACCTATAATTGCTATTTTCATAATATTTTCCTCTCCATAACTCGATAATATTATATCAGAAAAATAGCACAACGCTGGTATTTTATTTTACAGATTCTAACTCTTTTGGGAAACCCATATATTGCAATAAAGGCATAAAATGATAAATAGGTATAGCCAAAATACCTTTTTCATATTTTTCTAATTGTATGGCACTGACACCTATTTTTTTTGCGACATCTTCAATTGAAAGCCCTAATTTATTACGTGCATTACGTATATTTTTTCCTAAGTTTATATAAAAACTCTCTTCCCCGCGATTTATTCGCATTTCTTCTGGCACTTCTTTATCGTTCATTTTTATCCCTAGATTTATTTCCTAAAAAATAATAAGTCGCATTATAAGGTACAAAAAAAACAAATTCCATAGGATTTATTTCATAACCATTTAAACAAAAAAAACTGGGGTATTCCCCCAGTTATTAATAAGACTTTGCCACAAACACATAAGTCGGGTCTTTATCGTCTAAGCATCGACGGGATATTTTATATTTCTCTATCAAACCGTCAAATTCTTTGTTTGTAGTCTGTTCATACTTTATACGGAAGAAACCTATCTCACCATTTTCTAAGGCTGATTCTAATGCCGCCAAATCCGCAACATTTTTTATCATTTTCTTATTGCGTGCTTCTGCCGCATTATACATATCAACTTGTATCTGATTTAGAATATCTTTCGCTTCTTTTATCAAATCAGCAACAGAAATTGTACGTTTAGAATCTTTACCTAAATCACGACGAGTTATTGTCACAGTTTCAGATTCCATTTCACGCCCACCGATTTCAACACGTAATGGTACACCGCGTTTTATCCATTTCCACATTTTATCTGGTGCGCGCATATCTGAAGAATCTACAAGCACTCTAATTCCATTATCACGCAACTGTTGTCCAACTTTCTCAGCAAAAGAATCCAATTCGTCTGCGTTTTCTTCACGAACAATTGGTATTATTACAATCTGATAAGGTGCAACAACTGGCGGTAAAACCAACCCATCATCATCAGAATGTATCAAGAATAAACCACCCATCATACGCGTAGATGTACCCCATGAAGTTGTCCAAGCATGTTGCAATTTACCATCAGTACCCAAGAACTGTATTCCAAAAGATTTAGAGAAATGCTGACCTAAATCATGCGACGTTCCTGCCTGCAGGGCTTTACCGTCTTGCATAATCTGTTCAACAGTATAAGTATGGTCTGCACCCGCAAAACGTTCTTCTGGTGTCTTTTCACCCATAATAGAAGGTATTGCCAAAACATCACGCATATAATCCCCATACATCTTATGCATTTTGCGTGCATCCGCATTTGCTTCTTCATGCGTAGCAAAAACGTTATGACCTTCTTGCCAGTTAAATTCAGAAGTACGCAAGAACAATCTTGGGCGCATTTCCCAGCGCATTACATTTACCCACTGATTTAATTTCAATGGTAAATCGCGATGACTTTGTACCCAACGTGACATCGCGTCACCAATTATTGTTTCAGAAGTCGGACGAATAATATATGGTTCCGTCAATTTAGAATCTGGGTCTGGTTGTAATTTACCATCTATCATTTTTAAACGGTGATGTGTCACAACCGCACATTCTTTCGCAAAACCTGCAACATGTTCTGCTTCTTTATTAAAGAAATCAATAGGTATCAATAAAGGAAAGTTAGCGTTCTGAACTCCGCAAGCCTTGATACGTTTATCCATTTCGTCACGCATCAATTCCCATATTGCCCAACCATAAGGTTTAATTGTCATACAACCACGAACAGGTGAATTTTCTGCCAAATCTGCTGCAACAATTAAATTTTGATACCATTCACTAAAATTTTCCGCACGCGTCGGTGTTATCGCTGTTTTCATAATCTTAATTCTCTTTATTTTTAATTATTTATCTTTTAATTCCATATATTTATCAGAAACTATTTTGTGCAGAGTTTCTGCAATCTGCTTTCTATCCATTCCCGCCAACGGCGGTGGGGGCATAACAGTTATCTCTACCCTAAAACCACCTAAAACCATAATATGAAAGACCTGACCAAATGCACTGCGTTCGCGTGAACATGTTGGCCCCATATCCTGATTAGAATTATTAAAGTATGCAAAATGCTCTGCTAAATCCTCGTCACTGATAGGCGTACCATCACGAAACCGATAATGCATAGCCATCGGCTGAACAACGACATCCGAATTTTCAACAAAATTAAATAATGTACTTTTAAACGGCTTTACATACGCACCATTAGTTGTTGTTCCTTCAGGAAACAAAAACATAGGATAACGAACTTTCGATACTGTTTCTTGCACTAACTTTAATGCATCCTTGGCATGCGATGGACGTCGGTCTACAAAAATTACCCCAAATTTTTTAGCAACCCATCCAACCAGTGGCCATGATTCCATTTCCTTTTTGGCAATAAAACTTCCACCAAACGCAACTGGAAATGTGGCAATTTCAAAAATAGAAATATGATTTGATATAACCATTAACGGTCTATGTTCTGATAAGTTACCATGAACAGTTATTCTTATTCCTGCAAGCACCAAAAGAAAACGCATAAATATCTTCATATACCAAACAGAAGCTCGTCCACGTGGCAATAAAAATATTATTGGCAATTGTAAAACAACCAACAACCAAAAAGTCGCAAACTTTATTGCAGCACCGATGGTATTAAAGACATTCTGCTTACGAATACCTGACATTATTCTTCACCATCTTCTGAATCTTTAGAGTCTTCTATATATTCTGCATCTGCTGCATCTTCACGCAATAAGAATTCCAGAAATGCCCGAACAACTTTGAAAGACCCTGTCACCGGGAACAACATTATCTTCCCTAATGTTTTCATTTTTCCATCTTTAACATCAAAATCTTCCAATGCATTCTCACGACCTAAGAAGTGCTTCTGATATGCCGCATCTATCTTCTTCGTCTGCAACATCACAAAAACATCATATGAATTAAAAGGCTTATCTATAAAAACACCCTTACCAAAAGTTGCCCCTAACCGCAAATACCCCTTAATCAATGGTGTCATCTGATGACGCGCATCATTTTCATCAATAAACTCGCGCGGTAAAATGTTCATACGCGATAATTTCGGATTAACACCTTCGGCAAAGTTTTCAGATAAAACCGTTGCCCGCAGATTTAATGGTGACAAACAATTATAATACAAATACGATATCGCTTGTGCCGATTCAACCGGTTTTGTTCCAACCCAAGATGCTACACCGAATAATATCATTATCTTGCGGCGAACAACATATTCACCCAGACCTGCCCATAGCATTCGCATTACCAATGCATTTTCACGATACTCTTTCGCAACACATGCACGTGACATTTCTGCAATATTACCTGAATACCTTTTTATCTTAGATATATTAAATTCAGACTCTGTATAAAAACCACCCATTTTTTCTGCGGCATTTCTGTCAATAATTCTGTAAGTTCCAACTATTTTTCCATTGTGGAAAACTGCCATATATTCAGCAAATCTGTCATAAGAATCATATTCTTCACGCAGATTTTTCTGCTCTTCGGTGGCACCAGCCCCCTCTTCTTCTACAAAAACATTATAACGCAATTGACGAACTTGGCGACGTTCTTCTTTGTTACGAGTTAATCTAACTTCATAATCTCGAACTTTTATAGCCATAAAAAATCCTTTTATAATAATATAAGTTCAAGATTACCAAAGAAATCAGCCATTTTCAATTATTTTTATTTATGACCCTGTGGAAGACTCTATTCCTATTATATTCCCCACAAATCCTTATTATAATTTCATTCCATAAGGTTTTTATATGCAATCTTTTAAAGTTTGTTTTTGTATTCCTAATATGGTCATAGGTGGTGTCGAATCTGTTTTTATACAGACTCTTGACGATATTTCAAAAAAACAAAATGCTGACATCACAGTAGTAATGCACACACCTCTGCAAGAACAATTTTTTATAGATTGGTTTAACAAGCATCCTCATATCAAATTATATACCATATATCCAATGGGACCAAAATTTGAAAAACTGCATAAATATATGCACTTTTTTCCTTTATCAAACATAAGAAAAATTATTTATAGCATATATAAAAAACTAAAAAACCATGCGGCAATTCACAGCGGTTTATTTTCCAACTGTGACATAATTATTGACTATAAAAACTGCGCTTTTTTTAAATTAATGAAACTTTTACCAAATAAAAAAATTACTTGGATTCATGGTTCTATAAATTATTTTAACGAAAATAATCTTATAGAAAGAATTAATACATATGACAAAATAGTATGTATTACAAAAAGTTTTCTAAATGATTTTGCTGCGCAATACCCAAAGTACAAAAATAAAATAATACAAATATATAATCCCATAAATTATAAAGCAATAAAAGAAACTGCTAAAAAATTGTCTTCTTTACCTGAAAAATATTTTTGCACTGTATCAAGACTCGACTCAGATAAAGATATAAATACCATAATCAAAGCATTTAATATTTTTTGGCAATCTGAAAATAAACCCGAAGTAAAACTTATAATAGTCGGTAATGGTGGACAAGCAGAAGAACTTAAAAAGTACGCTGCCACCTTAGATTGTCATGACAATATTATTTTTACAGGTTCTGTACCTGTACCTTTTGGATATATGCGCGGTGCAATCGCACATATTTTATCCAGCAAAAATGAGGGACTGGGTATGGTGCTTTTAGAAAGTGCAGCATGCGAGACATTAAATATCGCATCTGACTGTAAAAATGGTCCCGCAGAAATCTTGATGAACGGCGAGGCTGGCTTACTTTTTACCCCAGGTGACGCAAATCAACTAGCCAACCTTATACAACAAGTGTGGAATAATGATATACCTCGTGAAACAATGATAAAAAAAGCAACAGAGAATTTAAAAAACTTTTCTTCTGATAAAACAACTTCTGAAATTATAGATTTAATTTTAAATATAGCATATCAAAAATAAAGCCCAATTTTTGGGCTTTATTATTTCAATTCATCTGCCAAGGTTGCTATAGCAATCGCATACCAGTTTGAACTGTTCCAACGCTTGATGCGATAAAAATTAGGATATGTTAAATATGCCTCTATAACAGGTTGCGGGGCAACATCTGTATCTATTGCATTCGGATTGGCCGCATTTACAGACGCAACCGCAGCGGCTTCTGCCCTTCTTTCAATTACAACATTTATATCCGCGACCAAACCCGCTGTCATATCTGTAATCGGAATAGGCGTTCCATCTGGGTTTATAACACCCATCATCGCCCATTCATATAAAGACTTCTTTGTTTTACCATCTAATAAAGAAACATCAAAATCTGCTGGTAAAATAACTTTGCGTACTATCCTCTCATTAGGGTTCCAACCAAGTTTATTTAAATAATTACCAGCACTAAACATAGCATCACCAACACTATGTATTATGTCAATTTTACCGTCACCATTACCGTCAGCCCCATATTGCTTTAAAGTAGTAGGTATAAACTGAAAATGCCCCATAGCACCTGCCCAACTACCATGAATATCATTTATATCCAAACCATTGTCATCCGCTATTTTCATCAAAGCCAATAACTGATTCTCAAAAAAAGTCTCTCTTCTACCCTCATACATCAATGTCATAAAAGCATCTGTTAGTTTATGTGCTGCCTTATACTTCCCATAGTTGGACTCTAATCCCCAAAAGGCTAAAATTACATGAGGTTGCACACCATATTTCTGCTCTACCCGGGATAACATCGTCGGATAAGTCTCACGCATTTTATGACCTTCTACAATTCTTGTAGAACTTACCGTTCGAGCCAGATAACCATCTAATGTCAATTTAAATTCTGATTGATTTCTATCACTTTTTACTATTGATGGTATAAACGCCGGAGAACGCAAAGTAGCGTTTATAGTATCTTTCGAAATATGCTGTGCAGCCGCTTTTACTCGCACACTATCAATAATCGCATACCAACGGTCTATATCAAAAACCCCTCTATCTGCTTGTGCAGATAACGGCATAAAAGACAACAACGCAACGCCACAAAGGCGTGCAATAACTTTTCTTATAGTCATAAGGACACCTTTAAAACGCGTATTTTATACCTACATGCAAACCAAATGATTGCCATGCAGCATGATTTAATTGATTACTGATGTACTGCGTACTTGCAGGCACCGTTTCTAAAATCGGCAACCCATTATCGTCCAATACATACATGCCATTTTCATCTAAAACGTAACTTGTGTATTCTGCTAAATACAACTCGCCACCGATTTTCCCTACATAATAATAATTTGTATCAACCTTTATCGCCAACTGCATACGGTCTGATAATTTATAATTATACTCCATTTCGGCAGAATATGAATATGCATCATTACTACCTTCATCTATAAAACTTGGGTTCTGCTGCCAATCTGTTCTGTTTGGCCATATACCTTCTGATGAATACTTTGGTAACCCAAATTGTACATAAAAACGCAAATTATCTTTCAATGTCATTTGCTTTTCTATTTCCAATCCCACATAAAAACCACTCCATGTGGTATTATAAATATGCGTTGTACCTTCAACTAATATCGGACCATCACCACCGATAATCACACACTCATTCGAATCAACACCCCAAGGAACTGTCCCCATTGCCGGATCATAATCACCTGTCACAAGTGAAGTACCTAAATCCACCAAGGCCCCACCAGCAGGTGCCTGAACCAACTTTATGTCTTCTGGAGACATACATACTTGATACCAGTCTTCTGGTGCCTCTACATTAATTGGCAACGCATAATAATTACCATAAACGTCACCATAAACATAGTCGCCCATATTTGTCATTAAAGGCAAAAAGATTCCAGGATTTGGATATAAATGATCCGACATTTCTAAATTATGATTGAAAATTTCATAACCAAATGACGGCGATAACTTCCAACCTCCTATATCCCAAACATGATGAGCACCGATACCCAACTTAAAATGATTTGTCTTTCCCGTCTGGTCACCAACTGAAATTGTAAATATACCATAAGATGGGTCTGCTTCGTCATACGGTTTTAAGTCATAATCCATAGACAAACCGCCATGCGACATAAAGCCCATGCTGTATTCACCGTATGCAAACATATCAAAATTACGCAGACTGAAATTGTGCTGTGCACCAACACCAATTTCATTAAACACCATATCATCCCATTCCAAGACGGAATTTACACCTGTTTCAAATTGAAAATCAGCAAAACGTCTGGCGTATTTAGCGTAAATTGTCGTAGCAGGTTCTTCTGATACAGGAATTGCAATACCGTTGGTCGTCATAGTTCCTGCTATTTGCGGTGTAGTCGGACGCGGAACCTGATAAGAATAAGAGCGACTGCCAACAACCTGTTTGTTCCCAGATTGCCCAACATATTTTGTATAACCTTGTTCCTGATATTGACCATATGCCGCACGATTTACAGTATTATTTGTATCTGTCTGATAGTATGAAGGCACACCTTCGTTTGACGCGTACGCCGCAAACGATACCATTACCATACTAATAAAAGAAACTAAACGCACTCTCATTCCTGCAATTATTATATGTATTATATCATAAAAAAAAAAGCATAAAAAGTATTTTTCTTTCCTTACAATCATCTACTGGATTTTAGTTATTTTTTGTTTAGAATATTCCCGATGATAAAACCTCATAATATATATATTCATGTACCTTTTTGCTTATCTAAGTGCAATTATTGCGCATTTTTTTCTCGCGCTTGTGCTGAACCAGACTGGAACAAATATGAAGAAAGTATTTTAAAAGAAATAAAATTCTGGTCTCAAAAACTTGGCAAAATTTTTATTCCTACCATATTCTTTGGTGGTGGCACACCGTCATTGATGCCGATTAAAACATTTGAAAATATAATCAATACAATTAAATCTTGTTTTGATTTAGATAATCAATACGAAATTACATTGGAATCTAACCCTGGAACACTAGATAAAAATAAATTATCAGACTTCGTAAAAGCAGGCATTAATAGATTATCCATAGGTATACAATCTCTAAATGATGACAACCTAAAATTCTTGGGCAGAATTCATAATGCAAAGCAAGCAATAACCTTATTAAATGACGCACAAAATTTAGGCTTGCGCGTTTCCGCGGATTTCATTTACGGCTTGCCACACGAAACACATCAAGACATTATAAACATCTGCAAAGATATTAATTCATTGGGCTTAGCACATTGTTCTATGTACGAGTTAACCATCGAACCTGACACACCGTTTGGCAAAATTAGTTTACAAATGCCTAGCAACGAAGAAATGGCAGAAATGTACACGGCAATTTCTGAAAATCTTAACATGCCGCGTTATGAGGTTTCTAATTATGCCACCCCAGGTCAAGAATGCCGCCATAATCAAAATGTTTGGGACGGCGAACCTTATATAGGTATAGGGCAAGGTGCAGCAGGCAGAATTTTAATAAATGATGTTTGGTACGAACAAATGGGAAACCAGCAAAAATTCGAAAAAATTTCTAATCAAGTACGCGCAATAGAAAAATTAATCACTGGGCTTCGTCAAGTTCGTGGTATAAAACTTGATTCAGATACAGAAAAAATTATAAACTTTGATTTCGTAAACGATAACCCAGAATTATTAAAAGTGACTTCACAAAATAGACTTGCTGCTACAGAAAAAGGCATGTTGATTTTGGACGATTTGTTGATAAACTTGACGAGGTAAAAAAATGCAAAACAAACTATTAAACATAATCGGAATAATTGCAGTGGCAATCGCTGTGACAATCGCTTATTTCGTTATCACACAAAAGGAGAAAACTATGAATGCCGGAATAAAATTAGAAAACATGGACTTATCTGTAAAACCTGGTGATAACTTTTTTGATTATGCAACTCTTGGTTGGCGCAAAGCAAATCCTATTCCAGATGATTACACACGATATGGTGCATTTGAAATCTTAAACGAAACCAATCTAAAACGCGTCCGTGAAATTGCAGAAACCGACAACGGGAAAATCGGAACACTATACAAAATCGTGATGAACGAAGACAAACTTAATACAGACAAAACAACGCCTGTTCAACCTTATCTTGCTGAAATAGACGAAATCAAAACGAAAGAACAATTACCAGAATACCTTGGTAAAATGCATACTTTTTCTTCTGCATTCTGGGGTGACGGTGTCGCATTAGATGAAAAAAACAGCGAATACTATTTATACAATATTGGGCAAGGTGGTCTTGGGTTATCTCGTGACTATTATTTCGACACAGATGATAAAACAGTAGAAATTAGAAAAAAGTATAAAGAATTTATTGCAAAACAAATGCAGAACTTTGGCGTATCTGTTGACGTAGACGCTTTATATAATTTAGAAGAACGTATGGCAAAGTCTTTCTATCCAAAAGAAAAACTGCGCGACCCACATGCAAACTATCACAAAATGTCTGTTGCAGAAGTAAAAGAACAATTCAAAAACTTTGACTGGGATAAATACCTGCAAACTCGTGGTGCCAGCGCAGCAGAATATATAAACATAAATCAACCAGAAGCAATTGCTGAATCTATTGCTATAATAAACGATACAGATTTAGAACTAATTAAAACTTATTTGAAGTATCGTATTATAAGCAGTGCAGATACTTTGTTGGACAACACTTCTTATGATATATCTTTTGACTTTTACAATCGTACAATGGCAGGTCAGAAAGAACCTAAACCACGTTGGAAACGTGCGGTTGGAATGCTTGATTCTTCATTAGGCGAAGAAATAGGTCATCTGTATGTTGATAAATATTTTTCTGCAGATGCCAAAGAACGTATGCAACAATTAGTTAAAAATCTACAACGCGCATATGCAATCAGAATTAAAAACCTTGATTGGATGTCAAAAGAAACAAAAGAAAAAGCATTAGAAAAACTTGATACATTTAAAGCAAAAATTGGATATCCAGATAAATGGCGCGATTATTCTAAACTAGAAATAAGTGCAGACAAATCGTTATGGGATAATATGGTAAATGTTTCCAAGTTCGAAGACGCCTTTTGGTTGGATAAAATTGGTAAAAAGAAAGACCCAACAATCTGGTATATGAACGCACATGAAATAAATGCTTATTATGACCCATCTACAAACGAGATTTGCTTTCCTGCCGGGATTCTGCAACCGCCTTTCTTTGATATGTCTGCAGATGACGCATTCAACTACGGTGCAATTGGAAGCGTAATCGGGCATGAAATGACCCACGGTTTCGATGATTCTGGTCGTCAATTTGATAAAGACGGAAATTTGAAAGACTGGTGGACTGCAGATGACGCGCGCGGTTTTGAGGTACGTGCAAATGTCTTGAAAGAATTTTTCAACAAAATAGAGATTGCACCAGGCATACATGCAAACGGCGAATTCACACTGGGCGAAAATTTGGCTGACTATGGTGGTGTCACAATATCCTTTACTGCATATAAAAACTTCGGTGTACAGACCAATGAAGTAGAAGGACTTAGCGCAGACCAAAGATTCTTTATCGCATATGCCGGTGCTTGGGCACAAAATATGCGCGACGAAGAAGTGCTGCGCCTGACAAAAATGGACGAACATTCGCTGGGCAAATGGCGCGTTAATGGAATATTACCACATATAAGCGCATGGTACGAAGCATTTAATATACAGCCAGATGCAAAGTTATATGTAGCACCAGAAAATCGTATAACCTTATGGTAAAAAAGCCGGCAAATGCCGGTTTTTTTATTTCATCACAAGCCCACAAAAAAATAAATCTTGTCGCTAATAAAAAACACCGGTAAATACCGGTGTTTTTTATTGTTCTGCAACGCGCTTTCTAAATTCGTTACTTGGTCTGAACGACGCTACCCTGCGCGCACTAATTACCGCAGGTTCACCTGTTTTAGGATTACGTCCCATTCTTTGTGCCTTGGTTAAAATCTTAAAACTTCCAAAGCCGGCGAATTTAACTTCTTCACCATGAATTAACGATTCACGAATTTCATCAAAAACTATATCAACTAATTTATATGCGTCCGCAGTCGTCAAACCAAAACGTTCGCGTAATCGATTTGCAAAATCACTTCTTGTTATTGTTGCCATTTCTTACACCCTTATTAAAGCCGCACCCCATGTCAACCCACTACCAAACGCAGGATACAATATTAATTGACCTTTCTTTATTATACCGTTATCAAATGCATATGATAAAGCCAAAACCCCAGAAGCACCACTTGTATTTGCATGCCTATCGACAGTTACCAAAATCTTTTCTAATGGGAATCCCAACCTTTCCGCACCACTTTGAATTATACGCAAATTTGCTTGATGCGGAATAATCCAATCAACATTATCTGCGGTAATACCAGCATGTTCCATTATATAATTTGCTGCCTCTGGCATTAATGTCACTGCCTTCTTATATGTTTCTGGTCCATTCATTATAATATGATGATCTGGTGAACCATGCAACATATCAAATTCTTTACCATCTGACATAACAACGGTATCTATTATACCAGAGTAACTTGATGTGGAATGTTCAAATATCAATGCACCTGCCCCATCACCAAATAATACCGCTGTACTTCTATCTTGCCAGTCAATAAACCTTGTCATTTTTTCTGCACCGATAATCATTATTCGATGATGCATACCCGCTGTAAAAAATGCACGCGCACAATGCAAAGCATAAATATACCCAGTACAAGCCCCCCGAACATCAAATGCAGGCGCATTATTTGTCGCACCTAAGCGTCCACAAACTTGCACACCAACTGATGGGAAATCTAGTTCCGGTGTTGTAGTCGCAACAATTATCAAATCAATGTCATTTATTGTAAGACCCGCATTATCTAGTGCACGTCGTGCAGCGATAGTAGCCATGTCCGCAACTGTTTCATCATCACGTGCAAAATGACGTTCATGCATACCCGTACGCTGAACAATCCACTCGTCAGAAGTGTCCATTATTTTTTCAAAATCTTGATTGGTCATAACCCTTTCAGGCAAATAAGACCCATACCCGATAAGTCTGCTTCCCATACACCTTCCTTTTTTATCTGGGGTATTATACAAGCCGAGATTACAACTTGCAATATTAAAATCTATGAATAAAATATAGTTCACTGTCCCCATAGTTCAACTGGATAGAATAGAGGTTTCCTAAACCTTTGATACAGGTTCGATTCCTGTTGGGGATACCAAAAAACAAAAGATTTCTTCATGAAAAACAAAGCAATAAAAATAGGAATCATCGCAAGCATACTGCCGCATCTTTTCTGCTGCGTATTGCCAATAGTTTTATCCGTAGTATCTCTTTTCGCACCAGAATTTGCACATGCAGAATTTATACCTCACTGGTTTGAACCTTGGTTATTTGTATTCTCTGCTGGAATGCTGGTTTTATCTTGGTACCTTGTACTGCGTGACTGCAAGTGCGAATGTGAACATTGTCACGAAAAAGGTGCTCATAAGACACAAAAAATTATTCTGGGAATAATAACCGCAATATTTGTTATAAGTATAGTTTTACATATAATCGCACATCATTAAAAGCCGGCTTTTACCGGCCTTTTTTATTTGTTGAACGACCTTATTTTTAGTTCTAAAATTCATTGTAAAAGGTTAAGGATAAAAAATGAAGATATACGAACAAACAGAATTGGACTTTAAAGATGTCTTGGTTAAACCAAAGCGTTCTTTTATTAACTCTCGTTCAGAAGTTGATATTATTCGCGAATACAAATTTAAATGGTGTCCACGTAAAATTTCTGGCACAGGTATTATTACTTCTAACATGGCAACCGTCGGAACATTCGAAATCGCAAAACACATGATGCAAAATAAAATGTTCTGCTGCCTGCATAAACACTACCCTATTGAAGAACTTATTAAATTTATAACAGAAAATGATTGTCGTGATTATGTGTTTCTTTCTATGGGGCTGCGCGATGAAGACTATGAAAAAATAGAAAAAATACTTACAGAATATCCTGATAAATGCAGAAATATTTGTATTGATGTTCCAAATGCTTATGTCCCACGCGTAAAAGAATTAGTCGTTAAAATGCGTAATAAATTCCCAGATATTTTATTAATGGTCGGGAACGCCGTTACTGCAGAACTTGTAGAAGACCTGATTCTTTCCGGTGCAGATATAGTTAAATGTGGAATCGGCAGTGGAAGTGCTTGTATCACCCGCAGAATTACTGGTGTCGGTCGTCCACAATTATCAACAATCTTTGAATGTGCTGATACCGCACATGGAATCGGCGGCGCAATTTGCAGTGATGGAGGCGTAGTATATATTGGCGATATATGCAAAGCATTCGGTGCAGGTGCAGACTTTGTTATGATGGGTGGATTTTACGCAGGTTGTGAAGAAGCAGCAGGCGATATAATTGAAAAAACTTTTCAAACAAACCAAATCGATCCAGAAACAGGAAAACCAATATTAGAAATAAAAAAGTTCAAAGTTTTCTATGGAATGTCATCTGAATATGCACAGAACAAACATTATCATGGCATGCCCAAATATCGTGCAAGTGAAGGTCGTGTTGTTGAAGTTCCGTTAAAAGGTTCGATAGACAAAATGAACCAAGATATTCTTGGTGGGCTTCGTTCTTATATGACATACATCGGGGCACGCAGATTAAAAGATGTATCCAAATGCACAACATTTTATAGAGTAAACACTCAATTAAATACAGTGTTTGGGGATTAAATCTCGTTAAAAAACTCCTTGGGAAAAAACTTTATAGACCGAGGAGTTTTTTATTTAGAAAATTCATCAACTTTCTGTAATCGTATTACTACTTTTTTCTTGTTTTCTAAATAAGACTTTTCTATTTCTTTATTTATTTTTATGCGACGCAATACTCCATAAACAGGTATACTAAAAAGCATAAATTCTTTCATATTTTCTTTAAATTCTTTTTTCCATGCAGCGTTTATCAATTCTGATTTTATCTGCACAATAGGTTTATTTTTACCGTTTTTATCTTTATATGGCGTCATAATATTCCAATCATAATAACTATGCCATTTCATCATACCATCTTCTTGCATAGATAATTCCATACAAAGAGTGTCTTTTGTAAGCCCACCACACTGCATAGACGGATAAAATATTTTATATCCAAATTTATTTTGTGCCGCCCTGCCAATTCGCATTGTCGGCCCTTCTTCATGAACGACAATTCTTACATCATTTGCATAACAAACATAGAAATACGGAGAAAACAGCATATTCTGAGGTTCAAATTTTAATGTCACACCACGAGATTTAAAGAAATCTGGCAATAAAACTTTTTCCTTTGCCATACCTGAATCTATGCAAGCAGACATAATTACAATTTTAGTTGCATCAAATCTTTTATCACTTGCAATACAGGATATTAATTCTTTTACACAATCTGCAATTTTTGGTGAATGATATCTATCAATTGATGTACTTAACCTTAATTGCTTTCCTTTTTCAGCAAGTCCGTTTTGAATCTGCAACAAATCACCTAATATCTCTTCTTTTTTCGGACCTAACACCCATCTGCAATTAGTCTGCAAACAATACACATCTGTCTTTGATATATCAAATTCTTTAAATAATTTTAACATATAATGCGGTTCCACATCATATATCAAAGACCATTCACCACCTGTCATATAAACAGTTTTTAATCTAGAAAAAGAATTTAAATAATATTTCGCATCTTCAACAGATATATAATTCAAAGCCTGATTTGGGCCACTACACTCAAAACAATGCGCGCAATTCTCGTCACACTTATTTGTGCAACGAAGCCTTATATCAACAGGTGCCAAATTCCACTTTTTTACAAAACGCTTTTTGGAAAATAAATCCATAAACCCATTGTATAAAGTTTTAAACAATGGCTCTTTTGCTTCATTTTGCCCCAGTTCAGAAATTTTTATTACTTCATCTTTCATATAGACAAAAATATCACACAAAGTATTTTTGTCAACAAAATTTACATCATACAAACTTCTCTGGAACAAGATTTGTGATATTTTTCCATATACGTCTGAATATTGTTGTATCTGGCGATTTATGATATACACGCGGTTTTTTATCACCAGGTCTGCTGCCAGTCCAAACAGGTTCACCGTCTTCCATTGTCACACGCCATGAGGTTTTTGTATCCCTGATAATCATTTCACGCAACTTATCTGCAAATTCTTTACTTTCAAATATCGCTACATTTTCTGTGTTATAATATGCGCTTCGTGGATCCAAATTAAAACTACCTATCCAAGATATATCATCATCAAAAACTATCGTTTTACTATGCAAAACAGAAAAACTCGACTGATGACGTTCCCTATCATGCTCTTTGCCACGCAAATTTTCTGCAGACAACATAAATTCATAAACTTCTGCGCCAGATTCTATAAGTTTCTTTCTATATTTTTCCCATTTCGCATAAACAGTCGGTGCATTTGTAGAAGCCAAAGAGTTTGTCACTATTGTCATATGAACACCAGACTTTTCCTCGTGCAACATATGTTCCAATCCGCCCTGTCCTGGCACAAAGTACGCTGCGGACATATATACAGAATCATTCGTTTCCTTCCACAAATGTTGCAAGGCCTTGATTATATCACCGTTATATTCCTCTTTTTCTGCCATGGACATTTCAACCTTGGACGGTGGGTCTGCTAAAAACTTCCCCCTTCCCCAACTAAAATCAAAATTCTTTTTCTCATACTCACGTTGAACAAGTGATATTATTTTGTTATATTGTTTTATATCTTCTTGACTTTTCTTTTCTATTTCCTTGAATTTTTTTTCTAACTTCTTCAGTGCTTTTTTAGATTTTGCCTTTGGGAAAACAGACGCAGGAATAGATAAATGATAATTCCAATAATCATCAAAACTTGCAGTTGCATATTTTGTCATATCCCCTATAAACAATACGTCTGTATCAGAAAAGTTTGACGCAGTTTCAGGATAAAAATAATTGCTTCCTACATTTCTACCACCAGTAATATAAGCGATATTATCCACAATAAATAATTTATTGTGCATCCTTGAATTCAAACGATTGAAGTCCAACAGAAACTGGGGATAATACAATAATTTTGAGCGATTAGAAACTGTATTAAAAACTTTCACTTCTATATTAGGATGTTGGTTTAACAACATGACATCTACTATGTCCGATTTTGTTCCGTAATCATCAAGTAAAATACGAACCTTTACACCCCTATCTGCCGCTTTTTTCAATTCACCAATTAATACCTTGGAAGAAAAATCATTACTATAAATATATGTTTGTAAATCAATGGTCTTTGTCGCCATACGTGCGAACGCAGCCCTTATAACAAAAGCAGACAACCCGTCTTCTATTAAAGTCGCCCCACTTATATCTTCCCCACTTTTTAACTCTTTTTTATAACATTTTGCTATTGGTGTTTGCATAGGGTTATAATTAAAATCTGCCTTTGTCACCTTGGGAACATAATTCTGCAATCTTTCATCCTGCATAGTCGTAGGAACCGTCGTGCACCCCATCAACGGTAAAGTAAAAACAAATAAAGAAACCCTCTTCAACCAAGACAATTTTTTAACCCTTTTGGCTACGATTATAGTATATCTGAAATCAATTTTACAAGTTAAATTCATTAAAAAACTTAACAATCCGAAAAAATCCCTTTAAAGCACTCTTTTTTAGTATAATAATCTTACAAAGGAGAAAATATGTCAAAAAGCAAAATAATAATAACCGGCGGATGTGGTTATATAGGTTCTCATACAGCCGTTGCGCTGCAACAAGCCGGATTCGAAGTTGTAATAATTGACAATTTAATAAACTCTCAAGAAAATGTTTTAACCAGAATTTCTGAAATTACGGGCTTCAAACCGCAGTTTGAAAAAGTAGATTGCACAAACCCCATTTCTATGAAAGATATTTTTGCAAAAAATAATGATGCTGTGGGTGTTATACATTTTGCGGCTTTAAAAGCAGTCGGTGAATCTGTAGCCCAACCGATAAAATACTATAAAAACAACATAAATTCTTTGTTAAATGTATTGGAAAGCATGATAGAATTCAAAATTCCTAATCTAGTATTTTCTTCTTCTGCGTGCGTATATGGCGAACCAGAAAAACTACCCGTCACCGAACAAACCCCTCTACAACCAGCAACATCACCTTATGGCGCAACAAAAGTGATGGGAGAAAACATAATAAAAGATACAATTCGTGCCCACCCAGAACTTAATGCAACACTACTCAGATATTTTAACCCCATAGGTGCGCATCCTTCAGGGAAAATAGGCGAACTGCCAAATGGTATTCCTAATAATCTTATGCCATATATAACACAAACTGCCGCGGGCATAAGAGATAAATTAAGTATTTTTGGTAACGACTATTCTACACCAGACGGTTACTGCATACGCGACTACATCGATGTAAACGATGTGGCCGATGCACATATTGCTGCAATACAATATATGATAAAAAACAAACCAGGCATAGAAACTTTTAACCTTGGTACAGGTCGTGGTCTATCTGTAATAGAACTAATCAAAGCATTTGAATCCGCAAATAACATAAAACTTAATTACATTATCGCAGAGCGTCGCCCCGGTGACGTTCCAGAACTGTGGGCAAATGCCAATTTAGCAAACCAAAAACTCGGTTGGAAAGCAAAAAGAAGCTTGGAAGACACACTAAAATCCGCTTGGCAATGGCAAAAAAACGTATCCGATTTAAAATAGGATAAAAAATATATAAAACATACGTTTTTTGTCTATTTTTTGTTTGCGAGATTTTAGCGAATGTGATAAAATTAAATGTAATAGAAGGGAAGTTTTCGATATGAAAAGATTTATTGCAGTATTAAGTAGTCTGTTGGTCTTACCGGCTTTTGCAGAAGTTGCGCCTGCATATTACTATGAAGAAATCATGGAATATGCTGATGAATATGCCGACCCTGTTGCCGCCGAAGAAGAAGTTGAAACAGAACAAGAAGAAGAAACAAAGGTAGTAACACCTGTTGTTCCTACTGCAGTAAGCCCACGTAATGCAACAGGGCGTGCTGCCGCATCACGCGCAGTTACAACTTCCACAACAAATTCAGCCAGAAATGTTGCTACACGAAATACAAATTCTACACCTGCACGCGTTGTGACAACTCGTGCTGCAACAACATCAGCATCACGTGCAGTACCATCTCGTAACACGACAACTGCTACAAGCAGCCGTCCGTCCACAACTGCACGCACAACAAATCAAACACCAGGTGTAACAGCAAGAAAAACATCACAAACTTCGAACGCAAATACAGCACGTGCATCTATTGTACAAACAGATACTGTTACAGTTCCTTTATACACAAGCACTGCATCCAGTTCTGCTTCCGTAAGGGCAAGAGTTCCAACAATTCGCGTCGGTACAACTTCAACAACGACATCTTCTGAAACTTCATCATCTTCATCAAGCATGTCATTGGATGAACTTGCACAATTAACAGATTTCTGTAAAGCCCAGTATACTTCCTGTATGGATAATTTCTGTAATGTATTAGACGACAACCAAGGTCGTTGTAGCTGTAGCGCAAACTTAAAAAATTACGCAGAAACAGAAGAAGCACTGAAACAGGCAACAGAAGAATTGCAAGATGTCGCACAGAAAATTCAATACATCGGTCTGACTGCAGACGAAGTAGAAACCCTGTTTACACAGACCGAAGCAGAATTAGAAATGCAACAAACTACTGATAATACTCAGTTGAAAAATGACCTTGATAAAATTAAGGGAATGATTATAGATGTACAATCAGGTTCTGCTTCTACTTCTAGCGGGTTAAGTTTGGATTTATCTGGGTTACTAGACTTTACAATTGACAGCACCGGATTTAATTTAAGTTCTTTGCTTGGTACCTCTACAGAAAGTATAAGCAACCAACGTGGCGAACAATTATATAAAACTGCTGCCGCACGCTGCAAAGCATCTGTATTAAACAGTTGCGCTGCACAAGGCGTAGACACATCTATTATTACAAACGCTTATGATTTAGAAATAGATAAACAATGTATCGTTTATGAACGCAGCCTAACAGATTCTAATGACCAAATGGCCGCAACTGTAAGAAACGCAAAAAGTGTACTGCAAAAAGCACGTCTTTTGGTTGCACAGCAGAAAAATTCTTACGACCTACGCGGTTGCATAAACGCCTTGGATTCATGCATGCAAGACGACTTTGTCTGCGGTGACGATTACGAAAACTGCCTTGACCCAACCGGGAAATATATCGTAAACGGTGAAGTCGTTGTTGGCAGCCAACCAGGTATGCCTAACGACATAGAAGATGGTGCCCTTTATAAAACTTGGGTTTATGAAACAAATAAAAACGCTTGGGGTACAGATGTCGATTCTGGCACATTAAGTGACTATATCGAAAAAACAGTCACAACAACATCCGCCCAGTTACCATCTGTATTAATGTCAGAATTCTTGCAAAATAAAATCGGTTACCACGATGACAAAGACGGCAAGAATTACGGTATGTGTATGTCTGTTTTGAACAAATGCCAGGATGTCACATATACTGGTACAGGTCAGAATTTGAAGTACAATCCAACAAATAATGTAATTAAAGAATTCTTGAACCGCACATTGATTCAAATCAAGTCTGCTCAAGATGAAGTTCTGTCTGAATACGCTGAAAGTTGCATCATGGATGTATCATCCTGCTTGGCTCAGAACAACTATGACGCAGATGCAGCAAGCGGCTCAACAAAGAACAATATCGCCATTAACGCATGTAAATCTGTTATAACTTCTTGTATGAGTGTTAATGGAAATGCAGATGCAAGTTCTAACGAAACCTTGAAAAAATGGGTTGAAGATATGTTCGGAACAGGCAACTAAAAAAAATATCAAAAAACCGCCATTGGCGGTTTTTTTATTATAATAATATAAAAAACTTTCTTCAAAAAATCAGTACCTGCAAATGACAAAAGCAGAAAAATTCACAAAAGTTTACAAAATATATATTTTAACTTTAAGAAAGAATCAAATTTGGACGCACAGAACGCAAATTATTTAAAGATTTTTCTTGTGCTTTTTTAAATGCCTCTGGATTCCATATCTGAAAACTGTTACCACGCCCAACAAAAACAGCAGTATCCTTGATACCTGCATGCTTTAATAAATCCGCAGGAATAACAATACGCCCAGTCACATCAAAAGATAAAGGCCGAGCATCTGCAAACAGCATAGCCGACAAGTCATCTAATTCACTATCAAAAACACCCATTTTATCAGTGGCGGCTGCTAATTGCTCCATACGCGACATGGACAAGCCTTCGATACAATTATTTGTAAAAGAACGATACAAAACAACACCGGCAAATCTTTCATTTGCAACAGAAGCCCGAAAGGAGGCAGGTACAGATATACGCCCCTTGGTATCCAAACGATTTTCATAAGATGAGAGAAACAATGACATTTTTACGGTCTTTGTTTTTGGGCATCTGCCCGTTCCCCTTTCCGACTTCGAACAAAATTTAGCACGCCATTTTATGGTTGTCAATGACAATTTATAATTATTTTATGGGATTTTATGGTTTTACAAATAAAATTTAACTTTTTTTAAATAAATTTAAAATAAATACATTTTCCTCTTGACCTGCGATTCGTTTTTGTTCTAAGATTTAGGTATAGACAAGGAGAAAAGAATATTTTTTCTTAGAAAACCGCTAAAAACCTGGATTTCTGCGAAAAAATAAATCAAAAAAAATAAAAGTTTTACTTATTTTTGTAAATACACTATGTATATACAATATAAATAAAAATTTTTTTAACAAAGACCCAGAAAGGAGGGAACCGCGCATGTCAAAAAACATTAAAGAAATCATGATTGCTCTGAATCAAGTTTTAACAACAACAGTTTGGGTCAACGAAGACCGTCAAATAATTTCATTGGCAGATGAACTACAAATAGGCAAAAATAACGCACCACGTTCTATTGAAGATTTGCCACGCACTTCTTTGGTCGGTGCTTATGTATCATTACAAATTCGCACAGATAATTTTGATGTCGCTGCAGAAAGTTTGGAAACAAAAACTTTGGCACTGCGCGTAAAAGAAATGGTCTTTGCAGAGGCAAAAAAGATTATGGACGCAGCAGACAAAGAATCTGCACAAAAAATTGCAAAAGCTGCCTGATTCCCGCATAAGCGCGGTAGAAAACAGAGCATGCACAAAGTTTCTGGGAAACCAGAAGGAAGGGAGCAGCCGTCGACAAGCAATTGTCGACGGTTCTGTTTTTACATATATTAAAAACGTACGCTGCCTTTTATCATCCCTGTATAATTACTATACCCATCCCTAAATTTAAAATCGGCCCCTATTGATAAATTATATAAACTTCCGAACCCCATTTTTAGTTTTATACCTGCCGTCATCTGCCATCTGGGCAACCGTTCAGAAGAAATAGAATATTTATTTCCACCTATTTCAACAATTAAATCATCCATATCTGCATGCCAATCATAAGCCCCACCAAATTCTATTTCAGGCGTCAAACTAAAACCATTAGAATACAACATTTCATATTCCGCAGAAAGTTTTGCATACGACGTTACGAAATTTAAATCCACAGAAGACAATTCTTGCCCTGCTGTATCCGAAGAATTATTCCTATGCATAAACGTATATCTTACACCAATATTCGGAATAAAAAGCATATCATAAACAGGTACTTCATAACCAACATCAGACTGAACACTTGTTGTATAAACATTTATATCATCGTATAACTGAAAACCTGCGACATTTTTAGTTTCACTTAAATCACTATAGAAAAAACTTGCAGAATTATTCCAAATAAAACGCCCGTTATTATATTTAGTATATATACCACCACCATTAGTCGGTGCATGTATAGTTCTTGCCCAACTTTTCAATCTGTCATACTGATATGTGTATGCCACACCCAATATCCAATCGCTTATTTCTATCTCTGCCCCCAATCCCAAACCATAACCGTATATATCAAAGTTTGCATAATTATCGCTTTCTTTTAATCTTCCGCCACCACCCGACGCAGCACCCCACAATCTTCCTTTACCTAATCGTGTTTCGTGGCGCGAATCTATAGAAAGCAAATTATCAAATTTATCAACATAAGACGCACCTAATATTTGCATTAATGGGGCTGGCGTGGGCGCCAAGGCAGTTAATGCTTTTATATAACCGACTGCATTTGTTTGAACTAACTCATCAAGAAGTTCATAAACCTGATACGATACCTCTCCTT
Source organism: uncultured Alphaproteobacteria bacterium (assembly GCA_944389265.1). GTDB lineage: Bacteria > Pseudomonadota > Alphaproteobacteria > Rs-D84 > Rs-D84 > Enterousia. The sequence continues at coordinate 163,932 of CALXLS010000001.1, forward strand.
GACCTGCAGGTAAATTTTGCCAACTAATCGCGGTATTTTCGTTATTTATAGAACCACCAGATGTTCTTATCACATCAAGAAACGTACTTTCTTGCAGTACTTCATACCAACCGTTTCCTAGTTTTATAAAAGCATAAATATTATTATCTATATCAGGCAGAAAATTATCTGATATCTCCGCAGAACTACGTAGCAACTGCACTTGCAAATTTTGCCTGCCTTGCATTGCATCTGTTCCTAAAACAGCGCTTAACGAGGCACCATCAGATATTGTAAATGTATCTGCTGTTAAATACCCGTAATTATCTGCATCTTGAATATTTAATTTTAATGTAGATTCAGAACTAAATGTTGCAGTATTTACTGTGGTATTCGTAGTTCCTAAATCTAAAACCCCACCTGTTACCTGCAAATCGGTTGCCCAAAAAAATTTACCGCTATCACTAACCAGAACTGTTCCTGATGCTATTGTTACATCACCGCTAAAACCACTCATATCTTCATTAAGCAATACTGTTCCACCAGTCGGCATAACACTTTCTTCCAACGTATATGGATTATTTATTACTATTGAACCAGAACCCGTTATCTTGTCATTGAAAACAATCTGATAATCTGTTGCCGCATTTAAACCTAACATTTCTGAAGTATATATCGCATTAGACTCGCCAGAAGAAGTATTACCTGAAAATTCCATATCCGAATTCTGTGCAATTAAAAACAATGCATTTAAATTAAAAATTGCACCACCACCATCTGTGGCACTATTATTTGTAAAACTACTATCTATTATATACGCATCGTCCCAGTTATAAAGCGCCCCACCATATGTTGCGCTATTACCCGTAAATGTAGAATCTTTTACAACAGTATATAAACCATCCCCAACAATTCCATAAACACCTATTGCACCTCCTACTTCACCTTTATTATTTTCAAATGTACCGCCATTAATATTCATCATACCTGTTGTATAAACTGCACCTACGCTTTCTGTACCTATGTTATCTATGAAAGACACATTATTCATTGTGACTGTATTTGAATTATATATAGCCGCACCGCTTGCCGCAGTATTAGAACTAAAAACACTATCCGCAACTGTTAAATTCCCATCATTGAATACTACCCCACCATAATTACTTGCAGAATTTTCTTGAAAATAACTCCCATCTATATTTGCTGTCGTTCTGTACTGATTATAAATTACACCGCCATTACTACGCGTCACACTGTTATTCTGAAATGCGCTATTCGATATATTTAAATTACCGCTGTTAGTCTGATAAACTACCCCACCACCATATCGCGAAGAATTATTACTAAATGCCGAATTTTCTATTGTTAAATCACCCCCTGCATTTGAAAACACTGCCCCCTGCCCCGACTGATAAAAACCATTAATAGAATTCTCTATCGTTGCACTTTGCCCAGACACACTAAAACTACCACCATTTGCAAAAGATATACTGCTTCCACCTGAAACAGTAAAACCATTGTAATTATCCCCTATAAAATTATACCCACCTCCATCAATATTTGTAATCACGCTTCCTGCCACACCAACCAAACGATTTGCAGTTATGTCTGCCGTTATCGTTATATCATTTTGCGCAGTATTTGTTTTGTAAGCATTATAAAAAGAACTAAAATCCCCAACATCTGCCCCATATGCATAAACACCATAAAAAGCAATTACACAAAAAGGAATTTTTCTAATAAAAAACATTTTTCTCTCCATTGAAATACAATAAAAAAATCGCTTAAAAAGCGATTAATATCAATATTCATCTATTCCCATTTATATAATTAAAAACGCCCACAAGGGGCGCTTATTTATTCTGCTTCTTTCTGAGTCAATATTTCTTCACGTATATTCGCAACAGAATGCGCACGTGCTTTAATTAAATCGTTCAAATTAGCACCTGTTAAATCTGCTGCATATTTAATAGAATTTGCAAATGCCAGCGCATCACTGTTTCCATGCGTTTTTACAGAGAATCCATTTAAGCCTAAGAAAGTCGCACCCGCATAAGAACGTGGGTCAATCTTATTTTTTAAACGCTTAAATACATGAACTAAAAAGAACGCACCAATAATTGCTAAAATAGATTTCTTTAAGTTATCCACTAATACTCGTTTTATCAATTTAGCGGTACCTTCTACTGTCTTTAAAACGATATTACCAGTAAAACCGTCCGTCACAACAACTTGAACATTACCACCACCGATATCATTACCTTCTACGAATCCAATATATTCGTATGGCAATTCGTCTTTATGGGCACTTAATAACTTATTTAATTTCTGCAGTGTTTCATTACCCTTGGTATCTTCTTCACCAATATTTAAAACCCCAACTTTTGGTCTTGGCATTTTACCGATAACTTCCGCATAAACACTGCCCAGAACCGCAAAATCAAACAAATTACCTTCATCACATTGAACGTTAGCACCAAGATCCAAAACAACCACACGAGAATCCCCACCACCAGACGGCAACATAGTTGTAATCGCAGGTCTGGAAATCCCGTCAATCGTCTTTAAAGCTAACTTTGATAAGGACATCAATATTCCGGTATTACCTGCACTTACAACCGCTGCAGATTTACCTTCACGAACATCTTTAATCGCCATATACATAGACGTATCTTGAGCATGACGAATAACATCACGGACTTTATCGGTTCCTTTTATTGCATTTGGTGCATGAATTACCTCGCAATTACGGGCAACACGAGGATATTTTGCCATTAGCTTTTGCAATACTTTTTCGTTACCAAACACTCGGAAAAATACTTTATCTTCACCGTTCTGATACAAGAACTGATTCATGCCACCAAGAACAGCATTAGGCCCCTTGTCCCCACCCATGGCATCAATAGCAATAATTTTCTTTTCTGTAGACATAGTACATTAAAAAGGCAGAAAGGCACATATCGCGCACCAATCTGCCTTCATATCTTTTTTATAAATTATTTCGCACCACATGCAGGGCATACATGATGTGGGCGTTTCTTTTCACCACAAGTTTTACATACGCTGCATGGCATTATTGACAATGCATCATGAGAACGACGCTGTGCTGAACGTGCTTTACTTGTTTTACTTTTTGGCGTTGCCATTTTGTTATCCTTTTATTTACAGTTTGTTATTTTATTAAAATCTTGCGCTTTTGCAAGGAAAACTTTAATCAGATATAACTTGAGCCACAAACATACCATGATTATGCATCAAACCTATTACTGCACTATGGTCGTCCAGCCCCATATAAAACTTATACCCTTGTTTTTCCAATGCTATTATCGTTGCCAGTTTGTATTCCGCCGTTGTGCCAGGATAATCATGCGGTTTACAGAATATCCGCTTTTTTATATTAGGAAGCAGACTATTTATATGCGCCTCTACATTCTGTTGCCCCATAGCCCAACGACCAGTTATAAAAACGATTGTGAAATCCTGCCCTAATGTTTCCAGAACCCTTATCATATTTTCATTCGGTTCACCGAAACGGTCATAGTTAGCAATTGCAAACTTCTTGTTTACAACGCCATCTATATCACAAAATATTGCAGGGATTTCTTTCATTTTCTTTAACCCATAACGCCCGACATACTTTACGAACAAAGCATGCCGAGCGTTTATGTTTCAACCTTCTCGATTAGATATCCAACAACTGCTGTTGTGTACCACCTTCACGAGCAAGTTTTTCTGCTTTTTCTTCCGCTTTCGCAATTTCACGAACACGACGTACATACGCACCTGTTCCAATTGGTATCAAACGACCAACAATCAAGTTTTCATTAATACCAACCAATTTATCTGTCGCACCGCTAATCGCTGCATCAACCAATACTTTTGTTGTCTGCTGGAACGAAGCATTAGATATAAATGAACGACTTGTCAAAGATGCACGTGTCAACCCAACCAAAACTTGTGACGCTTCTGCTGGTTTACCACCATCATGAACAACACGATCATTTTCTTCTTCGAAATCAACACGGTCAACAACCTGCCCCATCAAGAACCCTGTATCACCTGGATTCGTGATTTCTACACGACGAGTCATTTCACGTATCAAAATTTCAATATGCTTATCGTTAATTACCACACCCTGCAGACGGTAAACTTGCTGTATCTGTTCTACCATAAAGGTCGCCAAAGCTTTCTGACCCAAAATACGTAAAATATCTTGTGGTACAGGATCACCATCAACCAACTTGTCTGCCTTTCTTACAACGTCACCGCTGCGAACCAACAAGTTCGTACCTTTTGGTACTGCATATTCTACTGGCGCAGTTCCGTTATCTGGTACAATGCGGATAATTATCTTTGACTTCGCATCTTCTAATTCAATCGTGCCATCTATTTCAGCCAACAATGCCGGATTTGCAGGACGGCGAACTTCTAACAATTCGTTTACTCGTGGCAAACCACCAGTAATATCGCTTGTACGTTTAGACTGAACTGGAATTCTTGCTAAAACATCCCCCGCTGCAACTGTTGCACCGTTTGCTACGTTCAAGATAGAATACATAGGTAATAAGTATTCAGCAATCTTCTTACCACCCAAAGATAATATTTCACCCTTTTCATTTACCAATGTAATCGCAGGGTTCAATGCTTTCTTTGTATTCGCCTTCCAGTTAATTACTTTACGTGAAACGATACCTGTCATAGAATCAACTTCTTCCTGATAAGATACGTTTTCAATCAAGTCATTAAACTGAACAATACCGTCTTTTTCGGCGATGATTGTATTTGAATATGGGTCCCATTCAGCAACTTTCGCGCCTTTTTCTACCTTGTCACCATCGTTTACAATTAACATTGATGCATATGGCAAACTGCTTGTAAATAATGTTTCGCCCTTGTCATCAACAACTGATAATTCACCATTTCTTGATAATACTACGATACGACCAGCAGAATTCTTAATTGTATTCACACCAGACAATTTTATAGTACCGGAAACAGGAACTTCGATAAAGTGACTTTCTGCACCACCTGCTGCAACACCACCAATGTGGAAGGTACGCAACGTTAACTGAGTACCAGGTTCACCAATGGACTGACCAGCAATAACACCAACTGCTTCACCAACATGAACCAGCGCATTACGTGACAAATCCATACCATAACATTTTGCACACAAACCGTCACTGCAACATGTCAGAACACTACGAACATCAACACTTGGCAAGCCAGATTCATTTATCTTCTTTGCCGCTGTCTTTGTGATTAATTCGCCTTCTGGTACAATGACTTCTTTTGTTATAGGATGAACAATATCATGTGCTGCTGTACGTCCCAAAACTACATCACCCAAAGCAACCGATAATGTGCTGCCTTGATATACAGGTTTTGCAGTTATATATTCTTTCGTACCGCAATCATGTTCTGTAATAACAGTGTTCTGAGCCAATTCAACCAAACGACGTGTCAAATAACCAGCGTCAGCCGTCTTCAAAGCGGTATCTGACATACCTTTACGAGCACCGTGAGTAGACGTAAAGTATTCTGCCATAGTCAAACCTTCCTTAAAGTTCGAAATAATAGGAACTTCAATAATGGAACCGTCTGGCTTCTGCATCATACCACGCATACCTGCCAACTGCTGAATCTGACGTTTGGAACCACGTGCACCAGATAAAGCCATCATCAATACGGAATTCCAATTGTCACCTGTTGTTTTACCCAAAGCAGCGTAAGCCAAGTCACCCAACTTATCGGTTGTTTTCTGCCACAAGTCAATCAACTTGTTATGTCTTTCACCACCAGATAACAAACCGTTTTGGTACTGTTCTTCAATTTCTTCTGCTGCTTTTTCAGCTTCTTCTATCATTTCTTTCTTTTCTTCTGGAATGACAATGTCATCGAAACCGATAGAAATACCACTTCGTGCAGCCTGTTCAAAACCTGTGTTCTTCAAAGCGTCTGCTAATAAAATTGTCGCCTTATCACCGCAACGTTCATATGTTGTTGCAAGTAATGCTTTGATTTCTTTTACAGGCATAACTTTGTTTACCAAATCGAAAGGCATATTTTCAGACTTTGGCAACAATTCACCCAAAATCATACGCCCTGCTGTTGTCTTGTATGTTTTACCGTTAATACGAGCAATAATAGGTGTATGTAAAGTGATTGTCTTATTTTCCAAAGCCAACTGTACTTCATCCATATTTGCAAAACGTGGTGATTTTTCTGTGTGTTCCCCATTAATCAAAGAAATGTAGTAAACACCCAAAACCATGTCTTGTGATGGAACAATCATAGGTTCACCGTTTGCAGGTGATAAAACGTTATTAGAAGACAACATCAATGTACGTGCTTCCAACTGCGCTTCCAATGAGATAGGAACGTGAACAGACATCTGGTCACCATCGAAGTCAGCATTAAAGCCTTTACATACCAACGGATGTAAACGAATTGCCTTACCTTCAATCAAAACTGGTTCGAATGCCAACAAAGACAATCTATGCAATGTAGGCGCACGGTTTAACAATACTGGATGCTGGTAAATAACTTTTTCCAAGATTTCCCAAACAATATCTTCCCCGTTTTCTACCATCTTGCGTGCGGTCTTTAATGTATTAGCATAATCACCCGCCAACAATCTTGCATAAACGAATGGTTTGAACAATTCCAATGCCATTGTCTTTGGTAAACCAACCTGATGTAATTTCAAAGATGGTCCAGACACAATTACAGAACGCCCAGAGTAATCAACACGTTTACCCAACATGTTCATACGGAAACGACCTGATTTTCCACGCAAAGAATCAGACAAAGACTTTAATGGACGACGGTTTTGTGAAACCATTGGGCGTGCTTTATGCCCGTTATCGAACAAAGAATCTACTGCTTCTTGCAACATACGCTTTTCATTGCGAACAATGATTTCAGGCGCATGCATTTCCATAAATCTTTTCAAACGATTATTACGGATAATTACACGACGATATAAATCATTCAAATCAGACGCTGCAACATGCCCCGCATCCAATGTGACCAAAGGACGCATATCAGGTGGTATTACTGGAATAACATCTGGCAACATCCATGCTGGGTCCGTCTTAGAATCCAAAAATGCTTCAACCAGTTTCAACTGTTTGACTAACGCTTTGCGTTTCGCTTCAGATTTAGTTTCTGCTAATTCTGCACGTAAACGAGTACGTTCATCACCCATATCTAATTCTGAAATAATTTTTCTGATGCCTTCTGCACCGATACCTACATGAAATGCATCTGCACCGAATTCTTCAACGGCATTTTGATATTCATCTTCACTTATAACATCGTATTGTTTCAAGTTTGTTAAACCTGGTTCAATAACGATATAAGCATCATAAGAAATAACCTGTTCCAATTTCTTCTGAGGCAAGTTATTCAATAATGTTGCAATTTTACCTTCACGCAAAAACCATGTATGCGCAACAGGCATAGCCAACTTAATATGCCCCATACGTTCACGACGAACAGTAGAAGAACCGACTTCTACACCGCAACGTTCACAAACAACGCCACGGAACTTAATTCTTTTATACTTACCACAAGCACATTCATAATCTTTGACAGGTCCAAAGATTTGCTGACAGAACAATCCCTCTGGTTCCGGTTTCAAAGAGTGGTAATTTATAGTTTCTGGCTTTTTTACTTCGCCATGTGACCAAGACAGTATTTCTTCTGGTGACGCAATGGTGATGCGCAACGCGTCAAACTGTTCCTTGGTTTCAATTTGTCCAAATATCTTCTGCAACATATTGGTCATGTATTTTGCTCCTTTCAGTCGCTAAAAGTACCACGTGGCTGGCGGCATTACCCAACTGGGTAATGATGCACAGCCGCCGCCACTTAATCTATTTTCTTTGGTGTCATCGCCAAGCCCAAACCACGCAATTCGCGAACGAATACGTTAAAGGCTTCTGGTGTACCCGTCTGGATATCGTTGCTGCCTGATATAATTGATTCATACATCTTCGTACGACCAACAATATCGTCAGACTTTACAGTCAACATTTCGCGCAGTAAGTGAGCCGCACCATGTGCTTCTAATGCCCAAACTTCCATTTCACCTAAACGCTGACCACCCATGTGAGCCTTACCAGACAACGGCTGCTGCGTTACCAAAGAGTAATTACCAATTGAACGTGCGTGAATCTTTTCATCAACAAAGTGATGCAGTTTCAGCATGTACATTACACCGACAGTCACAGGACGTGCAAACTTTTCACCTGTCATACCATCATACAAAGTGAACTGTCCTGATTCTGGCAGTTTGGCTAATTTCAACATGGAACGAATGTCTTCTGGTGTTGCACCGTCAAATGTCGGTGTTGCCATAGGTACACCGTCTTTCAACAATGCTGCTTCTGCACGAACATCCGTGTCTGTCATTTTTTCTAACTTTTCGGCAACTTCCTTACCATAAACTTTACCCATAATTGTACGCAAGTCATCTGTCACAGCGCGTTTTTGTTTTACTTCTTCCAGAACTTCGCCAATCTGCTGACCTAATGTACGTGCCGCCATACCAAGGTGAGTTTCTAATATCTGACCGATATTCATACGACTTGGTACGCCTAATGGGTTCAATACGATATCTACTGGTGTACCGTCTTCCATGTACGGCATATCTTCAATTGGGACAACCTTGGATACAATACCCTTGTTCCCGTGACGACCTGCCATCTTATCACCAGGCTGCAGTTTCATCTTGTGAGCAATATATACTTTTACTTCTTTCAAGACACCTGCATTCAAAGAATTGCTTTCTGTCACTTTTGCAACTTCTGCATCTGCTTTTTCGTTCAACGCTTTTAGTTTAGCAACATGCTGTTCACGCAATTCATCAATCTTTGCCTGTGCTTCTTTGTTACGTACAACCAACTTCTTGACGTCAGACGGTTTTATACCTTCAAAAACTTCTTCTGTAAGTTTCTTACCAACAAATGGTTTCAAACTTCCAGTACCTGCGTCAATGATTTGACCTTCTGCAATTTGGAATACTTGATCTGCAAAACCCTTTTCAATGATAGATGTTTCTTCTTCTCTATCTTTGTTTATCTTTTCAATCTTTTGCAGTTCAATCATCTGTGTACGTTCGTCTTTCTTTACCCCATGACGAGTCAATACGTTAACACCGATAACTGTTCCTTCTTCGTTTGGTCCAACCTTTAATGAAGAATCTTTAACGTTCAGTGCTTTTTCACCAAAGATATTACGCAACAATGCTTCTTCTGGTGTTAACAAAGTTTCTGATTTTGGTGATACACGACCTACCAAAATATCACCTTGTTTTACACGCGCACCAACGTAAATAATACCTGATTCGTCCAAGTTCTTTAACGCTTCTTCACTTACATTTGGAATATCACGTGTCAAACTTTCTGGCCCTAACTGAGTATCACGAACTTTGATTTCTTTTTCTACGATCTTTACAGATGTAAACGCGTCATCACGTGAAATACGTTCAGATATAACAATAGAATCTTCATAGTTATAACCACGCCATGGAACGAACGCTACCAACACATTGCGTCCCAATGCTAATTCACCATAGTTCATAGAAGAACCGTCCGCAATAATATCACCCGCAGATACACGATCACCAACTTTTACCAATGGTTTCTGATGTACCAATGTTTCACTATTACTACGTTCAAATTTTTCTAGGTTATAAATATCAACACCCGTCACAACATTACGGCTGTTCATACACTTTACCACGATACGATTTGCATCAACAGATTCAACAATACCACTGTGCTTTGCAACCTTACCTGTTCTGGAGTCACGTGCAACTTCACGTTCAATACCAGTTCCAACAAGTGGTGCCTGAACGCGCAATAATGGAACTGCCTGACGTTGCATGTTTGAACCCATCAAAGCACGGTTCGCGTCGTCATTTTCAACGAACGGTATCAAACCTGTCGCAATAGATACTACCTGACGTGGTTCAACGTCGATTAAGTCAACTTCTTCTTTTGGCACCATAGTAAATTCGCCGTCAACACGTGCCGTTACCATGTCTTCTGCCAAAACCCCAGCAGATGTTGTAGGTGTATTACCCTGTGCAATCTTATGACCTAATTCTTCATCTGCAGTCAGATAAACCATCTTGTCGGTAATTTTGCTGTTTTCTACAACATAGTATGGTGTTTCAATAAATCCGTATGGATTTACACGCGCATATGTTGCCAAGTGGTTAATCAAACCAATGTTCGCACCTTCTGGTGTGTGAATAGGACATAGTCTTCCATAATGTGTCGGATGAACGTCTCGGACATCAATACCTGCACGTTCACGATTCAAACCGCCAGGTCCCAAAGCAGAAATCAAACGTTTGTGTTCGACTTCTGACAATGGATTATACGCATCCATAAACTGAGACAACTGTGATGTCCCCAAGAATTCAGAAACCAAAGACATCAATGGTTTTACATTGATAACATCTTGTGGCTGCATGTTCGCAATATTTGGTGAAGACAAACTTTCACGAACCAAACGTTCAATACGAACCATACCTGTACGGAAATTCTGTTCTAATAATTCACCAACTGTACGTACACGACGATTAGACAAATTATCAATATCATCAACTGTATCTTTATGGTCAATTATATTAGCCAAAGTCTTTAATACAGCCAAGAAATCTGCTTTTGTTAACAAACGTTCATCTTCTGGCTTTTTGCCGGAATCAATCTTCAAACGTTTGTTCATCTTAAAACGACCAACTGCAGACAAATCATAATATGCAGCATCAAAACCTTGACGCATAAACAAATTAATTGCTGCTTCTAATGTTGGACGTTCACCTGGTCTGATAATATTATAAATTTCAATCAATGCTTCTTCACGATTTGTGGTCTTATCTGCCATCAAAGTATTACGCATATGTGCACTGATTGTTGTATTATCAATAGAAATCAAAGAAATATTCTTGATACCCAATTTTTCAATATCTGCTAATACTTCTTCTGTAATTTCTGTACCTGCAGGGAATAATACATCTTCACCGTTCATAATCGGGTCAAATAAATATTCACCTACTAATGCTTCTGGCATAATACCGTATTCTTTGGAAGCCGCCATAACCTTTGATAAGCGCTTCGCATTCATACGGTCACCCTTGTTTGCCAAAGGCTTTTTATCTTTCGGATTGATTATATCATAATTCAAACGATATTTATCCAAACCTTCGAATACAGATGTTTCACCAATCCACATTTTACCATCAAAAGATAATGGCATACGTTTATAAAATGCACCCAAAATTTCTGCATCATCCATACCACGAATTGTCGCTTTACGTGGTTCAGCCTGCCATTTCTTCTCATCTTCTGCGGCCGGTAAGCAACGCAATAATACAGTCGCAGGAACTTTACGACGACGGTCAATGCGAACGTATATAACACCCTTGTATTCTTCAAAATCAATCCAGCTACCATGTTCTGGTATAATACGCGCAGTATAAGTAATAGGATTACCCGCAACTTTTGCTTCTTTTGTTGTTGCGAAAACAACACCTTGCGCGCGGTGCATCTGAGATACAATAACACGTTCAACACCAGCAGCAATAAAACTGCCGCGTTCTGTCATTAAAGGCACTTCGCCCATGAATATTTCTTGTTCTTTGATATCACGCAGAGTTTTTTTACCATCTTCTGCGATATCCCATAAAATCAATCTCAGCTTCAACTTTAACTTGCTGGAATAAGTCAAATTCCGCAGCATACATTCTTTTACGTTATATACAGGTTTATCCAATGTATATTCTACGAATTCAAGATCTGCAATACCTGCATAATCTTTAATCGGAAACATTGAAGAAAAGACGTTCTGCAACCCTATGTTTTTTCTGTTCTGTGGGTCAACGTCGTCCTGTAAGAAATCTCTGTAAGAATTATATTGAATTTCAACTAAATCTGGAAGCGGAGTTTGCAAAAAACTTTTACGAAAAGATTTTCTACGTTTTTGGATAACTGCCATGGGTCTCAATCCTTTTTTTTGTGTGCGTTTTGCAAACGAGAACGATACTATTTATCGTTATATCTTTTTACGCCTTTGTGCCCACTTGAGGATTTATCCCCAAGTGGGCGGCGTTTTGTCGCAATTTGTCGCGACTTATCAGTTCACGGAATCTTGCGATTCCAAGTCAAATTATTTCAATTCAACTTTTGCACCAGCTGCTTCTAATGTAGCCTTCATTTTGTCAGCTTCATCTTTTGCAACTGCTTCTTTGACAGTCTTTGGTGCAGATTCAACCAAAGCTTTCGCTTCGCTTAAACCCAAACCTGTGATGTCTTTAACAGCTTTGATAACAGCCAATTTGTTTGCACCAGCTTCTGCTAATACAACATCAAATTCTGTTTTTTCTTCAGCAGCAGCGGCAGCTGGACCAGCTGCAACAGCAACTGCAGCAGCAGCGCTTACGCCCCATGCTTCTTCTAGCGCTTTGGACAATTCAACTGCTTCCGTAACGCTCAATTTTGACAATTCTTCAACTAATTTTTGAATATCTGCCATTTTTTTGCTCCTATACAATATTCAGAGTGTTGCCACCCTGGTATATTTTAATTCTTTTTTCCATACTCTGCTGAAACACGTGCCAAACGTGACGCTGGTTCGACCAATATGCGTGCGATTGTACCACGAATTTCCAACAGGGATGGTAGTTTGGATAATTGCACAATGTCGTCTTTACTTAGAACATCTGCATCCATTTTACCACCAATGATTGAGAAATTTGGGTGTTCTTCCGCAAATTTTACCAATACTTTGGTTACAGCCAAACCGTCAGTTGCAACAGCAACCGCAGTCGGACGTTTCATCATTTCGGATACAGGTTCAAAGTCAGTGTCTTTCAACGCTAACTTCATCAAACGGTTTTTAACTACTTTAAAAACAGAAACCAATGGACGTAATTCATTACGCAAAGATTCCATTTCTTTAACAGTCAAACCATGGTTTTCAATAACGAAAACCCCGTTTGCTTCTTTCAAGGACGACTGCAACGCTGAAATCAAATCTGATTTTTCTTCGCGTCTCATATCTTTACCCTTACTTACAAGATTCCAGAAAATAATTTCCCGAAATCCCCTGTTTTGTTAAACTTTCCATTCGATGTTCCCATCGAGTGGGGCCTTCATTCTGCCCCAAAGAATCTTTATCTTTGTCTATGATGGCAATTAAGTCTTTTCAGGCACCATCAGTCTCGGACAGAAATCTCGTTCGCGGCTAGGTAATCTCTTACCTAACCGCATTTCATTATTTTACTTCTACCTTCAAACCAGGACCTTGAGTCGTAGCAATCGCTGCACCCAAGATATACTGACCTTTTACAGAAGCAGGTTTCACTTTTTTCAACTGGTCAATTAATGCATTTGCATTTTCTACCAACTTATCTGTCGCAAATGACATTTTACCGATACCAGCATGAATGATACCCTTCTTTTCAGCACGGTATTCAATTTGACCCGCCTTTGCTGTCGCAACCGCTTCTGCAACATTATTTGTTACAGTACCTAATTTTGGATTCGGCATTAAACCTTTTGGTCCCAAAACGCGTGCAACTTTTGACATCTTTGGCATCATATCTGGTGTTGCAATAACACGGTCAAAATTAATTTCACCTGCCGCAACTTTTTCAATCAGATCTTCACCACCAACAACATCTGCACCTGCTTTCTTTGCTTCGTCTACGCTATTTACAGTAAATACTGCAACACGAACCTTTTTACCAGTACCATTTGGCAATGATAACATTCCACGAATGTTTTGATCCGCCTTTGTAACATCTACACCTAAACGAATTGCAATTTCTAAACTTTCGTCAAACTTTTTAGAACAATATGGACGCAATGCTTCAATAGCATCAGCCAAAGCATATACTTTGTCTGTATCCAACTGAGCCCAAGTTTTTTGTCTTTTTGTCAGTTTCATGTCTTATTCCTCCACCTTTACGCCCATAGAACGGCATTGACCCGCAACAATATTCATAGCAGATTCAATGGTAGAGCAATTTAAGTCTGGCATTTTGTTTTCTGCAATTTCTTTAATCTGTGCTTTTGTAATTGTACCTACAAAGTCACGACCAGGTTTGTGAGAACCGATTTTCAGTTTCAATGCCTTTTTGATATAATAAGATACAGGTGGCAACTTCATAATAAATTCAAAGCTGCGGTCTGTATAAACTGTGATAATGCAAGGAATTGGCATTCCTGGTTCTTTATCTGCAGTCTTATCATTAAACTGTTTGCAGAATTCTGCGATATTTACACCATTAGCACCCAACACCGGCCCAATAGGAGGCGCAGGATTTGCTTGTTTTGCAGGGACTACTAATTTAACAATCCCTTTTACTTCTTTTTTTGCCATTTGTTCACTCCATTTTTTGTTGTGTTTGTGGTCCGATATGGCTATCTACCACAAGCGCGCCTTTCACACGCACGTCGGTTACCCGATTAAACCCTTTCAACCTGCGTAAAGTCTAGCTCTACACTTGTTTCGCGACCAAAGACCAGAATAGTCACTGTCATTTTTTGTTTCAGGTTATCTACTTCTGATACCACACCATTAAAGCCGGCAAAAGGCCCGTCAATTACATGAACTTCTTGCCCTACTTCATATTCAACATCTTCTGTAACAACAGAACCTTCTTCAACCTGTTTTAATAAACGACGCGCTTCTTCTTCTGTCACAGCAATAGGCTTGTTCTTTGCACCCAAAAACATAACAACTTGCGGCATTAGTTTAACCAAAGAAAAAGTTTCGTTATTCATAACCATCTGAACAACGATATAACCCGGAAAAAACTTTTTCTCAGATTTCACACGTTTACCAGCCTTAACCTCTGTCACTTCACGTGTTGGAACCAAGATTTCACCAAAATACGCATTCAAACGACGTTTATCAATCTGTTCGCGCAAGCCGCGTGCAACCTTGTCTTCGCAGCCAGTATGAACATTCACGACGAACCATTGCATTTTTTCTTCCATATGCACTTCCTTTGCCCGTTAGAAAATCCAACCCACAATCGCGTTTAGCACACTATCAATTACAAAAAAGAATAATGCAGCCAACCCCGAAAATACTAAAATCATTATAGTTGCACGAATAACACTATCACGTGACGGCCAAACAATCTTGAACCATTCACTGCGAACCGATTTGATATATTCTAGTATTTTCTTCATAAAATCTTGTCCATGTTTTGACTATACAAAAGCCCAAAAATCTGGCAGGGGCAGAAGGAATCGAACCCTCATCCGCGGTTTTGGAGACCGATATTCTACCGTTGAACTATGCCCCTATATTAACACAATTATTACCTGTCTTTTGTACCGCCGAACCCCAATAGTCTGCGATACAATAGCACACTTGTATAAAAAATCAAGTGGAAAGTATTATAAGATTTTAATTAAACACAAGCAAGTAAAAAGTAAAAAACTTTTTCATTAATTTATGATTTTAGCGCACTTTTTACTTGCACAGACCTCTTGTTTTTTTCTACAATCTTCTTGATATATAGAGAGAGGAACACTTGCAAGACCGCGTAGAACCGCCAATTTTACTATCCAGACTAATGACATTCGTCTTTGCAGCAATGTTGGTTGTGCTGGGTGCGATGATTTTTACGTTGTACAACTTGTTCCCGTTAAATAGACCCCAGGTCTTCTTTTTGATGACCGTTCCAAAAAATGACTTGCAGGTTGTCTTACGCGAACTTAACCCAACAGATGAAAATCTGGAAAATTATAAAAAAGCATTCATTCGCGAATATATCAAGGCAAGAAATGAAATCGTACCAAATGCTAACGTTATGCGCACAAAATGGAACAATGATTCAGAAGGTGTGGTTTATACTTGGTCAACGCAAGAAGTTTATAACGATTTTATCCAGACTGATATGTGGAATGCATGGATGTCGGACTTGCCAGATTTTGAATTTTCTTGTTCTGTTGAATTTGATACTAACGCAATAGAACCAAGAACAGATGATACATACGCGATAACTTTTAGGTACTTCTGTGCAGATAGTAATAGACAGATGGACAAAAAAGAGTATAAAATAAAAGTAAAACTAGATTTAGAAGATAACACCAAAATAAAATGGGCTGACCGTATAAATAACCCGTTGGGTATTCGGATTTCTGAATACGAAATAGAGTCTGGCAACGGCGACCCCTTAAACACCGGGTATTTGGCTGATACTGGTGTGTAGTAAAATAAAGAAACGGAAGGAAAAGGCATGACGTTCTCGAAAGCAATAAAGTTAAATGTATCCATATTCTGCATAGTTGCATTGTGTGCTTTGTATAATACCAACGCTTCTGCAACATCTTATGGCGTACAAAGTGCTTGGGACAACCCAAATGCAAACATGGCCTCTGGCAGCACAAAGCCTGGATACGCACAATTAAGTTGGTCAAAAGGTAGTGTCTTGCCTGTTAAACTTCGTAACGGCATGGTTACAATGATTACATTGCCAAATGGCGAGCAAATCGCAGACGCGGTTGTCGGAAATAACGGTCTTTTTACTTTTGAAGCACAACAGGGTGGTAATACTATTCTAATTACCCCAGAATCTGGCAATCAAGGTTCTGATACTAACTTTATTGTCACAGGTAAATCAGGCAATCAGTATATATTCTATCTTCGTAGCGAACCTTCCAACTCTAGTGAGATTACTTATTCACAAGTAGATGTTGTATTAGATGGAAACGCTTCTTTGCCGGTTTCTTCAGGAACTGCTGTAAATTCTAACGGTTCTTCTTCTATATTTAAAAAGTCATCATCTTCAAGCAACACAGTTGGGGTTGACGGTGAAGACTATGGTTGGATTAAGTCTATGAAGATAGACCCGTCTGAATTTAGATTTGATTTAGACATATTTGTTCCAAACCCAGATGATTATGTAATCGCACCTGAACGTGTATGGCGTGACAGAATATTTACTTACATTGACTTTGGTGACAAAGTAATCGCAATGACACAACGCCCTGTTGTATCACTGCTGGTTGAAGGCGGAGAATCCCCAGTCGGTTTCCGCACAGATGGTGAAGATGGGCGATTGCTGATTGTTGAAGCGGTCGGTGATATGGTCTTACGTAGTGGGCAACGTATCGTCTGCATAAAGAAACGCGAAAAACCATTCTTGATTGCAGATACTGCATCTGTAATGGCTTTGGCGGAAGCAAATGTTGCACAAAGCATGATGTCCGGACAGTCATTGAACAATATCGCATATAACGCAGATTTATCTGCGATAAATTCTTCTGTTGGTAATTACACAACTACACCTATGTTTGTTGGGAATAACGCTATGGGAACGGGCACCTCGGGTTATTATATGCCTGCTGGTTATGGGGTTCCTGCAGCAACTTATGGTACAAGCAGCAATACTGCTTTGTCCATGATTCCAACAGAACGGCTGACAGCGGGTTCTTTCTTGCCCCAATCTAATATACCTTTGATAACATCTAATCAAACAGGTGTAGCGGTTGAATTAAAGTCAGATACATCTGTAAAAGCACTGGATGATTACTGGGCTAATCTGCTTGCAAAATTTAGTGGCGAAGACGGTCAAGGAATACTTGCCCCCTATAAAGACATGGTTTTCTTTGCCGTGGATGAACAAGGTGTTGGTGAATTAGGCGCAGAATCTTCTGCGGCACGCTTATACCGCTTGCGTATAGGGCCACTGTCCGATATAGAAACAGCACAAAAACTTTGTGACCAATTGTTGAAGTTTAGCGGTGCAAGTTGCAATGTTGTTAGAATTCAATAGTTTTATAAGCGCGGATAAGTGATGAACAATATCAAAAAACAGTTTTCAGATTTACGCAAAAATACGCCAAAGCATATTCAATGGTTGCTTTTGGCGGCGGCGTTTGTCGTCGTACTTATTCTTCTAACTCTGTTGTTAACAAATAAAGAAAAAGAAGAAATTAAAAATTCTGATGATGTCGCAGTTGTTTTGAATATTTCCCCGGATTCTGTTAACTGGGGAAATACTCTGGTTGGTGAAAAAGAAAAACAAACTGTTAAAATATCTGCTAGTGCACCCGCAAAAATCTTAGATGTTAGACGAGATAAAAATATTGCTGGATTAATTGATCCGCAGCAGACGTGTACACGAATGGGGCAAATTGATACAAACAATTCCTGCACCATTATCTTAGAGTATCAACCTACTGCAAAAGCAAAAACAGAAACAACAGAACTTTATATCGACTGGCGCGGAATAAACGAACCAGATGTCATGAAAAAAACCAGCAAGATTATTCTTGTCCTGGGCGCAGAAGAACCTGTCGTCGAAACAAAAGCGGTAGAAGAAATAACTGTTGCACCAAAGAAAGAAGAAGTTAAAACAATAGAAATTGTTGAAGAAACGACTCTTCCAGAACCAAACGTGACAGCACCTGTAAAACAGGAAATAAAAGAAGAAATTGAAACTATTGCGCCAACAAATATTTTTGCAGAAGAAAAAAAATCTTCTGCCCCAGTTGTAGCAGAAATAATAGAAGATACTACACCAGCAGAATCTTGCTCTGATTTCGCATTTCCTGGATATAACTTATCTGGCGTACAAAGTGGTTGGATTCGCCCAGAAGCAGGTGCTTATTACTTTCATCCTTTTTCCGATAAAAACTGTGACACACCAACAGGTGTTTATAACCCAGACAATGGTATAATCACAGATATTAAAGATACAGGTAAAAAAATCGGTACAGATGCAGAACACATTGGTTATGTTGCAATAACTAATGGCGCACTGCCACAGTTATCGAATCCTGCATCAAAAAAAGAAGTAAATAAAGCACGCCAATTAACATCCGAAGAATTAGCCGCATTATCTACTGCACAGGCAGGCACAACTGCAGGAACTGGTACAATAGGCCGAGTTGTTAAAATCCCTGAAAGTGGTGATGTTATTGTCGGTACCAGTAGCAAGACCGCAACATATTCTTCTGATCCATTCGATAGAACATTTGTTCTGCGTCAATATAAACCAATTCCTGCAACAATTGTGTCAGAAGTTCGCGCAGACCCATCAATTTATTGTACTTCAATGGATGCAAGTGGGAAATGCACAAGTCAATCTTTACCAGTTCGTGCAACAGTTGATAGAAACGTATATTCAGATAACGGCAGAACTGTTGTTATTCCTGCAGGTACACTTCTGTTGGGTTATCTTAACGGCGAATTACCAGGCCCCTATAAATCAATTGGGCGTATGAATATCAATTGGTATCAATTCGTTTTACCAAACGGTGTAGAATTTAACTTCCAAGGCACAAATACCCCATTTTCTGGTGACTCTCAAGGACGCGTCGGAGTTCCAGGATACGGTAGCACGGACTATGTTGAACAGTTTGTTATGCCAATGCTAACTGCAATTGTTCCTGCGGCAGTTAATTTGATTGCACCTATATCAGACACATTTATTAATCAAATCGATTTGGATAATAATACTGTTGTTCAATCTGGTACTGTTCGTTCTTCTGAACTTGCAAAGAACGAAATTATAACTGCATGGAACCAAGTTGCGCAAAAATTGCTGGTTGATATGATGGAAAATACAGTTCCTCCTTTCTCAATTGCTGCGGGAACTCGTATTACAGTATTTTCACCAACAGACCTTGTTATTACTTGCGGTAATGATAACTCTAAAAAGTGCTCTGTTCAAAACATGCAAAAAGCAACCGGTTTACAAGACCCACGCAATCAACGTAACGACAGTTGGGCAAACAATGTATTTGTTGATTACACTGACGGTTCTTGGGTTGGTCAGGTACGTTCGTTCAATATGGCACAATGGTGCGAACTGGACGACAGCGGGGCATATAAAGCAAAAACAGATAGCAAAACCTTATCGGAAATAAATGCTGCAGGTTATAGTTTTAGTACAGTTGAATTCTATTGCCGTTCAACCAGCTATCAGGCTATAAACAATGCAAAGCAAGATGCAGTGTACCAAAATCAACAACAGACATTCCAAAATACTTATGGTACAGGTTCTTCCTTCAACACAGGAACTGGGTTAACAGGTATTTCAGGCAGTCAATCTTATAATGAAGATATACTTGGATTAACCTATAACGAAGATGGGACTATCCAAAATCCGTTCCAAACACCAGAAGCAGAAACACAAGAAACTGTTGTTAATGTTATTACTTGTGATGAAAACGGCACATTGCCTGATGAATATGGTTGCTGCCCTGGTGAAATATATACAGATATGGGCGAACAAGGTTTTAATTGCTGTCCAGAAACTGGCGGTGATTGTTTCCCACCAATCTTATAAAACCGCCCACCGTAAGGTGGGTTTTTCTTTACTAAAAATATTGAAAACATAGGAGATGTATCTATATAAATAAACAATATAAATATGTTTTTAACGCGCTTTTATGCGCGTTTTTTATTTGCATATAAAAACTAATAAAAAACACGATTCGAACACCATAGACCAAAAACCTTTAACGAATCAGAAAACCGATTCGATTTTCAACCATTGGTTGTAACCTTTTACAGTTTTCTATTCATGTTCTATATATCGTGTCATGTAATAAAATACAAAAGGAGAAAGAGAAAATGACAATAAAAAATAACACTCAAACTATCTGTACAACAGAAAAATTTCAAAATGCAGAACAATTATGGTTCTGGTTTTTATACTCTAAATCTGTTCAAAATAGTTTTGTAAGGAACCGCAATTCTTGTACAAAAAGGCCCTGTGAATTAATCGATGTAGAAACCTTGATTACAAAACTTTATCTGTCAGGGCGATTAACCGAAGAACAATTGTGTGTTATGAAAAAATTTGGTGACCGCAGACGCGCCCCACATCAATATATCTGGTCAGAAAATCATGCAGCAAGTCTTTGGAACCAAGCCATGACAGTAATAGACCTTGCCGCAAAACAACGTGGCTGGATAGAAAAATAACATAAACCGCACGCTATCTTGCGTGCGGTAATAATCACGGAGTAATGTATGATAATCATTAGTTTTTCAAAAAAAACTTCTAAAATATTTCCGAAAATATTTTGTAAAAAATACAAACATTGTGCCCCCATCATAAAAAAAGGGAATCAATATATACTTATACAGTTTATTAAATATAATAATATAAAATACATAAAATTAACCAAACGTGACTTAACCCTATTACATAATGCAGGTTGGGATTTTATAAAAATAAATTGTAACCCAAATTATGATTTCAAAAATGCAAGAACTTGTGTATCTCTTGTAAAGAAATTTATCGGTCTACGCATATTTTTTATTCAAACGCCATATGCGCTATATAAAAAATTAAAACGCCCTTAGACGGGCGTTTTTTATTTCTTTGCGTATTTCTTTATATAATACATCTGACCTATACCAAATATATTTGATACTGTCCAATAAAGAACCAAACCTGCAGGCATCCATGCAAACATTACAGTAAATATTAATGGCATCCATTTCATTACTTTCTGAGTCTGCGCAACAGGGTCATTTTTATTACCTTCTTTTTTCGCAGTTGATGCTGTCTGCAAATATTGTTGCAACCACATTGTTAATCCCATAAGTATCGGCAATATGAAATATGGATCCATAGCCGCCAAATCAGATATCCACAAGAAATGTGCACTACGCATCTGTACCGAAACCAACAATGCTTTATATAATGCAAAGAAAATAGGTATCTGTATCAACATAGGCAAACACCCAGACATAGGAGATGTTTTATGTGTTTGATACAAACGCATCATTTCCATCTGCATACGAGCCTTGTCATTTGCATACAATTTCTGTATGCGTGCCATTTCTGGTTGCATTTTCTGCATTGCAATCATTGATGTATACGACTTTCTGGTAAGTGGCCATATAACCAAGCGCAACAATATAGTTAAGATTATTATTGCAACCCCATAATTCATAACTATTGAATTAAGTCCGTTCAAAGCCCACAACATAGGACGCGCCAAGAACCAGAACCAACCATAATCGATGGTTTCATCTATACCTGCAATCTTATCATTTGCGGCATCTAAAACAGATTGTTCACGTGGTCCAACAAATAAATTTGTTGTTAAAGTCTTGGTTTCACCCGCAGAAATAGATACTGCATTTGCAATCGCATCTGCCTCATATAATTTCGCGTCTTGTTTTTTTACACGTAATGTCTGGTCTAAACTATCAACAGAAACTATCGTTTCCCAATACTGGTCTGCAAACCCCACAAAACCACTTGTCGTAGAATAAGCAAAAGACTTCTTATCTAAATCATGCCAATCATCACGTTCAATATCTGAATTTGCATAAGTAATCGCACCAGTATAAACCCCAGCAGACGAAGGTATATCATTAGCACGAACTATTTTTGCATATGGCGCAATCGAAATTTCTTTCCCAGACGAATTCTTTATCGCGTCTTCTATCGTCACTACATAACCATCTACCTTAATTGTACGACGATATTCAACACCATTAGAATTACGCCAAACGAAAACATCACCGTCTTTCTTCCACACAGTTGTTGCAACAGGGGTTGTTGTACCTGGTGCCAGGAACCCGACTTCTGCAAAAGCGCCTTCGCCACTTAATAACGACACAGGAACTGTTACATCAGAATCAGAACCATTTTTTGCAAACTTTAATAATTTTACATCATAAATTCTTAACCCTTGAACATTTGCAGAAATATCATCAGATTTTATTTCTGATACAGGGACTGCAGATAAATCTTCTACAACAGTTTTTTCTTCTGTAACAGCGGTCTCTGTACTTTTCGGTGCCATCCAAAAACTAAGCAGCCACCAAGAAGCAAGGAACAATATAAACCACCATAAAAATCCACCTAAGCGAGATTTTGGTGCCTTACTTGCATCTTTATTCGCACTCCACTGTCTAAAGCCAGAATTATTATCTAAATACTTAACCATAATTATTTACCACCTTTTGATTTTACTGTTTCTAAACAACGACGTCTTGCAAGATACCAGTTCAAGACAAACAAACCCACACCGACAACAATACAAACGTCCGCGACATTAAATGCAGGCCAATGCCAACCACCAATATGAAAATCAAGGAAGTCAACAACTGCACCAAAGCGAATTCTATCAATCAAGTTACCCAGCGCACCACCAACTATTAATGCAAGCGGTAATCTTTCATAAGAATGCGAGTGCTTAAATAAATAATAACCAATAAAACCAATTATAAATCCTGTTGCCAGAATTATTATTATAGGCGCTGCCTCGCCAACTGCACGCAACATTGAAAACGAAGCACCAGGATTCCAAGTAAATACTATATTAAAGAAATTACATACTTGCGTCATTAAATATGGGACTGGTACAACTTCCCATGCTGGTCCCATTAGCGGCACAGTGCCAGTTATCAGGTATAACAATATCCCCTTAGTTATTTGGTCAACCAAAACCACACTTAGTATAATAGCCAAATATTTCATTACCTTATTTTTCATCGTTTCTTCCTTGTTTTTTAAAATATAACAATACAAATCTATAAAAGCAATATAAAAGCCCCCATTTTAAGGGGACTTTTTAACAACATTTATAACTACTGTTCGTCTGCGACAGGATTGCCGACCATTTCATAATTATTTGAACGCATTTCTTTTAATAAATCTTCTATCTTATGTTCTGATATACCTAAATGAGTCAAAACACCATGACCTAAAAAGAACGAAGATTCTATTGTTTCTGGTAATGCTTCAACCACACCATCTTTTAATAAAATTTTTGAATCTTCTAAATTCCTTGCGCGAGCAAATATTTTTAATTTCGGTGCAACAGTCCTTATTGTAAGTACAGTATTTCTTGCATTCGTCGCATTATCTAGTGCGACAACAACAGCCTTGGTATTACGCGGCTTTAACCCTAAATCCCGCAACACATCCGCGTTTCTGGTATCACCATACACAACATTAAAGCCACGCTCACGCCCAAGCATAACCGCATTTACATCTAAATCTATTGCTATATATGGTATATTTTCTGCAAGTAACATCTGGGCAATGATTTGCCCAACACGCCCAAAACCACAAATTATAACTTCTGGTTTCTGTTCCAAGTTATCTTCTTCTGGTTTAGTAAGCGGATAATTAGATAGTAATTTACCCGATTTGCGTAAATTATCATATATTGCAAATAAAATCGGTGTTAACATCAGAGATACTATTATTATAGCAGTTAATATTTCTTGATGAATCTCGGGCAATGCGTCTATTCCTGCGGTCTTCATCGTTTGCAACATTAATAAACCAAACTCTCCCCCCTGTGCAAGAACAAGAGCAATCGCAACAGAATCAGGTATGCTTACATGACGAACACGCGCAACCATAAATATTGCTATAAACTTTATTACAAGTAACCCGACAACCCCACATAAGATTACATACCAATTTTCACCAAGTATCGGCAGATTCAATCCCATACCCAAAGATATAAAAAAGAATGCCATAAATAACATTGAATAAGGCGTTATTTCCGCACTTATCTGATGACGATATATCGTTTCAGATAACAACATACCCGCCAAGAATGCCCCCAAACCTATTGGCAGACCAATAAAATCCATAACTATTGCCCATGCAACAATATTCAACATTATAGCAATCAAAAATGCTTCTTTGGATTTTAAACGCGCAACCAATTTCATTAATGGGTTTAATATAAATCTACCAACGATAACTACTCCCAGAATCAATGCCGCAGACAAAACAAAAATGTCTATAGCGGTTGCACCAAGATTAAAACTCTTTCCTGCGAAAACGGGCAACATAGCAAGCAAAGGAATCGACAATAAATCCTGAAACAACAATATAGAAAATGTCTGTCGCCCCATATTCGTATTCAGCATATTTCTATCAATTAATATCTGCATATCTTCTGATGTACTAGACATTGCAAGTAATAAAGAAACCATTATACAGCCTAGTATCGTCCAGCTAGTAACACCGAATAAAATAGGAAACAACATTACTGCAACCATTAAAACCTGCGCTGCACCGAAACCAAATATTGTGCGTCGCATATTCCACAGACGCTTCATATTTATTTCCAAACCCAAATTAAACCATAAAAATAATATTCCCAGTTCGCCTAAAAATGTCCACGTATCTGTTAACTGAAATAAGTCTAAAACATATGGCCCAGATATTACACCTGCCAATAAAAACGCAACCAATGCACCAATCTTAGCCAATCGCAGGAAACACACAAATACAAAAACTATTCCAAAAAAAGTTAATAATGCTAAAGACATCTATATTCTCTCTCTTTATAAAAAATATTATACCAAAATCTTTGCCATTCTTGCAAAAGTTTCTGGAGAAATCTCTTCTGCTCGTTCCGTTCCAGTAAGCCCAAAATTTTCCCATTCCACACCTGGAATTATACCACGTACCATTTTTCTACGCTGTCCGAAAAGTTTTGCCGTTATTCGTCCAACAGATTCTATATCTTCTATTCTTTCTATCTTACCTTTATTTGGTATAACTTGTACTACTGCACTTTGAACCTTGGGACGCGGTACAAACGCTGTGTTTGGTACATCAAACAAAATTTTTGCGTCTGCTACCAGTGCAGTCAAAACACCTAAACGCCCATATTGCGAGTCCCCTGTTTTTGCAACTATGCGCTGTGCAACCTCACGCTGAAACATTAATGTCATTGACTTTATATGTTCCCCCTTTGCAGCACGTAATAACCAATTTATAAATAATTCTGTTCCAACATTATACGGTAAATTAGAACATATCGCATATTCACTGATGCCAAGTTTAGAAAAATCAACCTTTAATGCATCTTCATAAATTACAGTTAATTTACCATCTGAACTATCAACTATTTTTGATAAAATCGGCTCTGTCGTTTTGTCTTTTTCTATCGCAATTACTTGCTTAGCCCCCGCTAATAATAGCGCACGAGTTAAACCTGCAGGCCCTGGTCCAACTTCTACAACAACTGTTTTTTCTATATCAGGAACACTTCTTGCAATACGCCCCGTTAAATTCAAATCAAATAAAAAATTCTGACCGAATTGTTTTTTCGGTTCTAACCCCGCTTCACGCATCATTTCTGATACAGGCGGTAAAGATTTTATTTTTTCAATGCTCATAAAGTCTTTCGCCCCCCAAACGCAAGCGTCAAAGTGCCATCATCCAAATAATCTAAATCTCCACCAAGCGGAACACCTGATGCAAGTTCAGAAAATTTAACCCCTGCATCTAAACCTATTACAGACATTATATAATGTTGCGTAGTTTTTCCTTCGACAGTGTTTGGTAAAGCAAATATAACTTCTGATACTTTTTCTGCCGTTATTCTTTCTGGTAATTTAGAAATATTTAGGTCTTCTGGTGTCATTCCTGCAATACCAGAAATTAAACCACCAATAATATGATATCTGCCTTGAAACACTGCGGATTTTTCAAGTGTCCAAACATCTGATAAATCACGCACAACACAAATCTGACCGTTCGCACGTGACGCATCACGGCAAAATTCACATACCCCAGTTTCAACATCCGTTAACACACCGCATACTGGGCATGGTCTTATTGATTCTGCGGCCTCTAATAAAGCATTTGCTAAATTTATTGCTTTACCAGTTTTATCCTGCAACAACGCCAAAACTATGCGCTGCGCCGCCCGCGACCCCAGTCGCGGTAATTTTGCAAACTGTTTTATAAGTTTTTCTATTTTCGAATTCATAACCTAACCTAGTGAAAAATATAACAATCTATACCCGCGTTTGTCGCCCTATTTTTTATATTCTGTGCAGAATTTTCTGACAAACCATTTGCGCGTACACGATACATACCATTAGGTGCACTTTCTATTACCGCGTTAACACCAATCTTATTTTTTACATTATTAACTTGTGCTTGCGCAGAACTGCGTGACGAAAATGCACCAAACTGAACACCTGCACTACCAGAAGAAGCCGCAATTCCACCAGAACTACTTTTATTATAATTCGTATTGCTTGCAACTGCACCTGTTGCAGCATTATACGCCGCACTAAAAGTTGGTGCACTGCTTGTAGAAGCAGGAACATTATAAGTTTTATATTCTACTTCTGTGCTTTGCGATGGTGCAGAATAAGTTTGCGTAAAACCGTCTGCACTATTTACCATAGCAAAACCCTTATTCAACATCTGAGTAGATACATTTGCACGAATATCTTTATTTTCTGCACCTAAAACAACAGAAATTAAATGATGACCATCCCTTTTTGCCGTTGCAACCAATGAATATTTAGACTTATTTGTAAACCCTGTTTTCATACCGTCACAACCAGGATATGTACCAAGCAATCTATTGCCATTCGTATAAGTCTTGCCATTATATGTCCATGTCTTTATCCCAAAATACCCCCAATATTGTGGAAAATGTTTATATATCGCCATAGATAACAACGCGATATCACGCGCAGTAGATAACTGGTCATCATTTGGCAGTCCAGAAGAATTTTCAAAATTCGTTCCAGACAACCCTATTTCATTTGCAACACGAGTCATTAAATCTGCAAAATTACCTTCCTTGCCACCCTTTAAATTTTCAGCCAAAACACGTGCAACATCATTTGCACTTAAAACAGTTAATGCCTTTATTGCGTCTTCCACTTTTATCTTACTGCCAGCAGCCAACCCAAGTTTAACAGGCGATGCAGATGCTGCAGATTGGGAAACAATTAAATAATCATCCAAGTGCAAACGCCCATGTTCCAACGCATCAAATGTTAGATACAAAGTCATAATCTTGGTTAAACTTGCAGGATAATTTTGTACATTTGCATTTTCTTGATATAGCACACGACCAGAATCCATATCCGCCACCAACGCGGCCTTGTACTGCGCGCCAAAAGCAGGCAGCGCAAACGATAATGTTGCAAAGAAAATCCCAACCAACCTTTTCATTTCTATCAAAGATTTTAGTAAAAAAACACAACGGCGGTCAATACTTTTCCCGCCGTTATATTATCTTATTTTTTATTTTATTAATCTAATGTTCGTAAACTTATTCTATCTTCATCAACTATTACTAACTTACCCTCATTTACACCAAATTTTCTTGCAGAATTAAAAGCATCTTTCTTAGCGAACAGGTCTTCATCATAAATAGGAAATACCCCACGTGCTAAGCATAATTGATTTGCAATCAAACTTTCACGACAAACTGCAACAATTGGAATATCTGGCTTGCGGCAAGAAATCTGTGTTGCGATATCTGTATCACGCGCAAAAACAACTATTGCAGAGGCTTTGTTCAAATACGCCATTGATGCGACACTACGCGACCAATCATTTTCTGGTACATTTTCTACACGTGACCAATCATAAGGATTTGCAATCGCATCACTATCTGCATATGACAAAATCTTCGTCATAGTTTCAATTACATTTACAGGATTTATACCTATTGTCGTTTCTTCTGATGTCATTGTAGAATCCGCACGCAAATAAGCGGTATTCGCAACGTCAGTTATTTCTGCACGTGTTGGGAATTCACTATTTACCATAGTCCCCAGCATTTGTGTTGCCATGATAACAGGTTTATTCATCTTGCGACATTCACGAATTATGTGACGAGAAATCGCAGGCAACTTTTCAAAAGGAACTTCTACTGCCAAATCACCACGTGCAATCATAATACCATCTGCAACCGCCGCTATTTCTGTTATTCTTTCAACAGCATTTGGACGTTCTATCTTTGCAATTATCTTTACAGGGTGCGAAGTACGCGCAACGATGAAATCGCGAACTTCTGCAATATCTTCTGGTTTCTGAACAAATGAGATTGCAACCCAATCTGGATTCTTGGTTAATGCATATTCCAAATCTTTTCTATCTTTTTCTGTTAAAACAGATGTTGCAATTTCTGTATCAGGTAAATTAAAACCACGTCTTGACCAAATTTCTGTTCCACGCAAAACAGTTGCTTCTACTTTACCGCTTTCAACAGAATCTACTTTCATTTCTATTTTTCCATCATTTAGTAAGATTCTGTCACCTACTTTTAACGAACCTAAAACATCTGAATCTGGCAACTGAACACGTGTTGAATTACCTGGTGTAGAATCTGAATCAAAAGTAAATTTTTGACCTATGGTTAAAGGATATTTATCTTCTGTTTCAAAGTTTCCAATACGATGTTTAGGCCCCTGCAAATCTATAACAATAGCAACAGGCGTATTTAATTCAGCAGATATTTCACGTATCAAATCAATCTTTTTACCCTGAACATCACCTGTATCATGACTGAAATTCAAGCGGCACATATTTACACCTGCCTGGATCATCTTTGACAAAGTTTCTTTATCTTCACATTTTGGTCCGATGGACGCTGTAATTTTTGTAAATTTATTCATTTTTTCCTACTTATTTTCTAACTTTGTTTTTCTTGATTTTTGCGATTTATTGTATATCATAAGGTTCAGTAAAAGACAAGGGGAAATCTGCATGAAAGAAGCAAATCACGGCGCAATTGATAATCAGCAATTGCTTAGCATAATTGAACGTATTGAAAAATTAAACGAAGAAACTGCGGCAATTGCAGCAGACATCAAAGAAATTTACAGCGAAGCAAAATCTGCTGGTTTTGATCCAAAATATATTCGCCAGATGATACGTCTGCGCAAGATGGATCCAGACGAATTGGATGAAGCAGACGAATTAACACAAATGTATAGAACTGCTTTAGGTTTGTAATGAAAAGATTTACAAAAACTATTGAAGATTTTAACTGCGCCCACTGTGGCGCAGTTGTTCATGGTAACGGTTATACAAACCATTGCCCTAAATGCTTGTGGTCGCGTCATGTCGACGATAATCCTGGTGACAGGGCTTCAAATTGCGGTGGAATGATGCGCCCTATTTCCATAGAAAAAAGTGGCGAGTCTTTCATAATTACTCACAAATGCGAAATATGCGGTAAAGAAAAGCGTCAACGTACTTCTGATGAAGACGACATTGACGCAATAATAAAACTTACCGCAAATTCAGATTTTATTTTCGGCAAATAATTTACTTCTTAGCAGCCGCTGCTATAAAAGCGTTAAACATCGGATGCCCTGTAAAAGGACTGGATTGAAATTCAGGATGAAATTGACCTGCCATAAAGAATGGATGGTCTTTCAACTCTATTATCTCGGGCAATCTGCCGTCGGGACTGCGACCAGATATTACCATACCCTTTTGCGCAAATTTTTCTTCCCAAGATATATCCATCTCGTACCGATGTCTGTGACGTTCTGATATCTGTTCCTTCCCGTATACCTTTTCAGCCAAAGTACCTGATTTTATTATACAAGGGTACGCCCCCAGTCGAAGCGTTCCGCCCATATTCTCAGAATCATGGTCTGTCATTATATTTATAACTGGTGTACAATTTTTTGAAAACTCTGTTGAATCCGCATCAGAAATGCCTAAGACATTTCGTGCAAATTCTATTACTGCGACCTGCATACCTAAACATATTCCCATATAAGGTATTTTGTTTTCACGCGCATAACCTGCTGCCGCAATCTTTCCACTGACACCGCGCGTACCAAAACCACCAGGTACTAAAATCCCGTCAAGCCCCGCGCCTTGCTCTGCCGAAAAATCTTCCGCATTTATTTTCTTTAATTTTACATGCACGTTATTCTGAATACCCGCATGAAACAGCGCCTCATTTAAAGACTTATAAGCATCAGGAACATCAAAATATTTTCCAACAATACCTATCTTTACTTCTGGTAAGTCCGCAGATAAATACCGTTCTATCTTTTGAAACTTATCCATATTACCTGTTGCAGGTGGTAAATCAAAATGCTCGGCAATAATATCAAATACATGCTGCGCATCATACGCCAAAGGTATCTTATATATATTATCAACATCCATACCACTTATTACATTCTTGGCCGGTAAATTACAGAACATACCTATCTTTGCTCTTTCTTCCGCTGACAACATTCTGGGGGTACGCACTATCAACATATCTGCCTGAATACCATTTTCTAATAATTCACGTACAGACATCTGGGTCGGTTTCGTCTTTAATTCACCGCTTTTTTCTAAATAAGGCGCCAAGGTCAAATGCACAAACATTACATTCTTTCGACCGACATCGTTTGCAAACTGACGAATGGATTCTAAAAATATCTTGCCTTCGATATCCCCAACCGTTCCGCCTATTTCACATACAACAAAGTCCGTGCCAGTCGGAGCACTTAAATATTCTTTTATCTTATTACTTACATGCGGTATCATCTGAACTGTCGCCCCAAGATAATCCCCGTGACGCTCTGCATTTAAAACATCCCAATATATTCGACCACCTGATACAGAATCATTTCTTGATAATCTTATTCCTAAAAATCTTTCGTAATACCCAAGGTCTAAATCCGTTTCAAAACCGTCATTGGTTACATAAACTTCACCATGCTGAAAAGGTGACATAGTGCCCGGGTCTATATTCAAATAAGGATCAAACTTTCGCGCATGAACCGTATAACCACGCGATTGAAGAAGGGCGCCACAACTTGCCGCCGCGACGCCCTTGCCTAAACTCGATACAACACCACCGGTGATAAAAATATACTTCGCCATAAGAACCTCCTTCTTATGGACTTCTATCATACGAAATTTTTCGTTGCCTGACAATAAAATAAATTCCTATACTTTCTGTATGCAAGAATTCTGGCAAAATCAATCATTTAATATGTTCCTGTGGGTACCGTTCTTAATCGCGTTCGGTGCAGGTCTTTATTTCAACCTGCCCACAGAACCCAATTTATGTTTTACAACAATTGGTTTGATTCTTTCAGTTGCAACTTTATTTATAACTAAAAGAATCTTTTTACGTGCTATATTCTTATTCATATTTGGTCTGTGTTACGCATCTATATTTACTCATGTTATCGATACACCTCAACTACCTAGAAATTTACACGACATCGAAGTCACAGGTACAGTCGAAAAGATAGACTATACCGATGACAAATCCAGAATTTATATAAAGACCAATGCCACAGAAATAAATGCAGATAGCAATAAAACTACTATTATCAGAGTTTCTGCAAAACCAGAACTAACATTGCCCGACATAGGTGATACGATAAAAGCAAATGTCGGTCTATTTAGACCGTCTGGTCCAGACGCACCGGGAACTTTTGATTATGCACGTTGGGCTTATTTTAACCATCTGTCAGCAACAGGTTATATCAATAATTACGAAACTTTATTTTCATCAAAAGAAAGCAGCATAAGCAAATTACGTGACCACCTACATAAAACTTCTAAGTCTTTCTTAGCAGATACACTTGTTCTTGGTTATAAAAGCGCAGTTCCAGAGACAGATAATAAAATATGGACCGCAACTGGTGTCGGTCATGTGTGGTCTATTAGTGGATTTCATATCACTCTGGTTTCTGGTTGGTTATTTGCTATCTTCTATTTTATATTTCGTGCAATTGCACCTATTACTAAACGCGTTCCAGCAAGAATACCTGCACTCGTCTTCGCTTGGGCAGGATTATTACTTTATCTTTTCTTATCAGGCGTAGATGTTGCAACCGTTCGCGCGTTCTTGATGACGACGCTTATATTTGCTGCATTCATATTTGGAAGAAACGCAATTTCTATGCGGAATATTTGTGTTGCTTTCTGCGCTATATTCCTTATGAATCCACACTATGTAATGCAACCTGGTTTTCAATTATCTTTCGCAGCTATATTCGGACTTGTTTGGTTATGGAACGATGTAAAACCTAAAATACCGAATAATAAAATTTTAAAGATTTTATATACAGCAACCTTAACATCCATAGTTGCAACTGTATTTACTGCACCTTTTGTAATTGCTCACTTTTACAGTCTTCCTATTTATGGATTGCTTGGTAATTTAATCCTGCTACCTATATTTTCTGTCGCTATTATGCCACTTGTTATTCTTGGTACTTTAACATCAGGTTTTGGTTGGAATCTACCTTTAAACCTTGCAGAATCCATTTATAATTTTACTTTGGACATTGGTACAAAAATTGCCGAACTTCCTTACTCTACACTCACCCTGCCTCATATTTCAAATCTTGCACTTATGCTTTTCATAACTGGCTTTATGTGTTTGATATTCATCAGACCTGTAAAAATTAAACTTAACTATATCTTATTTTCTATTCTGACGCTCGCAGGAATTTCTGTTGTCGCACTTACACCAAAACCTATATTCTATGCAACAAAAGACCATGAGTTAGTTGCTTTTGTAAATAATGGAAAATTAGAATTTAATAAATCACGCGCTTCTAATCACTATTTTACTTTTGATACATGGAAGCAGTTAAATGGTGAAGCAACAGGTACACCTAACAAACGTTGCAAGCACGACAAAGGTTTATATTTATATAAAACAGAAAATTTCAATTTGGCTTACATGCAAAAATTTGTACCACTACAAAAGCATATCGCCAAACTATGTAATGATGATAACATAGACTATATTGTTTCTTACTTTTATATTGATGCACCAAAGTGCAATCATAAAATTTTACGTGACGGCTTTGTTATTTATAAATCTGGTAAAGTCAGTTATACAACAACTAATCGTCCGTGGCATAATCCGCACTAACGAAAAATAATCCAGCGGCGGGCGCAGTAGGTCCTGCTGCACTACGATTTTTTGCAGCAAAAATTTCATCTATGTCGTATGGTTTTCCAAGTCCGATTTCTACCAAAGTTCCGACCATATTTCTAACCTGATGATGTAAAAAAGACCGCGCAGAAAATTCAAATTCTATCATGTCGCCATGCTTAGTTATTTTGCATAAATCCAAAGTCTTTATCGGGCTTTTAGCCTGACATTCTGCTGCACGAAAACTTGTAAAATCATGATTACCAATTAACTTTTCAGCAGCATTACGCATCGCGCGCATATTTAATTTTCTTGGCACCCACCACACGCGTTTTTTATCCAGCACTGCAGGCGCAGAACGATTTAAAACATAGTACTTATAATTACGACGAATACATGAAAAACGTGCATTAAAATCATCCGATACCTTTTCACATTTAAGCACGCTTACTGGCTTATCTGTTAAATAAAAGTTCATAGCACGCATAACTGTTTCAGGGGTCACGTCAGAATCTAAATCAAAATGCGCAACCATTGCAAACGCATGTACACCAGCATCTGTTCTGCCTGCAGCAACAACATCTGGACGCGCGCTACAAAACTTTTCTATAGCGTCTTTTAACAAAGACTGAACAGAATCACCCTGGCGGTTTTCTTGCCAACCAATCAAATCTGTTCCGTCGTATTCAAGAGTTATTTTATATCTACTCATTACAATTTATCTAGTTTTGTAATTCATACAATTTTGACATTTTAATTTTTCTACACTCAATTTATCTAATAACAAAGCATAATTTTTACAATATTGGCAATCTAAACCCATACAGCCCAAACAACCACATTTTCCATAATCATTATATTCTGAAATACAGACATGCGCACCGAAAAAACCGCAATATTTTTTCTCTTCGCTTTCTGGTTTTCTAGAACAACTTTTATTTAAATTATCACACGAATTTTGCACCATTTATATCACCTTTTTATTAACGAGTTTTCTGATTAGTTTCATATTTTTTATCAAAAACAAACTTTTCACAAGTTCCATCAAAACTTACAGTTTCTGGACCAAATAAAATAATTTTTAATAAATTTCCCTGCCAACATACATAATGTCTACCATAAGCAGTACAATTTATACAATATTTACACCAATGCGGTGGATATGATATTTTTTCTTTTTTTGACATTTTAACCTCTATTTGCCTAATTCTATTTGTGCATCACGCATACCATTTACAAAACTTTTCCAATCCATTGGTTTCTTTCCACTTGGTTGAACTTTTATAATTTCTAAGTTTCCGTCTTTTATGCGCGTTTCTAAAATCTTTACTTCTATTCCATTTATTTTTGTCCGCCCTGCGCCCAGCGCACGAATTTGATTATGTATTTGTTCTGGACTTCTTGTCCAATCTATAATCTCATCCGCACCAGTGAACTTTCTTGTATATGTGATTTCACCGGTTTGTGGAACAGGTTTGTACTTTTCTGGTGCAGATAAATAATCAACTACTAAACGCGAACCTATTTCTGATACTTTCTTCTCTATCGTTTCATTTGTATCATCTTGTCCGATATCAAATTCTTGGCGTATATAAATATCGCCTGCATCCAATTCTGCCGTCATCTGCATAAGACATACTTCACTTTTTGTATCGCCATTATATATTGCAGTTCTTATCGGTGACGGCCCACGATAACGTGGTAAATCGCTTGGGTGAATATTTATACAAGGCGCAGAATTCAATACATTTTCACGAAGTATTACCCCATAAGATATAACCACAACCATATCTGGTGAAAAATTATAATCACGAATATTTGTATAAACAGGCAGCCCCTTTGATTCTGCCCAAACATGCACAGGAGAAGGAGTTAAAATTTGCTTACGACCGACTGGTTTCGGGGCACGTGTAAACACCGCCAGAACTTCATGACCCGAATTTAAAACCGCATCAAAAATTGGAACAACAAAATCGTTTGTCCCCATTAATACTAACTTCATTTGCGTTTGCGCACCTTTCGCATTAACATCTCCCTTTTAACAGGAGACAAATAATCTATAAACAAAATCCCATCTAAATGATCTGTTTCATGCTGTACAATTCTAGCAGGCAACCCAGACATTTCTGCACGCATTAAATCACCGTTCTCATTGTTCCATTCAACCTCGACAGACGCAGGCCGCGTGACATTTGCATAAACAGGTAAATTATCATGTCCTAATACAGATAAGCACCCCTCTTCCAAAACGCAAGTCTCATTACTGCGTGTCAAAATCTTTGGGTTAATCATCTTGAACACTTTGCCACTATCTGGTTCCATCATAACCAAAAAGCGCTTTAATACACCAACCTGAGGTGCAGCCAATCCCACCCCATTCTGTTCGTGCATCATACCTACCATTTCATCCATAATATCTAAAACATCGGGGGTTATTTCTGTCACAAGTTCGCATTTTTCACGCAAAACTAAATCCCCACAAAGTTTCATTTGCAACATTTATAAATCCTTTTATAATTGATTTTATCAAAGGAATCCCAAATGACAACTTATATTTTTGTGCTGCTATTCATAATAATAGCACTTTTGCTAATGTTATTATATCGCAAACCTAGTTTCGATATTTCTGCCCTGCGCGAAGATAATGCCCGACTTCGTGAACGTCTGGCCGAACGCCTTGGTGCACTTAGCCAAAACGCTATAGAACTTAAAAACATCAGCAGCGATATTGCTAATTTTAAAAATATACTTATGGGCAACAAACAAGCCCGTGGAACATTTGGTGAAAAACAACTAGAAGACATTGTTGCAGACATTATGCCACCCGAAAGTTATGAATTTCAATGCGTTTTGGAAACAGGTGTTCGCCCCGATTGTATAATCCGCCTTCCCTACCCGCCAGGCGACATGATTATAGATAGCAAATTCCCCTTGGAAAGTTATAACCGCCTATGTGAAGATAAAAATGACGGCATGGCAAAAAAGCAATTCGAATTAGATGTTCGTAAGCACATCGACGCAATCGCAGACAAATATATAATTCCTGGTCGCACAGCAGAATCCGCAATGATGTTTATCGCGTCTGAATCTATTTTTGAAACATTGCATCGTGAATTCCCAGGTGCAATAGAATATGCAGCGCGAAGAAAAGTGTTTATTGTTTCCCCATCAACGCTTTGGGCAACTCTAAACACTATTCGTGCAGTATTATCTGATATAAAAATAAAACGCGTAGCAGACAAAATAAAAAAAGAGTTGGACTATCTTTTAACCGACTTATCACGCCTGTCAGAGCGTGCTGGGAAAGTACAACAGCATTTTGCCCAAGCATCTAACGACATTGAACAACTACAAACATCCGTTAATAAAATTACACCACGTGCAGAAAAATTAAGAGATATGGATTTCGGTGAAGAATAAAAAAAACGAAGATTTATTTCTTCGTTTTTTTATTTGTTTTTTTTTGACAATACTTTTTCTTCTAAGGCTAGTATTTTATTTTCTTTTTCCTGTATCGTTTCAATCAATTTATCGTTTTCTAAACGCAAATTCTCTATATCTTTACGATGCAGGACAATTTCATTTGAAAGTCTTTTTGTTTTCTTATGATTAAACAACAACATTATAAGCGCACCAGAAACCGCGCAAGTTATACCAACTGTTAAATCATATAAAACATCTGTTATTACCATGCCTTAATTATATCAAGGCACAATCTGATTTCACTAGGCTTGTTTTCTTAAACCTGTTTCACGGTCAACCCAAACCTCTTCATCTGCAATTTCCATCATTGGCATATCTGATTTGCTATCTGAATAAGAACGAACAACGTGCGGTATTATTTTATTTTCTTTTGCCCATTCATCCATTGCATAAACTTTGTTTTGCCCCCAACATAAAAACTCATGTTTCCATGGTTTCTTTGAATCCATTTTAGAACACAATATAGCATCAAATTTCATATCCTTTGCTAATGGCACAACCAAAAATTCTGGACTGGCAGAAATTAAAATAACCTTTCTTCCTGATTTACGTTCATTTTCTACTTGCTCTTTTGACCAACCAAAACGCTCACGTTTGTGCTGTTTGATAAATGCAGGTGCAAATTCTTTTACCATTTTCGGTGTAATAAAACGTCTTATATTCCTACGCCACCACATACCAGAAGGATTTAACCAACAGGATATGTATGCAACACCCATAAGAGGCAAAAACAACCATGGTCTTATTGAATGTTTAAAACAATATTTACCGAATTCTACATTAGAATCTTTGGCAGACAATGTACCATCAAAATCAAAAACGACAACGTCTTCTTTTTTTAACATGTAACTAATCCTTTTATAATTTCCGTTGCATTATAACAACCTTTTCCTTGCACCGCAATTTTTATATTGTTATGATAACTTTGTTATCAGGTATTCTGATAATGGGGTTTAGCGACCCGACTTAGACGTATGCAACACAACGTTATGTGATGCGATTTTTTGTATCTCCAACCTCTGGTTGGAGGGTGTGGGAATATATTGAATACCACCGCTATTTCTAAGATAGTCGCTAACCTCCAACCACCTGATTTTCTGGTGGTTTTTTCATTCATCATGAACGAAAAAGGAGGTTGGAATGAAAAAACTTTTTACTGTACTTGTGCTTTATAATATTATGTACATCCAATATGCACCTGCTGCACCAAACTGTTGCCCACCATGTTCACTTGAAATAGGCGCAACCAACAATTATGACAGTAGTTGCACAAATTCAAACATTTGTAATTGCCGTTCAACATCTACTACAAACTCTACCTCGCATGTTATAACTACGACAAACAAATTTTTCTCGACCAAATGTATAGGGAATACTGCTTATGCATCTTGCACTTCTTCGCTACCAACATACTCTTGCGAACAAGGATATTATGGTAGACCAACAAGCAGTTTATCAGGTTGTACACGTTGTCCTTCTTCTGGTGGAGTTTACGGGACGACCGCATCTTCTGGCGCCACCGATATAACAGAATGTTATATTCCTTCTGGAACCAGCGGTTCGGATTCATCTGGCTCTTTTACTTATACGGGCAACTGTTATTATACAAATTAAAAAACGGGGGCACGCCCCGTTTTTTTATTTCTTGCGCTTAAAGAATGTGCGCCCTCTTTCTACAAGGAAGAACAATGCTGGCGTTAAGGTAAATGTCCACACTAAACTTGCGAACATACCACCTATCATAACCGCTGCCATTGCGACTTTCATACCGTCGGCACTCCATAATTGAGGTATCATACCTGTCATAACCGCAATAGAAGTCATCAATATCATGGACTTTTTATCTTTCAATTCTGCCCATAATGCTTCTTTTACATTTTCACCGTTATTTATGCGATTGATAGTTGGTTCCAAAAGCAAAATGTTATTATTTACCACAAGCCCCACTAACATAACAAACGCTAACATAGCACCAACATTCATGGACGCACCTGACAAGAACAGTAAAACAAATACCCCTGCAAAACTTGTCAAAATAGAAGTCGCAATTGTAAATGGATGTGCCAACGAGTTCATTATAGCAGCCAACAACATATAAGTCAGAACAATAGCCAAGAAGAACGCACTGCCGATTTCACCAGTTGTTTCATCTTGTATTTCTGACATACCACCAAATTCTGCACCGTAACCAG
This sequence comes from uncultured Alphaproteobacteria bacterium, assembly GCA_944389265.1. Classification (GTDB taxonomy): domain Bacteria; phylum Pseudomonadota; class Alphaproteobacteria; order Rs-D84; family Rs-D84; genus Enterousia. The sequence goes on from CALXLS010000001.1 coordinate 203,248, forward strand.
TTTCCCAATCAACTTTTGCTATTGATGCTTCTATTTTCTTTTGGACAGGTCCCATCGTGGACTTACCGATATTTATATCGATTTCTGTTATTCTTTCTTTATCCAAACGACGTATATCTGGTGTCGCACGTACAACCTCTATGCTGCCTAATTCAGACAAAGGCACCATACCTTTCTGGGAATTTACATAAACACTATCAAACATCGCAGATGTTTTAAAAGGACGTGCAAACTCTAATACTATCGGGTATTCTTCACCCTTTTCTTTATACTTATAATCATCATTTCCATACAACGCGGTACGAAGCGTAGAACCTGCGTATGAATTCTTTATCCCCCAGAAATTCATTTTTTCTTCGTCTGGTATAAAACGAGTCTCCAACCCTGGTTCCTGCTGTGCAAACACAGCACTTTGTACTTCAGGTATTTGATTTATCATATCTAATACCTGTTTCGCGTATGCTTCTCGCTTTGCATCATCTTCACCAAATATATTCAGTACGATATCAGAAGATATACCCGCACCAGACATACTTTGACCTGCACGCGCCTGAATCTCTACATCAGGTATTTCTGATAATTTCGGTACCATTTCACGAACAAGTTCTTTGTCAGAACGCTTTCTATCTTCTATATCAACTAACTCTACCTTTACAGAAATATTCTGTAATCCACGTTCACCAATTTTTACAGAAGTTGACTTTACTTCTTCAAATTCTGACAACTTATCTTCTATCTGTTTTGCTATTGCCTCAGACTTTTCAAAAGTTGCGCCCATAGGTGCACGCGCAGTTATATTAATCTCGTTCGTATCTGTAGATGGCGCAAATTCATTACCAACAAAACGCATCAACATTGAAGAACCTAATAAAACCGCAATCGCAATTGCAATCACGCGCCAAGGTTTTGAATACTGAAAATCAAACCATTTACGCAAATTAGACTTTTCTTCATCTTTCTTTGTTGTCTTTACAGATTGAACACTCTTTTCTGTTTTCTGTTTCTTATTCTCTGTTAGTCTCAAGAACTTTGCTATCATCATAGGTGTTAATGTAAATGAGAACAATAATGATAATAAAGTTAAGTACACAACAGTTAACCCAAACTGAATCATAAATTGCCCAACAATACCCCCCATAAATGCCAATGGCAAGAACACAACAACATTAGTTCCGACACCCGCTAAAACAGATACCGCAACTTTCTTTGTTCCGTCAATAGCCGCATTTTCTGGGTCTTTACCAGCACGCATTTCTTGCAATGCAGATTCTATCAAAATAATAGCATTTGATACCAATGTACCCAGCGCAGAAGAATACGCTAATAATGTCATCGCATTAATTGTAAAGCCACTACCATCCATAAAGAAGAACCCAGCAATTAATGACGCAGGAATAACAACACCTGCAATAACTGTTGAACGCCAATTACGAGTAAAAGCAAGCAATACCAAAACTGTGAATATAACACCTAAAATAATACCGTATATTGTGCTATTTGTTTCATCAGCAACCGCAATGGAAGAATCAGATATAATCTCCATCTGGGCACCTGGGAAACGAGTTTCTAAATCTGCTTGCAATTCTGGCAGTTTCTTGCGCAACGCTTCGGATATTTTTATAGCATTTCCGTCAGAAGCTTTTACAACAGACGCTATAACAACTCTTTCACCGTTATAACGCGCACCTGTTTCTATGTCTCTTGCTGCATCAACTACAGTTGCAATATCACTTAATTTAAAGTTCTGACCTTCGGCAGTTGTTAAACGTAAATTCGCAATTTCTTCAACGTTCTGAAATTCACCAATAAAACGAACATTTGATGAATCTGTACCAGTTTCAATCTTACCACCTGGTACATTTAAGTTATGCATACCTAAAGCAGATACTACATCCATAACTGTCACACCACGCGCGGCCATTGATTCTGGATTCATCTCTACACGTACTGCGCGCGTTTCACCACCAAATACTGATACACTGGCAACGCCCTTTATCGCGGTAATTTTATTAGACAATGTATTATCTACATATTCTTCTATATCACGCGGATTACCACCACGCAAAACTACATCCACAACAGATTCTTGCAAAGGATTCAGTTTTTCTACAACAGGCTGTTTCAAATCATCTGGGAATTCAGAAGACAACGCGTCAAGTTTAGATTTTATTTCTGTAGATTTATCGTTTACATTTACCCCCAGATTAAACTCCGCCATAACGAAAGCACCATTTTCAAATGCTTGCGAAGTTATTTTCTTTAACTCAGAAACTTCTGATATTGCATCTTCCGCTTTCTTTACAACCTGCGATTCTATTTCTGCAGGTGATGCGCCTGGATAAACGAATGTCGCTGTCACCATAGGAAAATCTACAGCAGGTGTACGTTCAATATTCATCTTTGGGAAAGACACAAAACCAAGAACCACCCAGAACAAAACAAACATTAATGTCGTAATCGGTCTGCGAACAAAAAACTTTAACATATTTTACCCCCTATACCAAAAAGACCGTTATTTTTTATTTTACTTGCACTTTATCGCCTGCATTTACTTTTGACAGAATGACCTTATCACCATCTTTTAAGCCTTCTGAAATAAACGCTTTTTCTGAATCCTGACGAATGACTGTCACTTTCCTGAATTCGGCAACACCATTTTCTGCAATCAAAACACTATCACCTTTTACTGCATATGCAGGAACGAAATAACCGTTACCTATAAATTCAGCGTATTGCAAACCGTCCGACACACCACGCGTTCTAACAACATGCATACCAGTATCTAAATCTATACTTGATGAAACAGAGACTATTTCACCGTTTCCTACTTTCTGACCAGAACGCAATTTACCGACGCGTGCGCTTGATACATATGCACGATTATTTTTTATACCGATTGGTTCTTTTATTATGTCTTCAGTTTTTGAAACTTCTATAACATCGACTGGCGTACCAATATCTGCAGCCACGCGCGCCGCATTAAAAACATTTAGCGATTTTTCTGCACCAATTGCAGAGAATCTAAAAACCACCCAGCACAATAAAATTACCCCACAAAATATATATGTATATCTTTTCCCTTTTGGCGAAGATACCTTTTCTTTTAATTTTTCCATATCTTTATTCCCCCAACTTTTTTACAGATTCTGCCGACATTAAAATATTATATTTTGCATTTATTAACGCCATATCTAACTGATATAGACCTGCAGAAACCTCGGCTAATTCAATTGCAGAAGTTTGACCTGTTGCAAAACGATCACTCGAAAATTCGTACGCTTTTGCAGCCAAATCCCTTGCATTTTCAAGGCTCTTTAAATTACCGCGCAAATGATTATACTTTTCAACCGCACGATTATATTCTTCCGTTGTCATCTTCTTTGACTTATCTAAGTCCTGACGCGCAGCCTCGGCATTCATTGCTTCAACAGTTGCATTTGCTCTGTGCAAACCACCGCTAAAAATAGGTACTTGCAGTGCAATTCCCCAATACGCAGACTGTGTATTATTACGATTAAACATATTTTCAAATTCTGTATCTAACGCTATGTAATTATATGAAGCAGTGGCCGCAAGCGTAGGATATGCACCAGCACGCTTTGAACGCGCATTACGTTCGTACATTGCAACCTGCTCACTAAGCATTTCCCATTCAGGCGTTGTCTTTAATTCACCTGCTTGTAAATCATTAAATTCTTTTGGAAATTCGTCTGTAAGATTTAACTCTTCATTCATATCTATACCAGCCAGAATCTTTAACATTCTGTGTGCGGTATCTCTGTTGAACTCTGCATCCGATAAGTTTATTTCTTTTGTGGCAATATCAGATTCAATCTTTACTAAATTGCTTCTATTTGCACGCCCTGCAGATGTAAGACTTTTCTTCGCAGCAATTGCTTGATTCAAATCTTGCTGAGATATCTTTACTATCTCGTCCGTCATTTTTGCTGTCCAGTAAACATTTGCCGCAGCATACTTTACCTCGCGACGAGTCATTTCACGTCCAGCCTCGGACATCTTTATCGCAGAACGCACACCTTCAACCGCGTTCCCTATTTTACCAAAAGTATATATAGGCTGAGTCACAGAAACACCAGCCATAAATATATTATCTGGTATTTCTATATGGCTTATTTCTTTCTGCGCCACCTGTGCGATAAGCCCACCTAATTCAGGTGGTAAATCTACCCCGTAAGACTTCGTAGGATTTGCAACATTCACTAAATTCATATATGTTGCACTGCCTTCTATATTAAACCAGCGATTTGCATTTGCCGCATCTAACGATGCTTCTGCTTTTTTTACATTCGCTTCCGCTTTTTTCAAATCTTCCGATTGTGCCAAAATCTTTTCTGTCGCCTGACTTAAAGACAAATCTAACGCGACAGCATCTTGTGCACAAAATGCCAACAACACCACACCTAAAGACAACACACTTAATTTACGCATTACCTAACTCCATCTTTGTTAAAATATCATTAATGTTTTTCATTGATTGCGTTATAACCATTTCATCTTTCTGACTAAGATTTTCAAACAATTTTTCAATAGAACTACGAAAAACCTCTAACGCTTCAATCGCAAGTTCTTCGCCATGTTTAGTGCACGCATACCAAGTATTGCGCCTGTCCGCTTCATCTATTGTTCTAGCAACCAGACCATCCTTTTCTAACTTACGAAAAGTCGCACATAAATTAGGCGTAGATACAAATTCACTGTGGGCAATGTCTTTTAATTTTGCTTTACCCTTTATATATAAACGAACAAGAACACTTATCTGTTGACGTGAATGTCCACATAATTGAGCAGGGTCTTTTTTTAATCTGTCCGCTAATTTATCAAAAATTAATATATTTGATTCAAATAACCGAATAAATTCCTTGCGTGCCACAAAAATCTCCTTTATATTATAAAAAGAAAGACAATTATTAAAAAACTTAATTATTATATGTTTTAATAATTAAAATACAAGAGAAAAAGTAGAATATTTTTATTTTTTATTGCAAAAAGTATAAAGATATTTATAATTGAGTTTGTTTTTGGGGTGTCGTCTAATGGTAGGACAAGAGATTTTGGTTCTCTTTATCATGGTTCGAATCCGTGCGCCCCAACCAAAAATTAAATCGCCCTTGTGGCGATTTTATTTTTGGACGCGAGCCACAGTTCGTAATCCCGACATTTATGTCGTTGGTTCGAAAATTTGTATATGAAAACAAGTGAAACGAAGTTTGAATAACTACAAATTTGCGCGCAGGGCAATGCCCGAGCGAATTAAGTGCGCCCCAACCTCATTTAACAAAACGCCCGTTTGGGCGTTTTTTGTTTATAATCCCAAGGATTATGCGAAAGTTTGTTTTCAGATTTGTATGTTTTAACCGGCACTTCCGAACCAGTAAAATACGCATAAAAACTTTCGAACTTTGTAAAACACTGAATTTCTAACTAAAATCTACTCAGAAGATATAACCCGTTCACTGTGGTTGTGGGCGGCGAGCGAAACGAATAATGTTTTGATTAGTTTAACACTCTATCTTTACCTAACATATCGTTTATATGTTCGACATGTCCTGCTTGTATCTCTGTATTGTTTCCATTATCAACTGCCGCTTTCAAAATCCGCATGACTTCATGTTTGTCAGTATATTCTGCATCTGGGTTGTCAAAAATTTTATCCAAAACATCATCCAATCTGTGTGGTTTAATTACAAAAGTTCCGTTTGGAATAAAACTGATGTCGCGTAATTCACATCTGCCATCAAACACAACAACCGAATACATAGGCAAATTTTCAAACTGTTTGGATTGTTTTTGCAATACTTTTATATGAGATTCATTTTGCAATACAGGGTTATAAAATCTGTATTTATCGTTTCCGTAATTCAGCACTTGCATCCATTGGTTTTGCTTTCCTTTGCCAAAAATCCATCCGGAATAATCTTTAACCTCAAAAACAATCAATCCGACTTTGGTTGCAACAACAATATCTACTTGTGAAAAACCGTATTTTCCGTTTTTTACATACAAATCATGAAATATCGCTTTCGGAGATATGCCATAATCCAATAATTTGCTTATCAGATTTCGTTCAGACCAAGTTCCTCTATCTTCTGATGTTATCTCGTCTAATCTTTCGTCATATCTCTTTAGCCAAAAGGTTGCATTGCGGTCTGTTGGAAAACCTTTTTTAAAGGCCATAAACAATACGAACATTACCATAAAGATAACAATTAACGCTTCCATAACGTAGATATTATACTTAAACACACAAGAAATCAAGCAGGCCTAAATTTAGTTGAAACTTAAAAGTTGTTGATTTAAAATTCTAAAAAAAGAGGAACACATGAAAAGGCTATTGTTTTTTATTGCATGGCTGTTTTTTTGGCCATTTATTTTATGGTTTTATGTATTCGGGATAGTTTACGAACGCTGGTTTAAATAAAGGCATTTATCTTTAGCTAATCAAATATATAAAGGACTCAACCAAAAGTTCGCGTTTCGCCCGCCGCCCACAACCAAAAATTAAATCGCCCTTGTGGCGATTTTATTTTTCTTTGATTTTAAATATTGTACCTATGGCATCTTGCCTTATATCCATCATCTTGTCGTATTCTATCTGATCACGAGTCTTGATGCCATTTGAAATCAAAAACTTTTCTTGTTCTGTTATATACTTTTCTTGTCCCTTCACAGAAAGAGAACCAAGTCTTTTTCCATAAGGAGTAGAAAAGAACTTTGATTGATACCCCATTTCCCATGATAATCTTATTCTATCCGCATCCCACAAACACGCAGAAACTAAATCTTTGGCATTTATACCAACTGTATGCATTTTTACCGCTTCGACTATTCTTTCTACATCAATAGGCAATAAGTCTGGATACTTTTCTTTCAAAAATTTTCTTGCAATCGGTTCACACATCGGACCATGCATTTCACAATATTCGTCATTTGTTCTGGCACAATCATGTAAACCTGCCGCCAATAAAACAGGCATCGGATCTTGATGAACAGACAATGCTAAATCTATACCAAACAAACCAACCTGCTGTGTATGCGTTAAACCATGATAACCATATCTAGACTGATTCGTAATCTGCGCTATGTTAGGTAAAATCTCTTCAAACAACACCTTAGAATAATAAGCCTTTTCGATAAAATATTGTTTAACACAACTTAAACGCAACATGGTTTTCCTATAACAATCTAATAATGATAATTTTTCTTCAACTGTCTCACTTCTGTAAATATCTTCAAATTTTAATGAAAGATATTCTTCAAAATCCAAATCTCTTTCACTATATTCAGACAAATCTTTTCTTGCAGATATATTGTAAGGATAATTCTGAACAGGTAAATCTAACCGAATTATGCTTTCTGGTCTAAAAGGAATATATGATATATGCCCATTATCCTCGTAATGATTAGTATAATGAAAACCGTCAAACCCTATAGATTCAAAATACTGAATCAGTCTTTGCAAAAACAGATGATACCTGTCTACTTCCTCTAACGAATAACCATGACCTTTGCCGACTGCGGGCTCATACAAAGAATCTTTTTCTAACTCTTTCTTTACATTATTCCATGACAATTTATTATACGGGTCTTTGGCAATATAATCATATAATAAAGTTAATTTCTTATGCCCCAAGTCCTTTAAAAAGTGAAACAACAAAACACTTTGATAAAAAGACTTATCATGAATTGCTTCTATATCTTGTAATTCATAGGTATTTTTCAAATTTAAATTTACGGGTATTATTTTTGCTTTTTTTTCAAGTTTTGAAAAAATCTTTTGCAAGACATACATTTTCCCAGGTTTGGGTAAACCATCTATCATTTCATACTTTACGCTACCTGAATCAACAATTGATTTTGCAGCATATATAGACCCAAAATGCGACATAGGTCTAAACCTATCAAAATCACTATATGTACCATGATAAAAAATATTATTTCTTGCTAAAAAACGCGTCATATTAAAAATACCCCGAAATAGGATTACAGTTTAATACAACATTATAAAATTTGTCAACAAAATAAAATTCAAAAACAATTGAAATTTCTTTAATCAATATATAAAATGCATACGTTTGGTCCCATCGTCTAGCGGTTAGGACGTCAGATTCTCATTCTGAAAACACGGGTTCGATTCCCGTTGGGACTGCCAAAATTTTCTATATAAAAAATGCCGGTGTTTACCGGCTTTTTTTATATGGTTTTTAATTGCTCTTTTGCTTGCTCTAATAAATTTATCGCAATATCTATCATCCCCGTATCCACTTTTTGCGCAGGTGCAGCAGACACCGCAGCCGAAGCGAACCCATCCATACGCGCAATATCTTCTACTGTATCTGGGAAAGTTCCTTCCTTTAATAATTTCTTTACGCCCGCAATTGTCATGCCACGCGTATAAAGCAACTCTTTTATCACAACCAGTTTATTAAAAACTTCCGTCCTGTAATAACGTCTGCCACCTGCACCAGTTGTCGGCTTTATAGCCGTTGGAAACTGCTTTTCCCAATAACGCAAAGTATATGCAGGCACGGACAAGCGCTTTGAAACCTCGTTTATAGATGCAAAGTATTCTTTATCCATGCCTATTCTCCTTTACTATTCTTGTTCTTGCTGAGCAACTTCGCTTTCTACCTCTGCTGCTTCCTCTTCTTCACCCAAAATAGAAATCGCAGATACTACTTTCTCGTTTTCTGCAGTACGGAATAATGTCACACCTGCTGTACTGCGCCCTGCAATTCTTACATCTTTTACAGGCGTGCGAATTATCTTTCCACCATCCGTTACCATGATGATATCATTATCATCTTTTACTGGGAAAGAACCCGCAACAGCAGTATTTTTACCGCCCAACTTTATATTCGTAAACCCACCGCCACCACGATGCGTTGTGCGATATTCATAAGAACTTGTACGCTTTCCAAATCCGTTTTCAGATATTGTTAAGATAAATTCTTCGCTTGCTGCTAACTCCTTCATCTTTGCATCGTCCAAAACCAAATTTGTTGTTTCTTCTTCTGCGTCCGCTTCTTCTTCAATACCCGTTTCTGCACGGCGCGCTGCACGACTTTGTTTTATATATGCCGCGCGTACTGCCGCATCAGATTCACCATGATTCAACATCGCCATACCGATAATTCTATCATCTTTCGGTAATGTCATACCACGAACCCCTGTTGAGTTACGTCCTGCAAATACTCTTATTTCAGGGACAGGGAACCTTATGCAACGACCGCGATATGTTGATAAGAATACATCTTGATCTTCGTTGCATGGCAATACAGAAATTAATGAATCACCTTCATCTAACTTCATCGCAATCTTTCCGTTTGCACGAATTGAATCAAAGTCAGACATACGATTGCGACGAACTGTACCTGATGCAGTTGCAAACATTAAGAAATGTTCCTTGCCTGAATTCTTTACGCGTTCTACATCTTCTTCTGGCACCGGTAATATCGCTGTTATTGTTTCCCCATTTTCTAATGGTAATAAGTTTACCAACGGGCGTCCTTTCGCAGATGCGGCCGCTTCTGGCAATTTATAAGTCTTTAACTTATAACACAATCCCTTGGAACTAAAGAACAACAATGGAGTATGTGTATTTGCAACAAATACTTGGACAACATAATCATCGTCTTTTGTTGTCATAGCATTTCTGCCCTTACCACCGCGTTTCTGTGCACGATATGTATCCAAAGACACACGCTTGATATAACCAGTATTAGAAACTGTTATAACCATATCTTCACGCGCAATTAAATCTTCGATATCTATATCAATTTCTGCATCAGATATTTCCGTTCTTCTGTCACTTGACCAGTTATCACGAACCATTGTTGTTTCATCACGTATAATCTGAACAATTCTTTCGTGACTTCCCAAAATATCCAATAAGTCTTTTATCTGCGCACCAAGTTCTGTTAAATCATCGTGAATCTTATCGCGTTCAAGCCCCGTCAAACGATGCAACTGCAATTCCAATATTGCACGCGCTTGATCTTCGGACATATAAAACATACCGTCTTTATATTCTGTATTTGGGTCATCAATTAATTGTATATAAGACTCAATATCAGATGCCTTCCAGCCACGCGCAATCAATGCTTCACGCGCAGCATCAGGGTTCGGACTGGACTTAATTAATTCTATAACTTCATCCAAATTACCAACTGCAACGGACAAACCCAATAAAGTATGTGCACGATTACGAGCCTTGTTTAAGTCAAATATCGTACGTCTACGAATAACCTCCGTTCTGAATTCAATAAACGCGTCCAACACACCACGAATATTGAACAACATCGGACGGCCACGATTTAACGCCATCATATTTACAGGGAAATTCGTCTGCATTTCTGTATATTGAAATAAATGATTCAATACTACATCTGCAATAGCATCACGCTTTAATTCGATAACTATACGCAAACCTTCTTTCGAAGATTCATCACGAATTTCTGAAATACCCTCTATACGTTTATCCTTAATCAATTCCGCAATTTTCATAATCAATTGCGATTTATTTACCTGATAAGGTATTTCATCAACAACAATTGCTTGATGGTCATGAAATGTTTCCATGTGCGTCTTTGCACGAACTATTATAGAACCGCGTCCTGTCGTATGCGCTTTATAAGCACCAGCACGCCCCATAATAACTGCACCAGTCGGAAAATCAGGTCCAGGAATAACATTAAACAATTCATCATCTGTTAAATCCGGATTATTCAAAATTGCTAAAATACCATTACAAACTTCACCCAAATTATAAGTAGGCACATTGGTCGCCATACCAACCGCAATACCCGAACCACCATTTACCAAAAAGTTCGGGAACTTTGTCGGCAATACAACTGGTTCTTGTAAAGTACCGTCAAAGTTAGGCTGCCAATCAACAGTATCCTTGTCCATATCGTCCATTAATGACGCACCTAACTTAGACAAGCGCGCTTCGGTATAACGCATAGCAGCAGGTTTATCACCATCACGAGAACCAAAGTTACCCTGTCCTTGAACTAGCATTTCACCCATAGAAAAGTCTTGTGCCATACGAGCCATAGCCTCGTAAATAGAACTATCCCCATGTGGATGGTATTTACCCATAACATCACCGACAATACGCGCAGACTTTACAGTTGGTTTATTCGCAGGTGCAACGTCATTCATCACATACAAAATACGTCTATGCACTGGTTTACAACCGTCCCGAACATCAGGCAACGCGCGGTCTACGATAACAGACATCGCATAGTCCAAGAAACTTGTTCGCATCTCATGTTCTATTGAAGACTGAGGTATTTTGATATCATTTACTTCATTGATATTGCTTGTTTCAGACATACTTACTTTTCCCCTATTTCTAACATATCGAGAATAGCAAATTTTTAACATTTCGGTCAAGAAATAAACCCCAAAAAAACAATTGACAAATTAACCATTAGTGATAACATAACATTTATTATGGGAATCATGAAAGAATCTTTAGAAGAAACACAACAACACGTAGAAAATCTGTTAAAGTCGCAAGACCAAGACGTTTTAACAAAGACACAATTACAATTAATGCGTTGGAATTTAAAACAATTTCTATCTCTTGCCACTTTAAAATCAAGAATTGTTAACAAGTGCAATAAAAAACAGAAATAACAAAGGATAAAATTATGTTTTTACCATTCTGGAGACTTTTTGTTGCTTTGTTCACATATTACTTACTATTAGAATCAATGAAAAAACTTGGTCTAATAAAATCTAAATAAAAAGGTTGCGTTTTCTAAAAACATATGATTAAATAGACGCACAAAAGGATTCAGTTATGGCAACAAAACGTACTTATCAACCATCTAAAACACGTCGTGTGCGCACACACGGGTTCCGTGAAAAAATGGCTACAAAAAGCGGTCGCGAGGTTTTAAATCGCCGCCGTGCTGTTGGTCGCAAAAGATTGGCCGTAACAGCAGCAAATTAAAAAAACCGCTCTTTTAGCGGTTTTTTTAATGTCTTTACTTTCAACCTATTTATTCGTTGTCTTCCCATGTACACATTACAAAAGCATGTTCTGTGTCACCTGTAATAATTTTGTGTCTGGACACCAAACCATCTATTGCAACACCAATACTTATTTCAGGCGTATCTGGTTTTATTTCTTTCTTAAAGTTTAACTCTATGCGCTTCAACTTATGCTGATTACGGTACACATACCCCACGCTTTCTGTCGCCCAAACTGCATACACAGCGTTATTTATATGTTGGTTTACATCTATATCATCAAAACGACATTTCATAGTATGAAACTTAGTCGGTTCAAAATCTGGGTATTTTTCAAACTCTTTATCCCACGCTCGTTCGTGAATTATGTTCCATGTTGCTAAATTATCATCCAACCTCAGTGGACGACGATTTTCCATGTTTATCAATATCCACTGTGATGTCGCACGAACCATTAAGCGCCCATCACTACCACGAACTTCAAAGTCACGCGTAGCACGAACACCGTCCATATTAGAAGGCCATGTAATAAAAGATAATTCCTCTGCCTCATGCGGCATTTCTACAATATCTACAAGATAATGTGTCACTACCCACGCCATATTATGTTCTATCAAATATGTACGGCCACAACCAAGAACCTCTGCATGAGTATCTGCCACACCTTGCAATTCGTTCATCAAAATCAGGGGGCGAACATTACCATATCGATCACATTGATACGCTTGAAGTACTCTTTTTTCAACATATTTATCTGGCATAGTATAATTCGCCCCTTATTATTTATTGCGCGTTATTTTGCTGTGCAACAACGAATTCTAATTTGTCACCCAAAACAATTTCATTTGCACGAGCCGCCGATTTTATAACACCATGCAACGCAGCAGGTACATCAGACGGTATTGTCAAAGTTTCTAACTTTGCACCATTACCAATCTTTTGTTCTGTACGCATACCGCGAACACTCTTTAACAAATCCAGCGCAATTTGCATTTGTGATACATCTGTGTCGCGCGCAGAATCAATCGCAGGATATGCGGTCAAATGTAAAGTTTCACCACCTTCATACTGCTTATATATTTTCTGCCACAATTCTTCTGTTAAGAATGGTATAAACGGTGCATACAACCCAATAATCGCACGCAAGACTTCCCACAATGTCCACTGCGCTGACAATTTAGATTCATCGCTGTATTTTTCTGGCGACCAGAATCTGTCCTTAATAAATTCTAAGTACTGGTCACAGAATATTTCATAGAAGAACGTATCTATCGCAGAACGAGAATTATAATTGTCATATTTATCCAAGTTTCTACGTACATCTGCTATTGTTTTATTCAATTCGGTCAATACCCAACGGTCTTCAATAAATCTATCTGACGCAGGTATTTCTTTTGCAGAACTTGGGTCAAAATCCGTCAAATTCATCAATGTATACTTTGCAGCATTCCACAACTTTGTTAACAGTTTTGAACCACGTTTAACCTCATCATCACTGTATCTAATATCGGTTCCAATTGGCGCGGTTGCAATCCAATAACGCAAAGCGTCTGCACCAAACTTATCAACGGTCGTAAGCGGGTCTGTACCATTACCTTTGGTCTTAGACATCTTCTGTCCCTTGGAGTCACGAACAAGCCCATGGAAATTAACTGTTCTGAACGGAACTTCGTTCATAACATACATCCCCATCATTATCATTCGTGCAACCCAGAAGAAGATTATGTCTGCACCTGTATAAAGCAAATCTGTCGGATAATATTTTTTAAGCTCTGGCGTTTCTTCTGGCCACCCTAATGTAGAGAACGGCCACAACGCAGAAGAAAACCATGTATCCAAAACATCATTATCACGTGTTAATTCTTTACCCCCAGATTGTTTGATTGCTTCTTCTTCACTTTCCGCAACATAGATATTACCTTCTTTGTCATACCAAGCAGGTATTCTATGTCCCCACCACAACTGACGCGATATAGGCCACTGACGAATATCGTTCATCCAAGACATATACAAGTTATATCTATGTTCTGGCATAAACTTTATATCCCCATTTTCTACAACACGTTTTGCTGCAATAGAAAGTTTCTTTGCATCAACGAACCACTGGTCTGTTAGGTACGGTTCAACAACAACGCCCCCACGTTCCGAATACGGTGTCGGTATAATTTTATCTTCTATCTTTACCAACAAGCCCGCTGCTTCTATATCTTTAATAACTTCTTCACGAGCTTTGAATCTATCCATACCACGATATTTTTCTGGGACTACTGGATTATCATTCATCTTCGCATCAGGAGTTAAAATACAAATCGCTTTTAAGTTATGACGCAAACCTACCTGCCAGTCATCAAAGTCATGTGCAGGAGTAATTTTAACTGCACCAGTTCCCTTTTCTGGATCCGCATGTTCGTCCGCAATAACAGGTATTTCTATATCTGTTAAAGGTATTATCGCGGTCTTGCCAATTAAGTGCTTTAATTTCTCGTTTTCAGGATGTATAGCAATAGCTTGGTCTCCGAATAAAGTTTCTGGACGCGTAGTTGCAATTTCAATAAAACCACCGTCTTTTAATGGATAATTGAAGTAATAGAATTTACCTTTTTCTTCACGAGTTTCTACTTCCAAATCAGAAACAGATGTTTGTTGTTTTGGGCACCAATTTACCAAACTCTTTTCACGATAAATAAGCCCCTCGTTATACATCTTTACAAACAATTTTACAACTGCATGAGACAACCCATCATCCATTGTAAAGCGTTCACGTGACCAAACTGGTGTTACCCCAAGTGTATGTAATTGTCCTACTATCTGACCACCCTTTTCTGCTTTCCATTCCCAAGCAGTCTTTAGCAATTCTTCTTTCGTCAAAGAACGAGGATTTATACCACGCTTAGACAAATCACGTTCAACTAATAGTTGCGTAGCGATAGACGCATGGTCTGTACCTGGTTGCCACAGAACATCAAATCCACACATACGTTTATAACGACAAATAATATCTGTCAAAACATTATCCAACGCATGCCCCATGTGCAAATTACCAGTAACATTAGGTGGTGGCATCATTATACAAAAAGCTTTCTTATCAGACTTAACGTCATTGTCCCAAAAATGGTTTTTATCCCAAATTTCTTGTATTCTTGTTTCTATTTCACGTGGGTTTATATTTTTTCCTAATTCTATATTCATTTTTTTAATCTCTAATTATTGGTTTCCAATTTGTTGTATCTATTGTTTGTATTTCAGCAGGCAAATCTGAAACGGTTAGCACATTCCAAGTCTGCGTTCTGCCGAACGGTCCGATTTTCCCACGCACTCGGACCTTATCTTTATTATCTTGCCATATCACACTTGAATAAACCTTGCCCTTCTTAGGGTCCATTATCTTTCCATCTTGATATTCTTTATCGTCAGAATCCCATTCCATACCCCAAATTATATCAAGCCCAACATATTTAGGACTGCCACTTACTTTATCTGCTAATTTTACAGGATTTGCTAATGTTTCTGAAATATTACCTTTCTCGTCATATAGCGCGACGATACGCCCCGCTAATTCAGAATCATCGCCATCTTTGTACTCATAAAGCATAACTATAGATTTCGGCATATTAGTTTCATCGTCAATAGTCTGATATAAACCGGTCAAAGGCACGCCTGCAAATACACCAGACATAGAAAGCGCAAATGTACCCAAAGCCGAAAATACTATTTTTTTCATAACAACCCCTATATTAATACATTGTTGTAAATCCTATCAGATAAAAAACAAATTTCAAGCATCCTTATAACAAAACACTTTAACGGTCTTGACAAACCTATACTTAGTGATAATATTCTCGATATGATTTTTACATTTTTGGACATTTTACAAGAGGCTATCTCTTACAACTACATATCTGTATATAACAGTTCACAAAGAACTGTGTATCTGTTTGACTTATATATGGATGGCAATAAAGATTTAATCGAATTAATAAGTGAATACTCGCATTCGTCTTTAAACAACGTTTATATAAGATATTCACTGATAGTTAATAGCATCCCCGTCTTAACAGCTACAAGAAATTTAATAGATACAAAAGAAGAAAAAAAACATCTTCAAGAAAACCCTGTTGCAAAAAGATTAGAAATACTGATAAAAGCATGTTCTGCCAAATTGGTACAGCAAGAGAAAAACAGCCAGAAGAACCACATGCTAAAGGGAATATATAATGATTTTACTCATTAAACTTATATAGCCTTTACCACACGACAAAATACAACACCAGAAACAGACACCGCACCTGCTTTCATCAGCACTCTTTTTAATTCAGAAAAAGTTGCACCAGTTGTCATAACATCATCTACTAGTAATATTTTCTTTCCCTTTATTCTTTCTGGTTTTACTACTTTAAAAACACCGCGAATATTTTCTGCACGTTGCTTCGCATTCTTATGTCCCATATCAGGCCTATAAATTCTATGCACACTATCTAAGTCTATTTTTACTTTCATCGCTTTGGCAATCGGACGAGCCAGCAAAGTTGCTTGATTATAACCACGATGACATAATCTACGCCACGCAAGAGGCACAGGTATTATCACATCTGGCAAATCATTCATATCGCGCATAGCCCACATCATGGCACGCGACATAAAATTAAAATATTTTATCCTGCCGCTATGCTTAAATGGCAACATCGCCGCTTTTGAAACATCATCATAAACACAAGCCGCACGAATAAAATCCAAAGCACAATTTCCAGATGCACATTTTGGGCATAACGGTCTATTACCTAAATCTAAATTCGCAGGAAAAGGATAACCACATTTGGTACATTTTGGGTTACTTATCCAATTAAAAGAAGTCCAACAATCTGCACATAATTCGCCATGAGTAGAAACAGGCGTGCCACACAAAGGACACGCCGAAGGAAACAGAAAATCAATACAACTATTTAGAACTTTCAAAAGTGCAGATGATACCAACGGCATTCCATTACCAAGACATGCTTTTATATGTTTTCTTGCTTATAGTATCACCAAACATATCACGTTGCTTCTTAGTCAATGTTTCATACTGATCTAATGAAATCATGCGCAACACAAAACCTTCTTCATCACGTTGAGAAAGAACCGGTAAAATACGTTGTTCAGAAACACCTGTATCGCGTAAAACTTGTTCAACAATTGCCAATCTACGTGCTGCTAACTTTCTATCATCAGAATTATGCGTTGCGCTTTCTGGTATAGATACCTGGATTGCACGTGTCGGATTACTCAAAACAATCCCCGCGTATTCTGTTAACAAATTATAATTATCACGCGATAAAGCAGAATCATCATTACGGAATTTTATTTTTATCTCTAACGGACGAATTCCACCTGCTTCTGACAAATCACGCGCAGAAGTAAAACCTTCGATATTAGAAGTCATATCACTTGCAACATCAAACCTATCATCTATCTGGAAGGTTGATAGATGTTTGTTTTCTGACAAGAAAGTCTTTCTAAACGCCTTACGTAATTCACTTGGGCTCATTTTCGTCATATCTTCACGAACAGACATAATACGTGGCGATTCTGCCTTTTCAACTGCACGAACAACTACATCTTCTTCCATCGGAACAACCAAACGACTCAACTTTACATCGTCAGTTTTATCAACTATCTCTTTTTCCTCTGTCCGCGCGGTTTTTATCGACACAGGTTCTACATCATCTTCTTCAAAAAAATCTTCGTGTTCAATAGACGCAGTTTGAACAGGGACGTATTTTTTCTGTACACTTTCATCTGCACGACGTTGCAATTCATTTAATCTTGCAATTTGCGCATCTATTTCTGACAAAGGTTCCATTTCTGTTTTTGTTTGCGTAGTACGCACAGGCTGCGCAACAGTTGTACTGCGTGCGACAACGGCGTTCCTTGAACTAGAATCAATACTTTCTTCTGGCAATTCAAAATCAGATTTTATGACAGAAAATTCGTCTGGGCTTGGCAACCGTAATGGTGCATCATTCCGAGCCCATAAATCAGAACTAGGTCTGCGCGGAACCAAAACGTCTGCACTCGCGACAATTTGTTCGCCACTGTCTTTTGACATTTCTGTCCTTACCGCAATAGGTTTTTGAACAGATGAACGCGCTACGACAGAACGCTTTTTATTATCGTTCTTTACTTTTGCTTCATTATTTTCAGAAACCTTTATTTCTTTATTTTGAGAAACTTTGTTTTCATTTTTTACTATTGGCTCTCCAAATGCGGCACGCGCAGAAACACTGCCCGCGGCAAGATTAACGACCGGCAAACGCACATCCGCAAAAGCCGGCAACATCACAAATAGTGCCAACACAGAAACTGTAATCTGTCGCATTTTCCTTTCCTTCCACTATTATCATATAACAAATCGCGAATCGGTAGCAAGTGGAAAATGCGCTTTATATCATTTTATTATCTCATTTGCAATTTTTTTTACAGCATCGTTTTCAACCAATGATTTTTTTGCCATTTTTTCTAACCTGGAAGGATTATCAAACAACTCTGTTAATGTCGCTGCCAACCACTTAGGTGTAAATTTATCTTGCTGTATTGCAAAACCACCGCCTAATTTCGCAAAACTTGCAGCATTTGCCGCCTGATCAGGATTTATACCAAGTGGAACAAGTATCGCACCACGCCCGATAGTTTCTAATTCTATGACTGTGCTTGCGCCACTACGCCCTATTACCAAACTCGAACCAGCAATCGTACCGGCCATATCATGAACAAATGATAATACATTTGCTTTTATTTTATTATCAGCATAAAGTTTCTGTAGTTTAGACACATTTTCTGGTCTGGTCTGATGAGTCACAAAAATCTTTTTATTTTTCATTTGCAATAAAGCAGCAGGTACAACCTCGTCCAATATCTGCGCCC
The DNA here is from genome assembly GCA_944389265.1 of uncultured Alphaproteobacteria bacterium. Lineage (GTDB taxonomy): Bacteria > Pseudomonadota > Alphaproteobacteria > Rs-D84 > Rs-D84 > Enterousia. The sequence continues at coordinate 222,151 of CALXLS010000001.1, forward strand.
CCAATGACCCACCGGTAATAAACAAACTAGGACTATCTGGCAATTGCGCACCCGACGCAGCCAAGATTTCCTTTCTGACTGGCAACCCTGTATAAACAACTTTTGCTGTTGTATTTGTAGGCATTCCTTCCACATTCGGGAAACTTGTCATCAAAGTCTTTACCCAGCGCATAGTAAATTTATTCGCACGACCTATTGCTGCGTTTTGCTCATGCAAGAATGTAGGTACATTCCATAAATGCGCCGCAAAAACCGCAGGCACAGACGCATAACCACCAAAAGCAACAACACGTTGCGGACGAAAAACACCAAACCGCAAAATAAGTGCCGCCGAAGAAACCGCAATTTTAAACAATGCCCAAATTTGCTTTATTTTACTTTTGGCCCCAACACCTGATGCCCAAATATGCACCATAGCCGCTTTTGTTGGCTTGCCATCCTTTACCATTTTATTAACACGACCATCGCACGAAATTGTCATCCGATGTCCACGCGACACCAATTCTTCTGCGACACTAAGTGCAGGAAAAACATGTCCACCTGTACCACCTGTTGCAATCCATATTTTCATAGCAATCACCTTATTTCCATTTATCTTCACGCACTATTGCAAGTATCATTCCAAACAACAAACAAAACGCGACAAAAGAACTTCCCCCATAAGAAATAAACGGCAAAGTCATTCCCTTAGGCGCAAAGATATGAAGCGTTGACATTAAGTTTATACAAACTTGCGTACCGAACAACGCTGCTGCACCACCCGCTGCATAAAATACAAATGGATCACGTGCATTCATAGCATCCGTCATCAGACGCTTCAAAACATACAGCAATAAAGTCAACAAAGCACACGCCATTATTGCACCCCAGTCTTCGGCAATTGCAGCAAATATAAAATCAGTATGCGCATCAGGCAAAGATTGCTTTACAAACGCGTCATCACCACTTCCAAGCAGGCCACCATGCTGAATAGACTGAATAGACTGTCTAACCTGATATGTATCGCCCGTCCCTGAAATCCAAGATATTATTCGGTTATGAACATGCGACATTGTAAAAAATGCAAACATCCCTACTAAGCCGATAAAACCAATCAAAACGGGCACTATAACCAAAGGTAAGCCCGCCATAAATATCATACCGGACAAAACCGCAAAATATAAAATAGACGTACCAAAATCAGGATGACGTAATATTATCAAAAATGCAGGCACAAACACTGCCAAATATGTCCACCAACTAAGCCACCTAAAACGCCAAGCCTCTTTATTAAAGAAAATATCCTTGCCATACTTTTCTTTCATAGTTGCCAAAAACCAAGCCGTAATTATTATAAAACCCGGTTTCATAATATCAGACGGCATTACATTAAATGGTCCAAGTGCAACAAATCGCGCAGAACCTTTTATAACATGAGGCGCAACTAATGTCACTAACAACAGCAATAAACCAACACCGACATTCAACCACGAAATACCCAATACCCATTTTTTATTTAGCATACTGGCAACGAATAACGTAATTAACCCAATGAAATAAAAAGGTAGTGCTTTTAAGATAAAGAAATGCCAAGGATGCCCTATTCTTTCTGCTGCCACAGACCCAGCCGATACCATAAATAATACACCGACAAAAATCAATACCATCAAAGCCCACAGCAGACGGCGATCTACTTCAAAATACCAACTTGTTAATTTGCTTTCTTCCGTTCGTTTAAACATGTCGAGATAATTATATCATCTTTTTTATGAAAATATACTGATGAAAAAAAATTATTTTAAAAACCCGGATAACCGGGTTTTTATTATGCAAACTTTAACAATATCAATGCCAAACCTGAAAACAATATCGACATTATAAAAAATCTTTCTACGATTTTTGTTTCTGGCCAACCTAATTCTTCAAAATGATGATGAAGTGGTGCACGCAAAAACACTCGTTTACCTGTACCTGTTATCTTACGACTTGCTTTGAAATACATCGTCTGAATAAAAGAAGACAATAGTATCAAAACCATCATACCTGCTGCAATTGCCATTATAATTTCCGATTTTAACAGCATAGCAACAGTACCCATAAAACCACCAAGTGCCAATGAGCCAACATCCCCCATAAAGATTGACGCAGGTTTTGAATTATACCATAAGAACCCAAGTACTGCGCCGAAAGCCGCCCCAAGGACAGCATATAAACCGCTTGCTGTCGGCAAGAACATAACTGTATCCATAAATCCTATACGTGTTGCACCATATAAAGCAACAACCAAAACAATCAAAACAGGCATATACAATTTTGCCAACATTCCATCTAATCCGTCCGTTATATTTGTTGCATTTGCACTGCCAGCAATAACAAAATACGCAAATACATAATAGAATATACCCAAAGGCAAAATTATCCCGAACGGTAATGACAAAGATAGTTCAGGAATGTATGGTGGCATAGTTTTATTAATTAAAAACGCCAACAAAATAACACATAATGCCTCTACACCCAATCTAAACAAAGGCGACAAACCATTTGCTGCTTTTTTTGATTGAGATACAACTTTTTTATAATCGTCCGCGAATCCTATTGCACCAAACAAAACCAATGCCAACAATGCAATCCACCCCGTTGGATTTGAAATCGGCATAAATAAAATACTTGGTATAATAATTGATATGCAAATTAATATACCCCCCATAGTAGGCGTTCCCGCTTTTTTCAAATGCGCTTCTGGAACATTTTCACTTATAGGCTGACCCTTCTTTTGAATGCGATGCATCGCATTTATAAATGACTTACCAAATATCAGCATTATCAAAAAAGCAAGACCAAAGGCTGCAGCAAATTGCGTCCAACCACTAGCAAAAAAACTAGCCCCGCTATCTAATAAAAAAGATGTCAGCATAAAAAATCTCCTTCTTATGCTGACATTCTATCACATAAATTATACAAAACAAAAACTATTTACTTACACACATTATCGGTGTTTCTTCATTTAAATACAAAGTCCAATCAGTGCCTTTGTTCCACAATGTCACTTCAGAATTGTTCATTTGTGCCACATAGCGAACACCAGATGCAGATACTGCAATATTAAAATCAACATTTTCACCGTTTATTACAGTTGATAAATGTTCACCATCTTCAGACATATTAATCGCAACAACATTTCCACCACAGTCAAGTTCTATAGTTTTTTTATTGTCACATGCTGATAATGCTATTAACCCTAAAAATAACGGTAAAACTTTTTTCATATTTTTCTCCCTCTTTTATTTTTTAAAAGACCCCACCAACCACAGGTCCGGCCTCTTTTGCACGAACCGTTGGCGCAGGATTTGGTTTTTGTCCCTGTTTAAAAGCCTCTGTAATTATTATACCATTCGGGTCTTCAGATGCGGCGGCACCACTACGACGATTAACACGAACAAAATTTAACCCGTCAGGTACCGCAAAAGGCTGATTCTTCTCATTCGCAAGCGCCTTTGTCATAAAATCCGCAAATACGCGAGCAGCCATATGACTACCTGCCCCCGCCCCCAGAGGTTTCGGTGTATCAAACCCGAGATATACACCTGCTATCAAATTCTTTGAAAACCCAACAAACCAGACATCTTTTACCTCGTTGGTAGTTCCCGTCTTCCCAGCAATTGTATGACCGGGAACACGAGCCTGCTTCCCAGTTCCACGTTCTACGGTACCTTGTAAAATAGAAACAATTTGATATAAACTTTGTGGATCAGATAGTGGCTCTGTTTCCGACAACTTTTCTTCTGGCAGTAAATCTTCTTGCCATTCAATCATTTTTATTTTTTGCCCACCTATAACACGCCCATAACGGTCTTCGATATAATCAACTAACTTCGGTTGTATCAGATGACCACCATTCACAAACGCAGAATACCCCTGAACCAAATGAAGCAAAGTCGTTTCACCAGAACCTAATGCCAAAGATAAATTTATATTTTTTAAATCCGCTGGGTATACACCAAAACGTTGCGCTGCTTCTATTGCCGTTTCTACACCGATTTGCTGGACAAGACGAACCGCAGGTACATTTCTTGACGTTTCTAAGGCTAAACGCAAAGGTACTTCACCTAAAAACTTTTTATCGTAATTTTCTGGTTTCCAAAGAGTGTTATCCTCACGCCATCCTACAATAGGCGCATCTAATATCATAGCCTCTGGCGACATACCCTTTTCTAACGCAGCCAAATAAACAAAAGGTTTTATCGTACTACCTATCTGACGCATGGCCTGCGTTGCGCGATTAAAAGAACTTTCAGAAAACGAACGACCACCCGACATTGCAAGAACTCGACCTGTATGCGGATTCATAGCAATTATTGCACCCTGTAATTTCTCTGTACGTCCTTTGTTGTAATTATCTAATTCTTTATTTAATGCTTCACTGGCTGCACGCTGAAATTCTGGTACAATCGTTGTCTTTATATACAGCCCTTCATTATATAAAGTTTCACGCCCCAAAGATTCCAATAACTGACGACGTACATCTTCCGCAAAGTATTGAAAATCTTCTTCCATCTGTGCAGTAAATCCGCTGTTTATATTCAGAGGTTCTGCGGCAGCCTCATCTGCCTGCGCTTGTGTTATATAACCTTCTTCAACCATACGACGTAACACATAGTTTCTACGTTCAACTGCACGTTCACGATTATTAGGCGCTTTCGGTAAAGATGCTAAAAATGCACACTCTGCCAAATTTAATTCAGAAACAGGCTTGTTAAAGTACATAAGTGCAGCAGAACCCACACCATACGCGCGTGCACCTAAAAATATCTGATTCAAATACAATGTCATTATATGCTGTTTCGAAAAAGTACGCTCTAACCGTAATGCCAATATCGCTTCTTTTATCTTACGCGAAATCGTACGTTCAGAAGTCAAAAAGAAATTCTTTGCAACCTGTTGCGTTATTGTCGATGCACCAGAAAAACTTGTATTAAAACCAAGAACCCGCATACCATTGTTTATCAATGCACGAATTATCCCTTGGACATCTATACCCGGATGCGTCCAGAAATTCTGGTCTTCTGCCGCAACAAATGCGTTTACTAACTGGGGCGGCATATCCGCAAAATCTATAAAAACACGACGTTCTTCGGCATACTCAATAAGCAAACTGCCGTCAGACGCATATAATCTTGTCGCCACAGGTGGCGCATAAGTTGCCAACTTTTTATAATCTGGCAAATCATTACCATAAATCAAAACAAGCGCTGCAAGTGCCGCAATTCCTGCTGTAAAGCCCCAAAATAGTATATTTAAAAAAACGCGTAATATCTTTTTGAATTTCATAGTTTAAAATTTTAAGATATTTATTCTTAGTTTGCAAGTTTTGTATAACAAATAAAAAGCAACTCGGCATTACAACGATCCAGAGGAGAGAGTTTCCATCACGTCGATAACCGAGTTATGAAGTTTCGCGTAAACAAATGCCAATGCAAAATTAAAACAAGATAAAAATTTCATCTTGTGAATTTAATCTTATATCAAAAAAATATAATTGCAATTTGTTTGTAAATAAAAAAATCCCACAAAAATGGGATTTTTATAATTCTACTTTTCCATTGGTCGCAATTAAATCTGCACCCATTTCTATTCTTCCACCTGCTTCACGCACTAATAAATCACCTGCGGCAATTTCTGCATAATCTAATGGGTCGGACACAAAAGCATCAAACTTACCTGCAGCAACCCATGCTAAATCTAATGCAGGACAACCAGTTCTGCGAACATCACCGATTGTCTTTCTGGAATCGCTTGTATTATACGCAACAGTCAAATCTAACGGTTCTGATAAATTAGAAACCTTCATTCTGGCAGAATGATATGCAGAAAAGATATACGCACCACGTTCAGCCTCGGCATAATATAATCTTTCATCAATTGGCGAATAAACCAATGCTATCTTCGTTTCATCACCACTACGTAATGCCAATGATATTGCAAAATGAGGATTTCCACGAACAAAATTTGCTGCACCAGATAGTGACAATACAAATTCATCACGACCGTCACCGTCATGCGAAACATTCGGTGTTAACAACCCAGCAGATGGACGAACCAATAATAAATCCGACAGAATACTTTCTTCTATTCTTGCTGACGCTTTTTGCACGAAATCACGCGCACCACGCAAAGACTGCTGCAGACTTTCTACTTCACCAAAATCATGGCGCAAACCAGAAGCTGTTCGCTGAAGCGCCATAAACATTTTGTTTAATTCCGTCGAACCTTTTATCAACAGCTCCATTTCCTGCCCCTGTCAACTAGAACCAGATTAGAAATTAAATCCAGCAAATTTATTCTTAAATTCTGCCGCGCGACGCCCCTTGTCACCAGCATTTGTACGCTGACCAGTCCATGCGGAATGATTCAAATTATCTGTAGATAAAACCAAGTCTTTCTTTACGGAAGAATACATTTTTACAGTCTTGCCGTTTGTCATTGTGACGTTGATTTCATGATATTCTGGATGAATGCCTTTTTTCATCTTATTTACCCTTTTTACTTTTTAGCCACAAAATTATACAAATAAATTTCGATAAAGCAAGTAATTTAATACATTTAGTATCTGCCAATGCAACCAAGATACGAATTTCCAGTAGATTCCAGAACATTTATAAACTGATTTTGATTCTTTCCAGAAAATAAAGCCAATATTGTACCAGCATCTGTCGCCAACATATCCGCAACCGTCGCAATACCTGAATTCATTTTCTTGAAAAAGCCGCTGGCTGGATATATTTCCGCCGCCAGCAGCTGATTTTTACCTGCCTTTTCGCGATTTGATGCGGTATCTTCGGATTCTATTACCATTAACTGACATTCTGATGATATTATCAATTTATCCGTCACAACGGCAGAACCACCCAATAGCTCCCCCCACCAACCAGTAGATTCACAAAAAACAGGGTAATAAACCGTAGCCCCTGGATTCTGAGCCAATATCTCTGCCAAATCTAAATTTTCGGTCACAACATCTGGCATTACACCGGTTGTGTTATTTATTACCTTACGCGCCAGCTGATAATCTGTATCCGCTGTTGTCTTGCGTGGCCAATAAAGAATCGGAAACTGCTTCATTGATATGAATTATATCAGATTCGGAATGTACAAAAAAGACCCCTACAATAAATAAAGCACTTGATTTTTTATTTTTTTATCGCGGCATACCATTTTTTAAGGTTTTGCCACGTTATTTCTATGTTCTTTTTCGTCGTTTCATAAAAACTTGTAGGAATATTAACATTTGCAAACAGTGTCTTTACCAGCGCAGGTATCATTGTCATAAACATCGCAATAAATATACCCATCAATATAATAGTGACAATACTATCATTACGCATCATTAAACCGTCCATTAATATTGTCGAATCGTTTTGCGCCAAAGCCTGCTGCAATCTGTCTGCACCCTGCCACTTTCCAAACACCGCATTCAAAAACATAACTGCGAATGTCACAAATACCCCGACCATCGCAATTCCTGCGGTGCCCTTAATCACATCATTTATCATACCTTGAATATTTCTGCCGCCATTTGGGAATATAGGCCACCCCTTAAACAACCAAGACAGCATCATAAACGGCAACATTATCAAATCCATAGATAGTTTTATAAATATCTCCAAGAAATATAACGGTACTGGAAGTAGCGCAAAAAAGAACAGAACCAAAATCAAAAGCCCCGCAAAGAAAATCGGAACATTCGGGAAAATAGGAACATCCCACATAATTTTATGCATATATTGCTCATTAAATGCCATATTCAGCATGGTCCAACCAACTGCCATACCAAGCCCCGTCATCTGATGAACATTTGCAACTTCACACGCTAGGTTATGTCTAAGTTTCGGTGAAAAAGCACCTGCCTCTGCCGCTGCAGAACTTACAGATGCAGGGTCCGCAATCGCGGTTGCAACAACACATTTCGCAAAATCGTCGTTCCCTGCAACAACTCTATTTAATGAAAGCCCAACATTAAACACAGGCTCTATAACAACAGTCGTCAAAATTCTTGGCAGTGGCGCAAGTAGTAATGCCCCAACAAAAGTTAACTTTATTAATTGAATTCCAAAATTACTGGCAAGATTCCACGGTTCTTCTAACTTCGCATTAAAGAACCCAGATAATAACTTCCATGCGAACCATACTGCTGTAAGCCCCGCGGCAAAAGGCAATATAACACTGCCAATCGCACTATATGCACGTGGCAACAACCCCGACATAGTTGCCATTATTTCTGAAAACATCTGACAAGACCAACAACTGGAAAAAAAGTTTAGTGCATCTGCCATATTTACAGGCGCCGCTGTTCTGTATATTGAAAAACCTGCAATTACACCTACACCCGCAATTGCACCAACAACAAATGGTGCAACTGCCCCTGCAGAAAAGGGCAAAAATGATAAAAATACTATCCAGAACTTTTTTAGTCTATTCATTGCTTTTAAGTATATCACATTTTGCAATAAATGTGATATAATTGATAATAATAATATTTATATAAGAGAGAATGATTTTATTCAAACGCGCTATTTTTTCTGTATTGCGTCGTGTAATGCCTTTTGCGGCACTTACTTTTCTATGCTTGTCACCAGTGTCTGCCTATGCGGATTCAAACATAATTGACGCATTGAATCTGGCACCTTTCATCCCAAATATTTTAGATGCACTTATGACCGTTGCAACTGGCGGATACGAATTCTTCGTAGGTAAAGGTAATGGTATTATTTATATTTTAATTTGGGGATTTTTAGCAATTTCTTTATCTCTTTACCTGATAAAAATGTATTTCCCTAAAATGTGGGTTTCTTTCTTCGGTTTTTCTGGTGGCGGTGAAATGGCTGATGGTAAAGCAGATGCTATGACTATCGGTACAAATATGCTCAAACCCGCCATTCGTGCAATTATCGCTGCAGTCGTATTATTACAATTAAAACCAGTTTACTTAACTGAATGGCTTGTAAACCCTTTCCTGCAATTTGGCGCAATATATACTGAGAGCATAACTGCGACTATAAATGACGCGGGCGTTAGCGCTGAAAAAATCGAATGCCCGCCAGACATCATAGAAAAAGGTTGGATTTCAAAATCTAGTTGCGAATTTATGGTGCAACCTGTTGCGGATATTTCACATGCAAACAATCAAATTATTAAACGCGGTTTCGATTTCATAAATCGGGGACTACGCGGTCTTATTACGCTTGTTCCACATGGCGGGGAAGACTTTTTAAATCTGGTGACGGGTATATTACTTGTGACAACTTTTGTATCAAGCAATTTATTTATGGCACTTCTAATAATTCAAGCAATATTTAATTTCGGCATGGCTTTAATTCTGTATCCATTCCAAGTATTGGTATATGTCGCAAAACCTAACGACAAGTGGTTTGATATATGGCCCGCTTTTTCAGGTGTGACAAAAGCCTTGCAACAGATGATTATCACTATGATTGCTTGCGCATTCATTCTGTGTGTAAATATCGCTATTATAAAATCACTGTTTCAATGGAGTTCTTCTGTATTCGTCGTCGCAGCAGGTGGTGCGGCTTCATCTAACGTTCCACAAGTTGCTAATAGCGCAATGGGATTTGGCGAACATTCTATTTTGTGGTTATCTTCGATATTAACTTTCTATCTGATGTTGAGTATATTTAACCTGACATGCGAACAACTGGATAACTATGTCGGCAAAGGCATGGACGACATGTACAAGAAAGTCACAAAAGATACTTCCACACTTTGGAAAGGCACAAAAGACTGGGGTAAAAAACTAGGCACTGCAATTGGATGGATTAAAAAGAAATGAACAATATCTTTAACCCTTTAATCGATGCTTCTGTTCAGTGTTGGGGCTGTCCTATCTTTGACCGCCTGTTTCAGATTGTCTCTAATGCGGCAGGTATTGTTTATAAGCAATTTGCAATATTCTGTGCGATAATATTCTGTGTATTATTTGCTTTCTTTGTAATAAATGCAGTATGGCAAAATATTAAAGGTGGCGTCGGCGACCCTTGGTATCAGAAATCTATTAAACCTCTTGTAATAAATTCTTTGGTGGCACTTACCTTCTTGAGTCTGGGCGTATATCTGCCACGTTTCGTCACAACTGTCACTTTTGAACCTGCCGCAAATATCGCTTTAATCTACACTCAAAGCATGTTGCAAACAGACAATGAAGTCGTTAATGAAAAAGTCACTTATCAACCCGAAGAAATGTCAGACGACGGCTTTTATCGTCCACAACTGCGCGATACAATCATTATGCTGATGAAAACAACAATTACTCAATTCCAGTCTTATATAAAACTTGGAATCGCAGTAATGGACAAGGCTTTCTCTACCAGCGCACTGCTTGGTATCGGCGCGCTATTAAAACATATAATTCTTTTCTTTATCGGTTTATACCTGGTATATGGCTTCTTTAAATTATTTATTCGTTTCTGCTTCTATTTCGCAGATATAATCGTTGCTATGACTTTCTTTGCTTTCTTCTTCCCATTGTCATTAATACTCGTCGCATTTAAAGGCGGTGGCGCACCTGCTTGGATTTCTTCACTTGGGAAAACGGTCGGGACAAATCAATTTAAAAAACTTATAAACGCAATAATCACATTAGCCGCGGCAGTTTTAACCTATACAGTAATAATGGTTATTATCGCAAAATTCTTTTCTGCGCCTGGTCAATCCGCAGATGAAATTATGACAATGATTACAAGCGGTGAAATTTTCGCAGCAGATTTATCTTCTGATAACCTTGTCGGTTTAACTTTGGTCGGGTGCATAATTTTGGTTTATGTGTTAAACTTTATATATGCACAAATACCAAAAGTGACATCTATGGTTCTTGATACTTTTGGCGTTTCAGAAGAAAAACAACTTAGTGAACAACTTGCTAATGATGCAATGAAGTTAACTACAAATGTAATTAACACAGCAAAAGAAATAGGGAAAACTATTATTACTGGTGGCAACAAAGAAGAAGAAAAAAAGTAAATGAAAGCACAACTGATAATGATTGCCATACGATTACTTATGGGCGCAATTGCGTTAGGGTTGGGTATTTGGTATTTATCTTCTTCCATAAGTGGCGCAGCGTTAACTTATACAAGCATGAATGGTTTTATGAATGCGGTCGGCGCAACAGATGGTAATGTCGCAAATGTTAACGGCTGCTTTATGTGCGGTTATATTTCAGAACTATTCAGTGTCATCAGTCGCGCAGCAGAATTATTCTGGACGGCCATGGTTGATAACCTATGGATACTAATGGCGCTGGGTTTTGGTATTTTCCTTTTTGTTCATACTGCTAAATACTTATTTGATGCCAGCAAAAAGAACGCAAATCTGGACGGCAAAGAAAATAATTTAGATTTCAAATCTTGGTTCGATAAGGTATGGCGCCAAGGCGCACGTATAATGATTGTCGGCGCATTTATGGGTGCACTTGGTATGGGCGGCACTGCTGCACTTCGTACAGTTGCAAACATTACAATTACACCTGTTATGTTTGTCGGTGCAGAATTATCAATGGCGGCAAGTGGCGTGTCAGATGCAGCAAGTTGCGGTGCTTTGGATACAGTTAATACTGGTGACAATTTACTTAATCCTATTCTGCAACCTTTTATGTGCGTTATCGGGAATATTAATAGTGTTATGTTGGCAGGCGCTGCAGGTGGTTTTGCGTTGATGAATTATGCTTGGCTTGATATGGGCGGTGGTGCATTTACTTGGATTGCAGGTCTTGCACTTGTATTAATGTTCTTAATTATCGGATTTGATTTATTCTTTCAAATCTTATCTGTTGTTTTCAAGTTAGTATTTCTAATAATATTCTTGCCACTACTACTTGCCGCCGCTGCATTTGAACAAACATGGAAACTTGCCGACGGAGTTGTAAAGAATGCGATAAATATGCTGGTAAAATCTGCAGTACAAATTGTGGGAATTACTTTAAAAGTTCTTGTTATTTACGCAACTGTTTCTTTTGCAGCAGATGAGTACTTCCCAGGGCCTAATGACGGATATAGTGCAATCTTGCCACCTATGATGGGTCAGACAGTTCAAAACCCTGATGCACAAACTTTATCTGTAATGGAAGTATTTTCTACTTGTGAGCAGGTTGCATTAACTGATGGCGAAATGGACGCAGAGAAATTTAAAAACTGCTTTACTGCGCGTCGTGCAGAAGTAGAACGCAAATATCCTGGCGCCTTTGACTTTATGTCGGACGGTTGGGATTTCTTATTATTAATGTTCGGTCTGTTCTTATTATACTTCTATGTTGTACAACCAAAGATAGACGGCATACTTGGTAAAAACAGCAAAGAACAATTTGATTTCGGTACTTGGACAAAAGATTTAGGTAAAAAGATTTGGAATGCACCACAACAAATATTTGGCGCTATTTCAAAAGCATTTGGGAAATAAGTATATGAACTTGGTTAAACGCTTTTTATCAAAATTACTTATCTGCGCTATGGCAGCACTGCTGATAGTACCTTCATACGCTGCAAGTAATTTACCTATGTCTGAAATAGGTGACCAAGGCACTTGGGCAACAGAAAGCAATATCGAATTATTTAAATCCGATATAAAAAATGATATGACCGCTTTCCAGTCAGAATTTCAAACAAATCAACTGGTCGAAGATTATGTGCCAATTGAAGCAAAAGTTGGGCTTGCATTTATGAATGCTCTATCTTTGGTTGGTGATGTAATAGATAACTCGCTGGTACGCTTTGTAATAATTTTCATCATCGTCGCATACATATTCTGGGTAATGTTTGAAGCATACAATATGATTACCAAAGGCAGCAGCGCAATGGAACTGGGTGAAAACCTTGTAAAGAAAGGCGCAATAATTGCTATATGGATTATCATACTTGTTCAGGGACCTGCAGAAGTATTTATGTGGATTATGGGACCTATAATAGGCGTAGGTTCTTATTTATCAGACTTGATTCTAAATGCAGTAGCAAATGTTGCAGGTGCACAGATTCCAGACACCTGCGCTGCAATTCGTGATTATGCCGCGACACACACTTCTGCACGCATGCTGCTTGATGCAAATGCTGCAGCAGACATATTATGCGTACCAACACGCTTATCAGGTTTCTTCTATACCGCTGTCGCAGCAGGATGGCAATGGATGATTGCGGGCATTGGTACCAGCGCATTTACAGTTCTGGTCGGGGCAATATTTATCGTGATATTTATCTATAATATTTGGAAATTTGCTTTAATGGCTTTGGGTGTAATTATGGATTTGTTCTTGGCAGTATTGCTTTTGCCATTCACTGCAATCGCAGAAACAATCGGAAAGACCTCTTATAAAGGTATCGCTGGTGATATATTTAATGGATTCCTTGGAATATTTAAAGTTGAATCTTTATCTACACAAATTCAAAGATTTATAAATGCTGCAATTTATTTCGTTTCTTTATCCATAGTTATTGCTTTGTGCGCGGCATTGCTTTCGGGCACAGTTAGTGCAGACCTTGCCGCACAAGTACCAACACTTGAAAATTCGAACTTTGTATTAACACTATTGACCGGTTGTTTGGTCGCACACCTTGCAAACCGAGCAAGCGAAATAGCAAAGAATTTAGGCGGTAGTATAAATGATAGTTTCGGAGGACAATTCGGAAAAGACATGAAAACGCTTTGGAACAAAACATCCAGCACTGGTAAAAATTTATGGAAAATAATACGTTCTGGAAAAAAATAAAAAATCCGCAACCTGCGGATTTTTTATTCTATGAATTCAACAAACTGTTTTGCAACTTTCTTGATACCTTTATTGCGAAAAGCAACTGTCAGTATCCCTTCATTTTCTTCTATTACAACACCGCGTCCCATTTCTGAATGCTCTATTAACTTTCCAACAGCAGATTTATTTTCTTTTACTACCTGCTTTGGGCGCGATTGATAAGATGTCGGCATACGTGAGTAAGAACGTGGCGTGCCACCCTGGAAATCTAAATACTTATTATCCATTTCAGTAATAAATCTGCTTGGTGAATTATACTGCGCCTTGCCAAACACCCTTCTGGACATTGTATTAGTTATTATCGCACGACGACGTGCACGAGTAATCGCAACATACGCAAGTCTGCGTTCTTCTTCTAAACTGCCGTCGCTTACAGATTTTTCATTCGGGAATATGCCTTCTTCCCATGCTGGTAAAAATACTGTGTCAAACTCTAATCCCTTGGCAGCGTGTATCGTCATAATACTTACAACATCTGCCTTTTTATTATTCCCATCAGAATCTTCATCGTCATCCGCAACCATAAGTGCAGCCTGTTCTAAAAACTCTGGTAAAGTGTCATACTTAGAAATAACATTTGTTATTAATTCTTTTATATTATCCAGTCTATCTGATGCATCAGAATCTTTCGATTCACGCCACATCTTTATATAACCAGATTTATCTAACAGGGTTTGCGCCGCATCTGCAGGTGACATCGCTTCCCATGCAAAATCAAACGCAGATAAAAATTCATCTGCCATTGTGCGTTGTTTTGCAGAAAGTTTTGCAGTCTTTAACCCATCCATTAAACATTTTCCTGATTCACGTAACTTCGCAATTGCGGTATCACCAAACCCACGTCTAGGTTTTGCAATCACACGCAAGAAAGCCAAATCATCAAACGGATAAACCAGTAAGCGCAAATACGCTATTGCATCTTTAATTTCCATTCTGTCATAGAACTTTTGCGCACCGACTAACTTAAATGGTATTCCACGCGATGTAAATTCTTCTTCAAACATACGCGATAAACTGCCTGCCCTGATAAGTACTGCATAATTTGAATAAGGCTCATCATCACCTTTACGCATAATAGTTTCTGCAATTATGCGCGCCTCATCAAAATCAGTTGGTAAAGTTAAAACATATACAGGTTCACCATTATTACTTTCTGCTTTACTATGCAAGTCCTTACCTAAACGCCCTTGGTTATGACGAATTAAAGAATTTGCCGCACCTAGAATATTTGGTGTGCTTCTATAATTTGTTTCCAATCTTATTATCTGCGCATCAGGAAAAGTCTTTTCAAAATTTAAGATATTCTTTATCTCTGCACCGCGCCATGAATATATAGACTGGTCATCATCACCAACACAACAAATATTCGGGAATTCTATACCTCGTGTCAAAAATTCTAAAAACTGCATTTGTGCTTTGTTGGTATCCTGAAACTCGTCTACTAAAATATATCTAAATTGTCTTTGATACTTATCTAATATATCTGGATACGCATTAAATAATTCTAAAACCTTTAATATAATATCACCAAAATCAACCGCACCTAAGCGAGATAATTCCGCATTATATGCGGCTAATATTTTATCTGCAATTTCTGAAGTTTTTAATTCTGCATGTAAACCTTTATCTTTTATTGCAGATATTCTTTCTACCCAATCACTGGGGTTAAAATCTTTTACATCTAACCCCATATCACTAAAAACATTCTTTAATATTTTTTTTTGGTCATCATCATCATATATTAAAAAATCAGGTCTTAAACCCGCTGCAGACGAATTGGCATGCAGTATTCGCAAACACATAGAATGAAAAGTCCCACACCATACATCGCCAGCATACCAACCACCACCGTCTTGCGCAAAAGCAAATAAACGATTTTTCATCTCGTTCGCGGCCTTGTTAGTAAATGTAAGCGCCAACACTTGCCAAGGTTGCGCCAACCCACGATTTAAAATATATGCGATTCTTGTCGTTAAAACACGGGTTTTCCCAGTCCCTGCGCCAGACAGTACCAGTAACGGGCCTTCTGTGGTTTCAACCGCTTTTTTTTGTTCTTCGTTAAGATTTTCTAGCATTAAATTCACCAGTCTATTATAATACACAAAGTTTAGTTATCAAAAGCATATTTTACAGGAAGGGATATGAAACGCGTTATCTGTTTTGATATTGAAACTACTGGTTTAGAATTTACACGCGGTGACCGCTGCATAGAAATCGGCGCGGTTGAAATGATAGATGGTACCATCACAGATAATAATTTTCATGAATATATAAATCCTGATGGAAAAATCATTCCACCTGATTCGTATATGGTTCATAAAATATCTAATGCTTTCTTGGAAGATAAACCAAAAATGGCAGTTGTTGCGCCTAAGTTCTTAGAATTTATCGGCGACAGTCCAATTGTTGCGCATAACGGTGCAGACTTTGACTTTCCATTCATAAACTATGAACTTTCCAAACTGGGGCTTAAACCGATTCCACGCGAACAACAATTAGATTCTATTGTCATAGCAAGAAATCGTGTTTTTGGTCCTAAAAGTTATTCCCTGGACGCATTGGCAAAATGGTATGGAATTTCCCTTGCCTCACGCGCAGAAGGGCATGGTGCACTAATTGACGCAGAACTTTTAGCAAAGGTATATAAAGAACTAGAAAACACCGCCCCAGCTCCAGATGTAAGCGAAATTATTGCGCAACAACACGAAGCATTTTTAAAACATCCAAAAATAGGCGCAAATTTTCCGCGCAGAAGTTTTCCTGCTCATGAAGACGAACTAAATGCCCATAATGCTTTTATGGAAAAATTAATGGCATAAAATAAATTAATAAAAAAACACCCTAATTTATGGGTGCTTTTTTTAACTACCTGTATCTTGAAAACATTTCCCATTTTTCATTGTATAACCTGTGTTACATACACACGTTCCGTATGTATTACGCGTAGAATTATCTGGACATTCTATCAAGCATTGTGTACCAAATTGTTCATAACCAGTATTGCACTTGCAACGTTCGTTTACATAACCATTGGAACCTGCAGTACCTGGCGTAGCCTGATATGTAGAATTATCTGGACACAATAGCGACTGATAGAACATTTCTGAAATACTTTCAATACATGTATTATCGTTATTATCTGGGCAACTTGTCTTATCATTCGCAAATACAGCATACGAACATGTTAATGCAACATTTCTGCATGCACCACGCATAACGTTATATATACTATTAATACTTGCACTGGTTGACCATGCATTAACCTGTGTCACTTGCTGATTATAACACGTCGCGATATCCACCATACAGTTAGACGCATAATCAGATATTATCTGTCTTTGCGCAGCCTGAATATTTACCATGGCGCGCTGTACATAATTTACAACAACATCATTATATGACTTGTAATTACCATTTGAATCATATGTATAATTCTGACATTTATCTAAAACTGCACGACACAAACCTTCGTCTGTCACTTTTTGTTTTGTACCAATTTTCTGCAATAAGTATTTTACAATACAAGCACCATTATTACCGTCACCACTTGCACAAGTGCTTGTATCTACACTAATTGTATATGCATCAGATAAAAAATCTTTATCTATATCTGCATTATTATAATTCTGCATAAAGTCTGTTATATCTGTAATGTCTTGGCCTAGTACAACCTCACCATTTTCATCAATATAGCGTTTAGTTGGGTCTAAACACTTTGTATAATCTGCACCACATACCATTTCATCAGTCATACAAGAATCCAATGCCGCTATACAACCTTTGGCATCATATTGATTTTTATTCTGCAAAACTGCAAGACGCGCCTTCTGCAACATAAGGTTTGCACTACGAACATTTGATACCAAAGTTTCGTTCATCTTCGTCAAACCCTGCTCATAAGCAATACAATCTTTATCAATAGCCAGGTCATAATTTCCTGTAATCTGGTCAACATTTGCACCTGCTTCCTTGCACTGCGTCAAAACTGTATTGCAACGCTTTTTAGCAGCATTATACAAATCGCTACCGCGCAAGTTAGAAAAACTTGTTGTCCCAGTATTCAAAAATTCCAAACTAAATATATCTGCAATATCAGAAGAAAAGTCTAAATCCATATCAAGACCAGTATACGCACTTGAATTGTAAGAAGTACTACTTGTCGGGTCTTTAATTAACTTTTCAATTTCTTCCAGCATATTTCTGGTTTCTGTTGTATCTGTTGCACCTGACAAAGCCTCTTCTGCCTCGGTCGCGTTCATTATCGCACGAATTTCATCGGCAGACAAACCAACATAACGAATACGTTGTGCAACCTCGTTCAATTGAGTATTTGCATCTTTTACTGCTTCTTCTACTTTGGTGTAATTAGACAAGTTCGACGAGCAAGAACAACGTTTTTGATTTGAATCAATCACAGAACAAAACTGATCCATGCAATCGTTATACTGTTGCTGACAAGACGAATTTAAATCTGCCGTCTGTTCCAATCGCGTTTTTGCCTGTTCTATTGTTTCTGCTGCTGCAACCGTATCAGCAGAAGTAGTCGCCCGTGCCTGAACAGAACGCGCCTCGCTAGCAATATTAGAACCAGTCTGAATATCTGTACCCGCAATTGTTGCGCGACCACCGACCTCTGCCGTAGACGGTCTTAAAGTCAAACCCGCACGGCGAACTGCCGGATTGTTATTTATACTTGCCGCACTTACACGCGCATTACGCCCCACTGTGTTTACTGTGGCCTCTAAATTTTCACGCGCCGTATTTGAATTCGCACTAGATACATTAACAGAACGCGATATTGTCCCAGATTGTACCGTCGTACCAGAACCACGTGACGTTGAAGTCGCTGTTTGACTATCACCCAAATCCAAAACACGCGACCCACTTCTAACGATTGTATCACCACTTGTATCAGAATTTGTTGCTGAAGCGCTTCGCCCGACAACACTACGTGAAGCATCCGCAACCGAACGCGTTGCTGTCGTTGCAGAATTGCGCGCGGTTACATTTGTTGCATCTGTATTATTACTAGACGGAATTACACGCGAAATACTACTTGTACCGTCTGCAAATGCAAACGGTGCAAAAAAAGCCATTAAGAAAAAACAAAGCGAAAGTTTTTTCATCTTTTTGTTAATTATACCACAACACCACAAAACAGAAAAGATGATTTTTTAGAAATTATCTATTCTGAATAATAACATTCCTCTGTAAATTCATAGTCCCCAGTTGTATCAGAACCGCTTGTTTTATAGCACTTTGATATACTAACGTTTATAACATTATACAAAGAATCCACTCCGTTACCACTAGTAGTGCCCCCAGAAGGACAAGCCGTACAATCACTGCCATATCCATAGTATCCCTGTGCACACAAATCTCTGGATGCACATATCGTATCTTTATTTTTGCAAGTTTCATATGTCAAAGCGGTTTTCGGTGTAAAAGTATATGTACAAACCCCGTCTGAACATGTATACCCATAATTTAAAGTACACCAATTAGATGTCCCATTACACAAACACCCGTCCCCTGCAGGCGTTGTAATTTTATTCGTTCCACAATATACGCACTTACACTCTCCACTTGAACAAGTAGTTCCTAAACATCCGACAGCACTTGCCCATGCAGAACAGTCGCTATTATCACTACAAGAATCATCTTCAACCGCAGTACTATATTCACATGTACCACTTACCGGTAACGCATTATATAGAATAACACACCCCAAAGCAGCTTGTATAGCAGCATACTGATTCATATCACACTTATAACCACCATAACTTTTACATTCCGCATATCTTACAACATGAAGACCGCTCCCTTCAGAAAAATTCATACACAATGCATTAGTAATATCATATTCTACACAACGTTCTATTTCGTACGTTTCTGTAATATCTCGCTCAGTAAATATCCCTTGTGAAATTCCATCAGAACATTTACCTACCCAGCCTGCCCGACAAGTAGTCCCAACACTAGATACTGCATAACCCACGTCCGGACAAAGCAAACCAACAATTTTTTTCAACAATCATAATTGAAATAAAAATATGAAAAGAGAGGGATTTTATATGAAAAAATTTCTATTTATATTAATCGTTCATTTATTTTCAGCAAACTTCCTTTCACTTTTAAAAATTATTTCATATAAAAATAAATCATTCAATAAAAAAAAGCACCCGAAGGTGCTTTTTTTATTTTGTTTCTTTGTCTTCTGGAACAACAGAAACTGTCTTTCTGTCGCCTAAACCTTTTTTAAACTTAACAATACCTGCAATTTTTGCAAATAATGTATGATCTTTACCCATTCCAACATTTTCACCAGGATGTACTGATGTACCACGTTGACGGATAATGATATTTCCTGGAATTACACGACTGCCCCCAGACTTTTTAACGCCTAATCTGCGCCCTGGTGTGTCGCGTCCATTAGATGTAGCGGTACCCGCTTTCTTATGTGCCATAATTAAACTCCTTTAATTTCTGATTTTTCTGATTTATACACCAGAAATTAACCTTTGATTTCCGTTATTTTCAAAACAGTTATATACTGACGATGACCATGCGTACGACGATAATTCTGACGACGTTTTTTCTTAAACACCAAAACTTTATCAGTACGTTTCTGTTCCAAAACCTCTGTAACAACTTTGGCACCATCAACAAAAGGTGTACCAACCTTGTCACCAACCATTAATACTTGGTCAAATTCTACTTTACCTTCGGCATTCAGTTTTTCAACCTTTACAATATCCCCCGCCTGAACGCGATATTGTTTGCCACCGGTTTGAAAGATTGCAAAATTGCTCATTTTCTTTCTCTTTGCTATTGTTCTTGTTCTGTTTTGTCTAAAAGTTTCTACAAAAATAACATTTTTTATAAAAAAGTCAAGCAATTTGCACAAAATATTCTGCAGTTATATTATAAAAGGCTAAAAAAAACGCCCCAAAGGGCGTTTTTTAATTACCAGAGTCAGCTCGCTTCCATGTACGTATCGCTTCGACACCGTTATTCAGCAAGCACTGTTCACGCAATGCAGCAGAATTACACTTTTCTGCATCTGTGCCTATGCACAATGCCGTATCTGTATCAACAGCACCAGCCCCATTAACACCGTTTAAGATTTCGTTCAGGGTTACGATGTTACGGCAAGTATTCTGTGTGTAATCCTGACTGTTATTACACTGTGCGTTATCCTGTTTATCTATGACCGCGCGGAACTGAGCCGTAGAAGGATTACATATCATAGTTTCATAACAATGCGGTACATTTGCAATCTGTGCACAGTATGTCTTGATACGAGCATCCGGCCAGTTTGTATTTGATGATGCCTGAGTTTCATAGCAATCAAATATTTCGCTTAAGCATTCATTAAAGTTTGTACCAGCAGACGTTGCTTCGCTTAGTATAGTTTCTTTTTCTTCTTGTGCAAACTCTAAACGCTTCTGTTGCAATGCCTGCTGTGCGGCAACTTTCTGATAACCAATATTCTGTGCGGTTGTACGTAGTTGTTCACCGTATGCGTCACAGTCTGCGTTTGCATCCAATGCGTATTTCTGCATAATGCTACGACGTGCATCTGCTACTGGTCCACGCAAATTAGAATACGGATCACCTGATGCAGTTGTATAACCAAAGCATGTAGCAGAATTAGATGCTGTATAACCTGTATTCGGTTCAATAAAATCTAATTCATAAGACCCCGTATTAGAAACAGAAATATAAGTATTATAATTATATGGGCATTGTGATTGACCATTACCGCACTTGCGTCCACTGGATGGTGGTGTACCACACGCTTCATAAATACCGTTAAAACAAGAGTCTAATACTCGGTTGCAAACATTATTATGAGCATATTCAAATAATTCATACCCCCAAGTTTCTGCCAAAGAATCTTTCAAATTTTCAGAATCTGCAAAAGCACCATCTATACCTGCCAAATTGCCAACTACACTTGATATATTGTCAAAAGCATTTAACAAATTATCTGTATCATCTGAAATGATAGTCAATGTTGCTTCTTTTGCATCTGCCCATGATTGCAAAGATGCCAAAATATCACTACCTGTTCCATCTAATGAAGAAACATCAAATCCAAAGTTATTACCCGACTCTTTACAGTAAGAAGGTGGTGTATTATGGCTACACGTACCATCAAAGATAGCATGTTGTTCACACCAATCACCAAAATCCGCTTCTGACGCAGTCCCATTTTCACTGGCTTCTTGCCATGAAACACAGTTCATAACTTTTTCTGCATCTGTTAACTGAAAAGCCTCACTAACATCCTTACCCTTTGTTGCAATCAACAAAGCTAATTCACCTGAAACCTTTATCAATTCCTCGTTTGCACTCTCTAATGCTGTTTCTGCTTCTGCAAACGCTTTTACACGACCAGCACATGCACAACGGCGCTGAGCTGAATTACGTGCAGTACAAATTTCGTCCATACATGCATAATAAGACTCTAAACAGTTATTATACGCTTCGGAAGAAATTAAACCTGTCGTAGAATCAATAATATTCGAGTAATTTCCTGTATACAGTTTATTAGATAAATATGTATATGTGTTTGAATTTATTGCCGCTTTGCTACCACGAATTGCGCTGCCTTGCAAAGAAACACGTGACGGATTAGACGTTGTACGTGACACAACAGTTCTAGCAACATTATTGGCTGCAACCCTGGATGTGGTATTTACTGCATTACGCGATACAACGTTACGACTTGTCGTTCCTGTCGCAGTTGTTCCACGTGATACTGTTGTACTTGGACGAGAACTTGCAACATTTGTTGCACCTGCCGTAGTTGTCCCACGAGAAACCGTATTTGTCGTCGCAGCACGTGACACCACCGCACGTGAAGATGTATTCGACGCTGTCGTCCCACGTGATACTGTATTTGTTGACGTTCCTCTTGATGTCGCAGGACGCGCACTCGCACGAGATGCAGAACCTGCACGCGTTGCTTGCGGTGTCGCAACAGACGAAGATTGCATCGGTGCAATCGGGTCTGCAAACACAGCCCTCATAGATAAAAGCGTAGAACAAACAAAAAATGCACCAGCCAGTAAAAATACTGTACCCATCGCATCTTTGCAGTAATCTGCTACATTACGGCTTTTCATAAATACTCTCCTGTATTCCGGAAATCACCGGAAAACCCGCTATTTTATAGTAAGACCCTATACAAATCTTACATCTAGTTTGTTTAATTATAACATTTTTGTCGCACTCTGTAAATACGGAATTTTTTATTATTCCTTGTTTAAACTTATTGGTGTATAATATCTTTACTATGAAAAAACTATTTACATTGTTTTCTGTCTTTATTTGTTCTTCTGCATTTGCAGCGGGCAACCCTATGTTTGCAGAAAACACTGACAATTCTATTTCTTTACACTTTGCACAAGGTACAGGAAGCGGAACCTTATTAAAACTAGTTGACCCTTTTCTGTGGGAAATAGAACCTATGACTATGCTGATGGCTCAATATAGCCAACCGATGGAAATTTTTAGACTACCATCTAGAATGAATCTTAGTTATGTTCAAAACTTTGCGTATCATCATACTCATGGTTTATCTTTTATGGCAATCGGAATTTCTTGGGATGTTGCAATCATAAACTGGCACGGCTTTTATTTTGGTATAGGCATAGGCCCTTATATGCGCGATTCCAAAGATGAATATGTTGAAAGCAGATTAGTATTCGGTGAAAAAGTATTTTTAGGCAAAAACATCTCAGACCGTTGGCGCGCTGAACTATTTACACAACACTTTTCTAATGGTGATTTTACAGAAATAAATCACGGATTTAATTATACTGGCCTTGCCATAAATTACAGTTTCTAACTATAACTAAAAAAGAACCACTCGATTGAGTGGTTCTTTTCTCCTTTCTAAGATTATTTCTTTCTTGGGAATTTAACTGCTGCTTGTGCGGCCGCCAAACGTGCAATTGGCACACGGAACGGACTGCATGATACAGAGTTAAATCCAACCTTGTGGAAGAATGTAATGGATTCTGGATCACCACCATGTTCACCACATACCCCCAAGTGAATATGTTCGCCCTTTGTCTTGCGCGCTTTTTCAACAGCATCTTTAATCAAGATACCAACACCTTCTTGATCAACAGATGCAAATGGGTCTGCAACATATACACCACGTGCACGGTATTCATCCAAGATTTTACCAGTATCGTCACGTGACATACCCAATGTTGTCTGAGTCAAATCGTTTGTTCCAAATTCAAAGAATTCACAACTTTCTGCGATTTCATCTGCCAACACCGCTGCACGTGGTAATTCAATCATTGAACCTACTGTATATTCAACGCTGTCACCCGTTTCAGCAAACAGAGAATGCGCTGTTGCATCAATAACCGCTTTAACGATATCTACTTCTTTCTTAGAACCTACCAAAGGAACTTCGATTTCTGGGAATACGCGAACACCTGCATTCTTGCATTCCAGCGCAGCAGACAAGATTGCGCGAGTCTGCATTTCACAGATTTCTGGGTATGTAATTGCTAATCTGCAACCACGATGACCCAACATTGGATTCTGTTCATGCAATGCTTCTGCACGTGCTTTTACAAACTCAACAGACTTGCCAATATGTTCTGCCAATTCTTTGATATCTTCTTCTGTATGTGGCAAGAATTCATGAAGTGGCGGGTCAATCAAACGAATTGTGACTGGCAGACCATCCATAATCTTGAACAGTTCTACAAAGTCTGCTTTCTGGTATGGCAATAATTTTGCCAATGCAGCGCGTCTGCCTTCTACATCTTCTGCCAAAATCATCTCTCTCATATCTTGTATACGATTTGGGTCAAAGAACATGTGTTCTGTACGTGCCAAACCAATACCTTCTGCACCAAAGTCACGTGCTTGTTTTGCGTCTTTTGGTGTTTCTGCATTTGCTTTAACAGTCAAATCTTTGATTTCATCAACCCATTTCATCAATGTACCAAAATTACCTGTCAATTCTACAGATACAGTTGGAACCTGACCTTCGATAATCTGACCTTTTGCACCATCGATAGATACCCAATCACCTTCTTTGATTATCGCACCACCTGTTGTTTTCATGGTCTTCGTTTCATAATCAATCTTGATATCAGGTGAACCAGATACGCAAGGCGTTCCCATACCACGCGCAACAACGGCTGCATGTGAAGTCATACCACCACGCGCTGTAATAACACCCTGTGCTGCATTCATACCTGCAATATCTTCTGGAGATGTTTCAACGCGGATAAGCATTACTTTTTTGCCTTCCTTTGCCCACTTTTCTGCATCTTCTGCATTAAATACAGCCTGACCAACCGCTGCCCCTGGGGATGCAGGCAAACCTGTCGCAATAACTTTCTTTTCTGCTTTTGGGTCTAACATAGGATGCAATAAATGATCTAATTGGTCTGCACCAACACGCAATATTGCTTCTTCTTTTGTCAGCAAACCTTCTTCTACCATTTCAACAGCCATGCGAACCGCCGCCGCCGCAGTACGTTTACCGTTACGGCACTGCAACATCCACAATTTACCATGTTCAATTGTGAATTCCATATCCTGCATGTCTTTATAATGCTTTTCCAGTTTTTCACGAACATCACATAGTTCTTTATAAACATCTGGCATTGCTTCTTCCAAAGACAGGCGACCAGAATCATCTTTGCTCATAGGCTGTGGTGTACGAATACCAGCAACAACGTCTTCACCTTGTGCGTTAATCAAGTATTCACCGTAATATTTGTTTTCACCTGTTGCAGGGTCACGGCTAAAGCATACACCTGTTGCAGAATCATCACCAGAATTACCGAATACCATCGCCTGAACGTTTACTGCAGTACCCCAATCACCTGGAATATTATTCAATTTACGATATGTAATTGCTTTCTTGGACATCCAACTGCCAAATACCGCACCGATACCTAATTTCAACTGTTCCCAAGGATCTTGTGGGAATACTTTACCAATCTTAACACCGATTTCTTTGAACTTTTCTACCAATTCCTTCAAGTCATCAGCAGTTAATTCTGTATCTACTTTATAGCCTTTGTCTTCCTTCATACGTTCCAAGGTGTGTTCGAACAAGTCAATGTCTGCACCCAACACAACATCAGAGAACATCATAATAAAACGACGATAAGAATCATATGCAAAGCGTTCGTTACCAGAATGTTTTGCTAATGCTTTAACTGTTTCATCATTCAAACCCAAGTTCAAAACTGTATCCATCATACCTGGCATGGAAACGCGCGCACCAGAACGAACAGAAACCAATAATGGGTTTTCCATATCAGCAAACTTCTTGCCCATAATTTTTTCAATATGCGCAACACCTGCACGAACTTGGTCCATTAAATCTTCTGGATAAGTCTGATTGTTATCATAATAATATGTACAAACTTCTGTAGTTACTGTAAAACCAGCAGGAACAGGTAAGCCAACTAAATTCATTTCGGCTAAGTTTGCACCTTTACCACCAAGCAGATTTCTCATATCTGCTTTACCTTCAGCGTTACCGTTGCCGAAAGTATATACCCATTTATTACTCATGGTTTCTCCTTTGAATTAAAAATGCTTAGAAATTCTGAGAAAATTCGACGATAAATGCAAGCAAAAATCATGTTTTTACAGAAAATTTTAACTTTACACCGACAAATAATAATTTATACTTTCTTGGTTATGATAGACTTAAAAAACCCCGATTTTATAAAAAAACTAAATGAACACTTATTAAATGGTGGCGTTATCGCTTTCCCAACAGATACTGTCTGGGGGCTGGGCGCACTACCAAACCGCGCAGGGGCAGATGCTATTTTTGAACTTAAACACAGACCAAAAGAAAAACACTTGATAATAATGTCTGACTGTCTTGAACATATAAAACAATATATGCAGGACTATCCAACAAAAGCATTCGAACTTGCGCAGAAATATTGGCCAGGCGCTTTGACTATTGGTGTTCCAGTTGCAGAAACGGATTCTATGTCTTTCGGTGGCGTACGCGTTCCAAACTACAAACCTTTCCAAGAACTATGTTCTGTAATTGATGGACACTGTCTAGCGACAACTTCTGCAAACATATCAGGGCAACCGCCATTACAATCAGCAGAAGAAATACAAAAGCAATTTCCTGACATAATCGTAATTGATAATGCTTTTGATAAAATGGGCGGCGCACCAAGTACTGTTGCTATTCTAACCAATAACGAAGTAAAAATCGTTCGTCAAGGCGCAGTTGAAATTAAATAGATTTACTTATAAAAGGGCTACCTTCTATAACAAATCGCCAAGGTAATTCTGCGTCTTTACCAGCATAATCAATACCTATTCTTTTTCCCGCAAGAATTTCAGGCACAGAATCACGCGGCTCTATCCATATTTTTTTACTATTACATAAATCTATCTTGTTATCAGAACGAGTAATTCCTAAAAAACGCGTAAGTTTACCAGGACCTTCACAACCTTTATGCTCTAACGCGCGAATTAAAACGGCTGCTGCGACACCTTCTTTACCCAAAACTATATTCAGCATATTATACATACCATAGCAAAGATAAACATAAGTATATCCACCAGACAAAAACATAGCGTCGTTTCGCGCGGTACACTTACCGCAAAACGCATGACAGCCTTTTTCGTCTTCTGTATACAACTCTAGTTCACAAATACGCGCACGAAACATTGAATTATCTTGCAACCTGCAACACAAATACGCACCAACAAGTTGTTTTGCTGCGTCCATCGGATTTTGTAAAAAGAAACTACGCCTCAAAATCATACATAAAAGAATATACTACTAACAAATAAAGGCAATAAAAAAACCGCCACAATGGCGGATTTTTATTGTTTCTTGTCTATAAAACTTTTACACAATTCCCACAGTTCTGGAAATTGTCGCATATCACCGCTAAAATGACTTCTATCATTAAACTTGTGAACATGCATAGTTGGATATATTTCTTGAAGTTTATCACAACCCTTTAAAATTAAATCCCCATAGTGGTCATCTGTGGAATAAAATAAATCGATTGTTTTTACCCGCTCTGGTAATTTTGCATCTGGTTCAAATTCATTAAAGTATTGTGTAAATTGATGTAAAACATCTATCCAAGGTGCGACTAAAACAAGATGTCCTATTTTTACATCTGGATTTTCTGATAAAAATTTTACCAGCAACCCACCACCGCAAGAATGCCCAATTAAAATTGTATCTTCATTAATTTCCTGTCGTTTTAAAATATCTGCATCTGCTGCATAACTTCTCGCTGGCACCCAAGAATTTGTAAATGACGGAACCTGCGTAGGTACACCCGCAACAATCAATTTCTGCTGCAACCAAGGGAACCAATAAGAAGCACAAAATGGAATCTCCATTTTATCAAAATCTTCTTTGTATTTAATACCATGACATATTATCGCATTAGCCATATCAGTTTTCCTTTATCTTAGTTTCGTTTTTTGTTGTAGTACATGCTCTTTTGCAATTTCTAATTCTTCTTCTGTACCGAAAATCAAGGGACAAATACCAGTTTGATAGTTTTTTAATCTTTCTTGCAGAAGATGTTGCGCTTTTTCTTTACGCGCAGGATAAGTCAAAACCATGTAGTTTTTGCCACCTTGGTTTACAGTATCCAACATAACAAGTCTGTCTTTATGGTCTTTTTCAATTATAAGATTTGTTGCAACTGCTTCCCAATCACTGCTGGCTTCTTTAACAATAACATCAAAATTATTACCTATAACTGCTTTATGCCAACCGCTTGTAGTCATACCAATTGTCTGAGACAAATTATTATATATGGAATTAACGTTCTTAATTCCTTGTTGAAATTTTTCTGAAACTTTATTTTTTATCATCTTTCCTTCCTTAATCGCAATTATATCACTTTGTCCTATATAAACATGCTTCGCGGAATAATCGCCAATAATCTTCACCACCTAACTTTTTAGGGCAATGTTTTGCTTTACACATACAGACATTCTTCGGATTAAAAGAGCATTTACGTGGAGCTATCTTTTCATTTAAACTATCTATACACTCTTTATACCTGTCTACTGCAGAATCAAAATCTTTATCTTCCCAACACTTGGCTGGCCCATTTCTTATAAACACACCAAAAGAGCCATTTTCATTTCTAACTAAAATAGTCTCTCCTTTATAATTCTTATAAGAACTTATAATATCTATTGCCATAAAAAACTCCTTAAATTATCTTGTTCTGAATAAACAAACATTACGAAAGATTTGCCAATAATCTGCACCGCCTAACTTTTTAGGACAATTCTTAGCAGTGCACCTACGACGACGATTTGGGTTAGAAACACACATACATGCAGGATTACGCCCATTTAATAATTCTATACATTCTTTGTATTTATCAATGGCTATTTCATAATTTTCTGTTGAAAATGCTTTACACCGAAAGTGACCTGGGCAAATACGCTTTTCCATTAAGACAGAAAAACCATTTGTTTCTTTCAATAAATAAACATTACCCATTTTATTTTCATAAGAAACAATTTTTTCAACATAAAAACACCTTCTTAGAAAATTCAGCATAGCACCAGAGATAAAAAGAGCAAGAAAAAACCGCCACAAGGGCGGTTAAAATTCGGTTTCCATGTCGGACTGGATTTAATTCTGGCGACGACCTACTCTTCCGTGGCTGAAGCCAAAGTACCATCGGCGATACGGAGTTTCCCTGTCTGGTTCGGAATGGAACAGAGGGTGACTTCCGCTCAATAATCACCAGAATTAAATCCAGCGAACAATCGTAAATTCATTTAAAATCAACATGCTTTGAACTTACTCTTCAAGCATACGTCTGACTTATCAAAAAGTCAAACAAAAAGATAAAAAGTCAA
>CALXLS010000002.1 GCA_944389265.1 uncultured Alphaproteobacteria bacterium
CCGGTATCAAGTTCTAATATATCGCCACCACCATAGTTTTGAATATTATCAACAACACCCAAAACTAAATCATTACGAACAACTTTCATACCTATTAAATCTGCCTGATAATATTCACCATCTTTTAATTCAGGTAAATCCGCACGACGTATAAACAATTCTATTCCACGCAATAATTCTGCGGCATTACGGTCATTTACCCCGTCTATTTTTGCTATTACAACTGTAGATTTTGGATTTAATTGACGCACAAAATGAAAAGAATTATCTGCCAATTTATCGCTATATAATTTTAAAGTTTTCAAATCTGTTGGGCTTTGCGTATAAGTTTGAACACGCACTTCACCACGAATACCTTGTGGTGCGACAATTTTACCGACTAAAATTTTATCTAATTCTTTCATTTTGTTTATATTTAGTTAAATTTTCAATCACATGTTGAACATATCTTGAACAAATTTCTGGGTCACATTCACATATAGACTTTTCACAAAAATAATTTTCTTGTGTTTGTCTATAAAATTCCTCCATACGATAAGTTGTATCGCATTTAAAAGGAACTATTTTATCATGCGGACAAAACTCTAGTTTTTTATCTACCAAATTTAATAACCTTTTTACGAAAACTCGGGTGCTATTACACACCCGAGTAAGTTAAAGCAAAAAATTATTCAGCAACAGTTTCTGCTGTTGTTTCTTCAGCAGGTGCTTCTGCCGCAGCCTTTGCAGCCGCTTCTGCTGCTGCTTTTTCTTCGGCTATTTTAGCCAATTTTTCTTGTTTATCTTTGATTTTCATTTGAGTTTTTTCAGACTGCAAATGTTTTTTTGTCTGAACAGGAATTGGTTTCTTTGCTACTAAACCTGCATTTGCCAAGAATTTATAAACACGATCAGAAGGTTTTGCACCTTTTTCCATCCAAGCTTTAACCGCATCAATGTTTAAAACAACGCGTTTTTCGCTGTCTTTTGGTTGCATTGGGTCATATTTACCAACTGTATCTAAAACATTACCAGAATTACGTGCATTACGAGAATCTGTAACCACTACATGGTAATAAGGACGTTTTTTTGCACCAAAGCGTGCCAATCTAATAACTGTTGCCATATTTTTTGCTCCTTAAATTTTTTTATTTTCCCCAAAAAGCCACAATAAAAATCATTCATCAAGAGCGAAACTCGCCGGTTGATGTTCCACACGCATACCGCGTACTGGTGCTATATTAATGGCAATCTTTGGGATTTGCGGAGTAATTATTGTATAAAAAATAAGAAAAGTCAAATAATTTGTCTATTTTAGTTTTATCTGATATAATTCTTACGTTCGGTTTTATATAATAACAAGGAGAAAAAAATGAAGAAAATAATATCTCTTGCAATCATGTTGTCTATTCCTGTACTTTCTGGTTGTGGTTCAGACAAACCGACACCAGAAGATTATGTTTCAATTCAAAACGAAACTAAAAAAGACAATTTGACTGTCGTTGGTATAGGCGTTGGTGGTGACTACATTATAAAACTAGAAAAGAATGATGTATTAACTAAAATTGCAAACAAAGAGAAAACTGTAAAATTCTTATCCGTAGAAAATCCGAAACAATATATTGAAGAAGGTTATTGTTTATTAAACATAATTCCAAACACAACAATGCAAGCAATGTCTATGCCAGAAAACAAATGTAATTTCCGCTTATTCTGTGGTTCTGCAGAAGAAATGAATTATGACGAGATGTATGCCGTAGAAATATGTGAAGAATAATAAAAATTCACAAATAAAAATCCCCGGGAATCGGGGATTTTTATTTAACACCAACCGCGTAATTTCATAGCCGCTGCGACTCTTTTGATAGAGTGCATATAAGCTGCTTCACGCATAGGAACATTATATTCCTCTTTAATTTTATAAATTGCGTCGAAAGCATTTTTCATCGCGATTTCTTCTTTCTGTTCTACTTCTTCTTCGCCCCAATAATAACCATAACGATTTTGGACCCATTCAAAGTAAGAAACTGTCACACCACCTGCATTTGCCAAAATATCCGGCACAACAGTCACACCGTTTGCCAACAATATTTCTTCGCCTTCCAGGGTTGTAGGACCATTAGCACCTTCAACGACCAACTTTGTCTTTATCAATGGTGCAGTATCTTTATTAATAGTATTTTCCATAGCACATGGTGATAATACATCAACATCCAAAGCCCAGAATTCTTCGGCTTTAATTTCTTTTGCGCCTGGGAAGTCTTTTATACTACCTTTATTATCTGCTTTATATTTCAACAAAGCGTCTATATCTAACCCGTTTTCATTAAACAAAATAGTGTTCCATTCAGCGATAGCAATAACTTTCGCCCCCATATCACTACTGCATTTAGCGGTAAAACTACCTACATTTCCGAAACCTTGTATGGCTATACGCGCACCTTTCATTTCTTTTCCCTGTTTCTTCAAGGCTTCAGACATTATGATAGAAATACCAAGACCTGTTGCTTTTGTACGCCCCAAAGAACCAGCTAATTCGACTGGTTTCCCTGTAAACGTACCGAAAGAGGCTTCACCAGATAGTTTAATATATTCGTCTATCATCCAAGCCATAATCTGACCATTTGTATTTACGTCTGGGGCAGGGACATCTTTCTTTTCACCCAAGATAGGATAGATAGCATCGACGTATCCACGACATAAACGTTCTAATTCACCCTGAGACAAAGTTTTTGGGTCGACAATTATACCACCTTTACCGCCACCATAAGGAATACCTGTGACAGCACATTTAAAAGTCATCCAAATAGACAATGCTGCAACTTCATCTTTACTAACTGCGGGATGGAAACGAACACCACCTTTAGATGGGCCAATTGCAGTATTGTGTTGTGCACGATAACCAGTAAACACTTTTATAGAACCGTCATCCATTTTTACAGGAATCGAGATCTCAAGCATACGCTGAGGATTTTTTAAAATTTCATAAACATCCGCATTCAAGCCCAACTTATCACATGCTACCTTTACTCGTTGTTGTGCTGCTAATAACGGATTCATATTTTCATTTGCCATAATTAAGTCTCCCTTTTTGTTTAGGCATAAATAAGGTAGGACTGAAAACAATAAAAAGCAACAGGAAAAACACTTCAGCGTTTTCTGCTGGACTTTTTGCTGTCAAGGGTATAAAATCGAGCCATAAAAATTGCGGGCGTGGTATAATGGTAGCACGTCAGCTTCCCAAGCTGAAGACGAGGGTTCGATTCCCTTCGCCCGCACCAAGAATAAAAAAAGGGGGGCAAAGCCCCTTTTTATTTTGTTTTACAACTAACTTTTTTAGAATCTTCTATTTGCTTTATTTGTTGTTTATATTCTTCATATTTAGCCCGAATGGATTTTAATATTTTTTTATTACCGTTATTTTTTATCGCGGACTTTTTTAATTGTTCTACTTGTCTTGCGATTATATAACTCCCACATAGTTTTGCACTAGATTCCAAAGAAGTCAGCAAGGCAATCATATTTTCCATATTTAATTCTAGTTCTGATTTACCTTCTTTATATTTATTAAAGCTCTGACGTTTTTCATTCATTTTTATTTTTCTCCGACAGGTATTTGTAATAATTGTTTAGGAAATATCAAATCTGGATTTTCAATATTATTACGTTCTGCGATTATGCTGAACAATACACCTTTACGTAAAAAATTACGTGCAATAATCCATAAACAATCACCTTTTCTAACTGTATAATAAGTATCGTCGTCACCCGTCATTTCTGGCATAACAAAAGTATGTCCAACCTGCGCAATAGTACGACCATCCCCATCATGCAAACGAATTGTTAAAGTATATTTTTCTCCAACTTTTAATTCGCCCACATCTGCACCCAACCCAAAATGTTTATGGTCTGAAACTTTTGCAAAACCTAGATATTTATCGTTTAAAGATAAAGACACGCGCAACCGAGGTAATGCATCCCCAGTGACTACGATTCTACCAGTATCTAAATAATCTATTTTTGAAACGACTAGATCTCCATCTGTTAACAAAGTTGGTGCTTGTAACAAAGTGCTTCCATCTTTTGTCATTAATAAAGAGACTGAATTTTTATATCCACGAGGAGATATGTATATAAAAACATTTTCTTCCGATTTTATTTCTGGTTCAACACCGATTAAAGATATTGTATAATTACCAGCATCAAAAACGCGTGCCGGAGCATATACAAATTCACCATTTGAATCTGTACGTTCTGTTGCGACGACTTTACCGTCAATAACTATTGATATGCTTTTATCTGCCATCCAACGCCCTGCAACAACTATTGTTCCTTCAGGTTCTATTCTAACTATATCAAACATAGGAGAAGACATTTCTTCTACTGTACGAACGACAGGTTCTGGCACCGGTTCTGCAACAATTACTTTCGGTGTAGAACTTGAACGAACAAAAGCCACCCAAACGGCGACAAATATTACCAACAAAGCACAAAAAATAGGGAACCAATATGCTGCCAAACCTGTTTTACGCTGTTGTTTATTTTGCGTCGAAGCCATGGCATCGTCATCTTTTTTAGGAGCAGGGCGCGCAAAAATATTTAAAGTTTTCAAAAAGCGTCTTGCAAAATTACGACGGTTTTCCATCCAATTATTTTGCTGCGCAATTGCGCTATCTATCAATTCATCTGTAGAAACTTTAACTTTCTTGCTGTTTGCTTTATTGCTGCTTTTTGACATACCTGTATTCTCCTAAGATTATTATAATAATTACTTTGGACAAATTATTACAAATATAATTTCTTTGTCAACTTATTTATGGTATAATTTTATGAACTAACAGGGGACGGAAATGAAGAGAATAGGCATTATGACAACCGGTGGTGATTGTTCCGGTTTAAACACTGTGATTCAGCGTATTTATCGTGCTGCCAGCCTACGTGGGTGGCAAGTTATTGGGATTTTAGACGGCACAGATGGTTTAAGTTCCGCACCACCACAATTTATAAAATTTGACAAAGACACGCTTCCCATAGAAAATGCTCGTTTGGCGGGAAGTTTTTTACACAATGGTCGTGCGAATGCGCTAAATTTTGAAACGGCCATTGAACGCGGTAAAGTAGAACAATTCAACAATAAACTGCGTAAATCTTTATCAGAACTAAAATTAGACGCATTAATTTTAATTGGTGGCAACGGCAGTATATCGCTTGCATGGTGCAACAAAGAAATTTATGCTGGTCTACAACTAATTTGTATTCCAAAAACAATAGACATGGACATACCTCTAACCGACAAAACAATCGGTTTTAATACGGCTGTACAGCAATTAACAACATTTTGTGATCAACTTATGTTAACTGCACGCAGTCATCACAGATGGTTTGTTGTGCAAACTATGGGGCGCGATTGTGGACAACTTGCATTGAACGCAGGTATTGCAATAGGCGCAAATGCAATCTTAATTCCCGAGATAAAATTTGACATTAATTCACTAATTTCTCATATAAAAGGCGCCGATTCAGATTATGGAATAATACTTGTTTCTGAAGGAATTTCTTTACGTGGCCATTCTGGACGCCCAGCAGATATGATTTCAAGAAAATTAACTGCTGCAGGTATTGTAAATAGACCCGCTTTTCCAGAGCATACGCAAAGAGTAGGTGACACCACCGCTGCGGACAGAATTCTTGCAACAAGAATGGCTGATTGCGCAGTTAATGCTATTGAAAACAATGAAACTTACGTTATGACCGCAATAAAAGATTGTAAATGTACAACTGTTGGCTTAAACGAATTCTTCAATGCAGGCGAAATAACAAACGACCCAAGAATTCCAGGTGTAAAAACATCAGATGCATACGTATCACCAGATGACCCATTATTACAAATCGCAGTAGACATGGGAATTTATATAGGTGAAACAAAATAATAAAAATCCCACCGTTTGGTGGGATTTTTATTATTTTTTAACAATTTATTTCTTTTCAGAAAAATCTGCATCACGCGTACCATCGTCATTAGACTTTGATTCACCACCTTGTGCAGCAGATTCCTGTGAAGCCTTGTAAACCGCTTCACCAAGTTTCATTGCTTTTTCTGCTAATGCTTCTGTCTTATTTTTCAAAGATTCTGCAGTTGCATCAGATTTTGCCAATTCATCAGCAAGTTCTTTCTTTGCATCTTCAATGGCTTTCTTTTCATCTTCACTAATTTTATCGCCATGTTCTTTCAAAGACTTTTCTATACTGAAGATAGCAGTTTCTGCATTATTTTTTGCTTCTGCTAATTCACGTTTTTTCTTATCTGCATCTGCATTAGCGGCCGCTTCATCAACCATACGTTTAATTTCTTCTTCGGACAAACCGCCATCAGATTTAATAGAAATAGCCTGTTCTTTCCCTGTACCTTTATCTTTTGCAGACACATGAACAATACCATTAGCGTCGATATCAAAAGACACTTCAATTTGTGGCATACCACGTGGAGCAGGTGCAATACCTTCCAAATTAAACTGACCCAGCAGTTTATTGTCTGCTGCCATATCACGTTCACCCTGGAATACACGAATTGTAACTGCAGATTGATTATCTTCTGCGGTACTAAAAACTTGTGACTTCTTAGTAGGTATAGTAGTATTACGGTCAATCAAGCGTGTAAATACACCACCCAAAGTTTCAATTCCCAAAGACAGTGGTGTGACATCCAGCAATAGGACATCTTTTACATCACCTTTTAGAACGCCACCTTGAATTGCGGCCCCCAAAGCAACTACTTCATCTGGGTTAACGCCTTTATGAGGTTCACGCCCAAAGAATTCTTTAACAGTTTCAACTACCTTTGGCATACGTGTCTGACCACCAACCAAGATAACTTCATTAATCTGAGATTTATCTAAGCCAGCATCTTTTAACGCTTTACGGCAAGGTTCGATTGTTTTCTGAATCAAATCATCAACCAAAGACTCCAACTTTGCACGTGTCAAAGATGTATTAAAGTGTTTTGGCCCAGTTGCATCTGCGGTTAAGAAAGGCAAGTTAATATCAGCAGAAGTTTTTGAAGACAATTCAATTTTTGCTTTTTCTGCCGCTTCTTTCAAACGTTGCAAGGCCAATTTATCATTGGACAAATCAATACCTGTCTGCGCTTTAAATTCATCGATTAAGTATTTCAGAATACGAGCATCAAAGTCAGAACCACCAAGTGCAGTATCACCATTTGTAGATTTAACTTCGAAAACGCCGTCTACGATTTCCAAGATAGAAATATCGAAAGTACCACCACCTAAGTCATATACAGCGATTGTACCATTTTTATCTTTATCCAAACCATACGCCAACGCCGCTGCAGTAGGTTCATTAACGATACGCAAAACGTTCAATCCTGCGATACGACCTGCGTCTTTTGTAGCCTGACGCTGAGAATCATTAAAATATGCAGGAACAGTAATAACTGCATCTGTTACTGTTTCACCAAGATAAGCTTCTGCATCTTTTTTCAATTTTGCCAAGACCATAGCAGAAATCTGGGAAGGAGCATATTTTTTACCTTCCATTTCAACCCAAGCATCCCCATTATCACCAGCGACAATTTTATAAGGAACGCGGGCTGCAATTTCTTTAACTGCAGGGCTATCATAACGCAATCCCATTAATCTTTTAATTTCATAAATTGTATTTTCTGGATTTGTGACAGCTTGGTTTTTAGCGGTAATACCGACCAACTGTTCGCCATTTGAAGTCAAAGCGACTACAGACGGTGTAGTGCGTTGTCCTTCTGAGTTTTCAATAATTTTTGGTTCACTTCCATCCATGAAAGCCATGGCTGAGTTTGTAGTACCCAAATCGATACCTAATACTTTTCCCATTTGTTTCACTCCTTCAAAATCTTTTGCTAAGATAGCATATAGTGAATACCAAAAAAGATTTCAAGACCACAGGAAAAAAATAATAAGAAAAACCACCCACAAGGGGGTGGTTTTAAAATTACAAATATTTACAAAGAAATTATTTCTTTGCCGCATCTGCAGCAGGTGCAGCGGCTGCTTTTGCGCTATCTGCTTCATCTGGCATTTTACCACCAATTGTAGCGAATGCCAATTCTGCCTGATGCAAACCTAACTGAATACCTTCTGGCAAAACCAAATCAGAACCGTGTACAGATTCACCGATATTCAAATTTGTTAAATCGATAGTAATTTTTTCTGGGATTTTATCAACCAAGCCACGCAAAGCAACTTTACGAACAGCAAAGTTCAAAACGCCGCCCAATTTTAAACCCTTTGAGATTTCTGCGTTGATAACTTCCACAGGAACGCTTACATTTACTGGGCTGTTAACATCGATGCGTTTAAAATCAGCATGAATAACAGCATCAGAAACTGGATGATACTGAATATCCATCAACATAGCATCTTCTGTCCCATTAGAAGTTTCAATTTTAAATAATTTAGTACGCAAACTAGGTGTTTTTAACAACATGTTAAAATCGCGCCCATTCAATTCGATTGCGACAGGAGCTTTCTTTTCACCGTATATAACGGCAGGGATGTTTTTGTTATTACGTATGCTACGTGCGGCCCCCTTGCCAGCAACGTTGCGAATTTCTGCTTTTAAATTAATTGCCATTTTTTAGTCCTTTTTATAATTTTTATATTTTTTCGTGACCTCCAAGGGTGCCACGCAGGGCGTATTATTTATCAAAACTATTGAAAAATCAAGGTTTTTATTTATTTTCTAGTTGTAAAATCAAAAATCGTGCTCGTCCATAAGTTTTATCTTTCAAAACCACCCATTCATCGCCGGGTTCAACAAAATTAGAATTTTCCTGTTCCCATATAACTATTGCACCACTTTTTGCCTTTTTTGAAAACAATTCTATAAATTTTTGCCCTAAATCAGCAAAATCGTATGGTGCATCAACAAACACCACATCTATATTAGAAGACAACTTATTTACTGCGCTAAGTGCATCTATTTTTTCGACTTTTGCTTCATTACCTAACTTTAATTCTGCCAAATTTTTACGAATAGTTTTTATTGATTCTTCAGAAACATCAGTAAACAAGACCTCTGCATCAGGATATCTTGACAAGAACTCTATTCCCAAAGCACCGCTACCGGCAAACACATCCCAGACATGATATTTTTTTGCTGGTTCCAAGATACCAGAAGCCAGCATATTAAACAAAGCCTCGCGTGCTCTATTTTGTGTGGGACGTGCATCCGCAGACAGATTTAATTTGCGGCCGTGAAATCTTCCTGAAATAATTTGCAATTTTGAATTCATATTATAAAGTGTATAACATGTCGTTTATGAAGCAAGCCTTAAATTTAGCAAGTCGCGCACAATCACACGGTGATGTACCAATAGGTGCAGTAATTGTGAAAGACGGTAAAATAATTGCTCGTGGTGAAAACCAGGTTCAGGTGCTGGGTAATCCAACCCTACACGCAGAAATAGTCGCAATAAATAAGGCATGTAAGAAACTAAAATCTAAGTTCTTAGATGGTTGTGATATATATGTAAGCCTTGAACCTTGTGCGATGTGCGCTACTGCAATATCTTTTGCAAGAATAAAGAACATATATTTTGCTGCATCCGATTTAAAGGGTGGTGGTATTTTAAACAATTCTAAAATATATGAAACAGATAAACATTTATGGAAACCTAAAGTTCATCAAATTAGTGAATACGCAGATGAATCTGCACAATTACTAAAAACTTTTTTTCAAGAACGTAGGAAAATAAAAAACGGCGAATAAAATCGCCGTTAATTTATATTAAACTTTTCCCTGTCATATCACTAGGCTGCGGTAATCCCAACAATTTTAGCATAGTTGGTGCAATATCAGCCAAACCGCCATTAGCGACCGCAATATCTTCATTTGAAACCACAATAAAGTTTACAGGGTTAGTTGTATGTGCGGTCCAAGGAAGATTATTTTCATCATCCCACATTTTTTCCGCATTACCATGGTCTGCAGTAATTAGAACAGTGCCGCCAAGATCCAAAACCGCTGGTACTAATCTAGATAATTGCGAATCTAAAAATTCCATGGCGCGAATAGCTGCGGGTTCATTACCTGTATGCCCAACCATATCACCATTTGCGTAATTTAAAATAACGACATCAAATTTTGATAATTCTGGTAAAAGCGCATCTGTTATTTCACGTGCCGACATTTCTGGTTTTAAATCGAATGTGGCGACCGCCGGGGAATCTATAAGAATTTTCTTTTCCCCAGGCAAATCAACATTACGTTCTGCATCAAAGAAATAAGTAACATGATTATACTTTTCAGTCTCTGCAATACGTAATTGCGTTTTTCCGTGTTCAGCCAAAACGTCACCCAAAGTATTTTCAACAGGAATATCTGGTAACAGAGCGGGGCAAAGCTCATTTAAACCTTCGCCATATTGGGAAAAACATAATATATGCGCATTAGTTTTAAGAATTGCGCGCACTATTTGACGTGCTCTATCACTACGGTAATTACCGAACAAAAAACCGTCTTTTTCTGTAATAGGCATATCACCAGATATTACAGTAGGTTTAATAAACTCATCAGTTTCACCACGTTCATAAGCATCTTTTAATGCATTATCAATTGTAGACGCAGTATATTCAGCCATTGCATTTGCAATGGCGTTAAATGCAAGTTCAGTACGGTCTAAATTTTGGTTTCTGTCCATAGCATAATAACGCCCAGATAAAGTACCAAAGAAGGCTTGACCCGATGAAATGTAGTCTTTTAAATATTTCTTTATCAGTTTTATATATTCTGGAGCAGATTGCGGTAAAGTATCTCGACCATCTGCAATAAAATGAATGCATAATTTCAAACCAGATTTTAAAACATAGGATGCTATTGTCATCATATCATTAACATCTGCATGTACGCGTCCGTCAGACATCAGCCCAGCCAGATGAACTATTCCGCCGTCTTTTTTCACTGAATCTATAAAGTTCTGCAAAGGTTTATTTGTACTCCAATCTTCTATTTGGAATCTGCGTAAAAATTGATTTACGACACGACCAGAACCTATTGTAATATGCCCAACTTCAGAATTACCCATTGTACCGTCTGGTAATCCAACAGCAGGGCCACTAGCATTCAATTCTGAACGAGGGTATTTTTCCAACAAGGATTGAAAGAAAGGCATATTTGCCTCTGCTACTGCGTTATGTTTACTGTCGGTGTTAATTCCAACTCCGTCCATTATACACAAAACTAATGGTTTATTCATTTTTCCCCCAAATATTTATTTCAACTTAGCAAGGGTATCATAAGGCTTTTTTGATTGCAAAACAAAAAGAAAAATTGTATAAATGTTATGTATATAGGAAGTCTTTCATAAAGAATATAAAGAGATAAGGAAATGAGTGGAAAACCTTTTACACCGACTGCTGTTGATGAGCATATTGGCCAACGCGTCCAATTACGACGCGTAATGATGGGTTTATCGCAAAAAGATTTGGCTAAAATATGCGGTGTGACATTCCAACAGATACAAAAATATGAAAGTGCAGGGAACCGTATTTCTGCTTCACGCTTATTTGAATTAAGCACCGCACTGGAAACCCCTGTATCATTTTTCTTTTCGGGGCTTCCTGGTAATATGCCTGAAACTAATCGTACTGGGAAAATTGCACGTGTATCAGAACAAAAAAATGATGACCCTTTATCAAAGAATGAATCTTTGCAATTAATAAACCTTTATTGGAAATTACCGAATGACGAACAAAGAAAAATCGTCATGAAGATGCTAAAAACTTTAAATGGTGTAGAATAAAAAACGCTATTAAAATAGCGTTTTTTATTTACTGTTATTTGTTTCCTGTTATTGACCTTTTACACAAGAATTATATTCTTCAGGATCAACTGCCAACCAACATTGTTTTTTTATATCGACGCTATTTTTTGTTTGCCCGTCTCCATATTGCATATCTGTTTTTGAATATGCAGATGCAGTTTGGCAAGTACCAGTATCCTCGTTATAATATTGCCCAGTATCACAAATCATGCAGACACCGTTATTTCTATTTGCGCCCCCCTTAACGCCATCACCGCACACTTCACAGCTAGTATCACCGACAGCAGGGAATGCAGTTCCTGGTTCAGAGCAAAAATACTTTACACAACTACCAGATTCCTCCAAAGTGTGTTTAGAACTATCATATTTTTCGCGCGAAAAGTTCTGACAAAAAGTCATATTTTGCGTTGCACAAATATCCACACTTATAGGCTCACAGTCTGTACCTGCAGCATTTGCTTGATATCCTGTTGCGCATAACAATTTCTGCTGTCCGACTGCTAAATTTACAGAAGACACAAAAGAATCTATACTTTTCCAATTATCTCTGCCACAGCACACCTGAACAGGTGCTGCAATAACACCATGCTGCAAAAACTTAATTACCCCCAAAACAACATCACATTCTGGGTCTGTACCCCATTGATTAAAGCCAGTTACTTCAAATTCTTTTTGATCTGCGTCTTCCCCCCAAGTTTTCATACTAACTCCACTAAACTTTCCACCACTTGAAGTATTAAATACCGTTTCATCGCAAGTCATAGGCGTAGAAGTTTGAGACAAACAGTTTGGTCCGCTATAACCACTTTCGCACATCCAAGCACATTTATCATAACTAAACCCAGACGGCCAATAATACATTGTCCAAGATTTTTTCTTTTTTCTTTTGTTAGCACATTGAATTTGATAAGGGCAGAAATAACCACCATGTTCCACAATAGTATTAGCAACTATACCAACAAGTCCCCATTCATCACCCCATGTTCCATGGGTTCCGCCTTTACCTATACCACCAGCAATTATAAAATCCCCATATGACCCAGTAGCGGTTTTTCCACCATCATACCCCCAAGCCCCCCACATTGCTTGATTTAAATTAATGGCAAATGCATGTGTTGAACAAAACAATCCCAGCAAAAAAGCAACTGACAATCTCTTCATATTTTCACCTTAATTACCTGGCACCACATAACAAACGCCATTTTCATAATATCCATTTCCTAGCAAAGAACATCTACCCTGATACCATGCATCTGTAAAGGTACATTCATCACGCGCCAAATCATACGATGCGACAGGTTCTTTGTCTGTTTCATTATAATCTAAACATGCAATCATAGTTGAATTTTCCACACATCTTCCCCATGTTGTATTATCTGTACTACCAGCATAAACAGAACTATAGAAAGCCTTTAATAAGTTACCCTCTGTATTATCTGCGTCTAACCAATAACCATCTAAACTTTCACATATATCCATCATCATATAATCCATTTCTTCCACAACATCAGCAATTATACGTTCTACCTGTTGTTGTGTTTGTGTAGGCAAGGTACTAAATGAATTTTCTTGACCTGGTACACCACAATTATCCACAGCAAATTGTTTTATGTTTGCAGCCAGAGAAGCAGTTGAACTGCTACTAGCCGCATCATTTATAGTTCCAGGATTTTTGCTTCTACAATTCCACGGGAACCCTTGAGTTCCACTTGTCGGTGTACACAAATCTTGAACATAGCTATTTACTGCCGTTTCACAGCCTTCTGTCACACGAACCGTATCAACCGTATCAACGAAAGCCAACAAAGCAGTTAACCCACACATCTGATTAGCATTTAACCCACTTACATTATTACCGACAGTCAATCTGCCATTACCATCGAATTCGCAGCCTTCGGTATCACCATACAAGGATGCACACGCAATAACCTGGTCTTGGCACATTTCTTTTGCGGCATAAGCGCTAATAGCACCAGCATATTGAGATGTAGTATTATCAAAATCCTTCAAAGCATTAGTCTGTGTATCATAACATTCAGCCATTGTGCTAACACAGGACATTTTAACTTCTTCTATCTTTTCATCTTGGGCCTGAGCAATTTCAATCAACGCCTGACGTTTAAATTCTTCCCAAACGATATCAGATATATCACGACAAGTATCTAGTGCAGTTTCAGCAAACATACGTTTTGAATCTAAATAAGAATTAAACTGTGCGTTTTGCCCCAAAACATCATCTGACGCGCCATCCAAAGTTATCAAATTCTGCAATTGGAATAAACGCGGTGAATAAATTGCGTCACCCGTACTTTGGTTAATATAAGCACCGGTATAATCCAAACACTTCTTATAATTTGCACCGCATGCCACATCTGTTGTTAAAGCATTTTTTACTTTTGTTATGCATTCATTTACGTCTGCAGAATTATGCGAACGATATTCTTCCAGACGTGCTTCACGCAAATATTTTTCCGCAGTACGAACGGTTTGTTGCAGACTTTCTTTCTGAGAATTTATTTTCTTCTCATATGTATTACAATCCTGAGTAATTAATATTGCATACGCGCTTTTTGCCATAGTCAAAACCGCATTATTTTCACACGAATCTGCGATTAATTGCAAACACTGTTTATGTGCCTGATTATAAAGTTCCTGACCTTCCAAAGAAGCCAAATCAACACCGCCAGAATTATCAAATATTGAATTAGAATTACCACTCCAAATATCATCTAAATCTGTGGAAAAGTCCAAAGACAAAACACCCAATGACGTTCCGCTATTATAACTACTAGAGGCCTTTTTATTTCCTGATAACAAGTCACCAATTTCTTCAAGCATTGATGCCGCACCACTAGTATCATTTTTAATAGCATTTTCACCTTCTGTTGCGCTGTACATAGCAGCAACTTCTTCTGCAGTTTTATCAACGGCATTCAAATTATTGTCTTCAAATCTCGCCAGAAGATTTACCGCTTCATCCAATGCGTCTTCTGTTTCACGAAATTCTGTATATTTTGAACTACAAAAACATCTGCGGTAAGTGTCATTCGCATTTGCACAGAACTGATCCATACAAGTTGCATATGCCTCACGACAAGTGGCATAACCACCACCAATTTTTGAAATATCATCAAATACAGCCGTTGCACGCGCCATAGATGAACGCGATGCACCAGCAACTGCAGAAGATGCCGCTGCACGCGCTGTGTTATTGGCGGTAGCACTTCTAACAACATTCGAAGACGCAGCACGTGATGTTGTTGCACCATTTGAAACAGTACTTTGTCTAACCGCACTACGTCCAGAATTCACAACATTCTGACTTGTGGGCACTGACGTACTTCTAGCAACCGTTGCTGCCGGTCGTTGTGTTGCACTACGCGAAACCGTATTAGAAGCAGAC
Source organism: uncultured Alphaproteobacteria bacterium (assembly GCA_944389265.1). Classification (GTDB taxonomy): domain Bacteria; phylum Pseudomonadota; class Alphaproteobacteria; order Rs-D84; family Rs-D84; genus Enterousia. The sequence goes on from CALXLS010000002.1 coordinate 15,198, forward strand.
CTGCTACTTGAAATCGTATTACCCGCCCCATTGTTTGAAACACTTACAACGTCTTTACCGCTTGCACGCTGTGGCGCGACATTAGTTGTCGCCGCAACAGTATTTTGAACCGTTCCGGAACGTGGGTTAGGGGCTTGTGCGGCAAAACCGCTACTTGCAAAACAGCAAATAGCAAAAACATACAAAGAACTTTTACAAAAATTCGCGATACGTAAGTTCAAAATATTATTCTCTCTTGTTATATTTTATCACGTTTCACATAAATTAATCAATACTGAATTTACTCTATGCAACAATTTACTGCATTTTTTACCCAGTCACCTAAACGTCTTACAGCTGATTTTGACTCTTTAAGATCTTGTTTATTAATATTACCTTGTTTTTCTGTTTTTTTTACAGACTTAGATGAAGACAAATTGCACTGGAACTTTTCTAGCATAGCCTTGTCATAAACGTCTGAGGCAACTTTTTTCACTCCGGTCAAATCAATCAAGTCCATATTCAACCCCCAGAACAAAGAATACAATTCATAAGACTTATTAAACAAATCATAAGCATCTTTTGTATTACCTGCGGACAATGCCTTTGTGCCAACTTCCATAACTCTCATGGACGCTGCCAATAAATGTTTAGATATGCACCATACTTCTCCGTTTTCTGCGGTAGATTTTTTTACTATACGTTCCATTAATTCTTTACGCATATCACGTACAGTATTTATCAAATCATAAAAACCTGTTTTTTGGGTTTTAGCACCACTAAAGAAAAAATGCTCTTCCAAGGAAATCAAATTCATCAATGCAATAGATAAATCTTGATCCGACGACAAATCCAAAGGATTTACTTTTTTGGATGCATCTACTTTCTCAATCATTTCTTCCATTGACATTTTTTTATTTTTTACTGATTTCATCTCTAAAACCTCTTAGTTATTTTGTAATCAACCAGAAAATAGCAGTTGCTATAAAAAGGAAGAACAAAGGCACTACAACTTTTTGGAAAGCAAATTTTGCATGTCCACCATTTTCGCGTTTTATTTTTATATACCAACGCGCTCCCAGATAGAAAGCAACTGTTCCGACTATCGTTCCCAATAAGAACTTATCAATTCCCCACAGGGTATTTGCACCAAATGTAATGCCAGGCAATAAATAAACCATTCCCAACAGAGCATAATAGAACACAAAAGGAACAACAATCTGCCAAAAAGCACTTTTAACGCCATGTTTTTTTAACCACCCAGCAGTCCAAAAGAACAAGGACAAAGTCAAACCACCTGCCCATATTCCAGTAATAACATCATCTACGCCCAGCAAGCGCGCACCTTCTAAGCCCGCACCAACCGCAACCGTACAAACAGGACACATCGCCATAGCTGCAGGCACCAAGAAAACCACTGCCACAACTGCACACAGAAACAACAAAATTGCTTTTTTCATTATTAAAAACCTTCCTTATATTTAACTTTTATTAAATCGTACAAAAATACCTACATGTCGGTCAATATGATTTTATCACACCTCTCATATGGGCACTACGCGCCCGCGGGTTTACATTCAATTCTTCTTCTGTCGGCACTTCTGTCTTTACACTTTTAAATCTAGCTTCTTCGACTATCGGCAACCGCGGGTCACCAACAGGCGAAGTCCATTGTTTAAAAGTATTTTTAACAATTCTGTCTTCCAAAGAATGAAAAGTAACACATATACATTTTCCTCCAACTTTTAGTAAATCAGGGACTGAATTTAATGCTCTTTCCAACTCACCCATTTCATCATTTACTGCGATTCTTAAAGCCTGAAATACAGGTGCTACATCTTTTGGACTATATATCAAACTTTTCAATTCCAATGTTGTTTTGGGTTTCGCATTTTTCATAGCGTTTGCCAGCACGCCTGCCTTTTTTACATCACCATAATTACGCAAAATTTTCGCCAAGTCTTCTACTGATAATTTCTCTATTAAATCCGCTGCAGAATCTCCTGCTTCTGACATTCTCATATCTAATGGACCATCTGCACGAAAAGAAAAACCACGTTCTGGTATATCTATCTGCATAGAAGAAATACCTAAATCAAAAACAATCGCATCAAATTGTTCTGTTAATTCTGATATATTTGAAAAAGGTTTTGGTATCAAATCAAATTTATCTGGAAATTCTTTTTTTAAATTCTCTGCATCTGATATTACATTAGGGTCTCTATCAAATGCGACAACTTCCGCGCCAGATTCCAAAAAAGCACGTGAATAACCACCTGCGCCAAAAGTAGCATCAACAATCTTTTTGCCTTGGATATCACCCAAAGCATTTATAACTGCGTTTAATAAGACAGGTATATGTTTCATATTATTCTATTCCAACACGAATTCCCAAATTAACAAAATCATTTGCAGTTGTTGCACCCAATTCCACACCGCCTTTTAAAGCCATCGCGGCAACTTTATCCCCAGTATGTAAATTAAGTACAACTTTTGTAAGTCCTGGTTTCAAAGCAGCCAAAGCCTTTTTAACATTTTGTAATACTGACTGATCATATATATCCAATGTGATTTTATTTGCTATCTTTGCAACCCATTGTGTTAAAGGAGTAATAGAATCAACAAAAACAGAAACTCTATCATCACGATTAGAAGACTTACCAGAAATCAACACAACCGTTTCTTTGGATAAAATCTGTGCAAACTCTGCTGCAGCATCACCAAACGCAACCGCATCAATATTACCATGACTATCAGACGCACTTATAGTAATCATATCCTTACCAGTCTTGGTTCTGCGTCTGGAAAATGAATTAACATTAGCGGCAATATGTACAGGTTTTCTATCACCAACACTTTCCAAAGTCGCGCTTGTTGTAAGTTTTGCGCGTGCTATCAAGTGCTTGTACTGATCCAAAGGATGTGCAGAAATATAGAATCCAAGTGCAGACAGTTCATTTTCTAATTTCTGTCCAAAAGTCCAAGGTGTAGTATTAGGTAAATTCTTTTTAAGTCTATCTTCTGCAACATCATCTTCTACTGTATTTGCAAATAACGACAAAGTATTACCACTATCTTTTGATTTTGATGCATAAGATAATATAGCATCCGCATTCATAAATATAGCTGCACGGTTTGGTTCCAAAGAATCCAAGACACCAACTTTTGCGAACGCTTCTAAAATTCTTTTATTCATAATCGGTGCGCATCGTTTTGCAAAATCAGTTAAGTTCCTAAATTTACCGTTTGCATTTCTTTCTGCGACTATCGCATCTGTTGCGACAGTTCCAACACCTTTAATTGCGGCCAAACCATATATAATTTTGCCGTCACGCACAGTAAACAAAGATTCACTCAGGTTTATATCTGGCGCAATAATTTGAATTCCAAAGTTAGTTTTTGCATCATCTACGAATAAAGACAATTGGTCTGTATCATTTAAATTACTAGACATAGATGCAGCAATAAATTCTGGGGTATAGTTCGCCTTCAAATACGCACATTGATTTGCAACGATAGAATAGGCGATAGCATGAGATTTATTAAACGCATATTTTGCAAATTCCTTAAACTTTTCCCAAAGTTCTTTTGCTTCTTCTCGGTTCAAAGTTTGTTCTTTTTCGCACCCTTCATAGAATTTACCTTCTAACTCATCCAACATCTTGGCGATTTTTTTACCCATCGCCTTACGCACGTTATCTGATTGCCCGCGAGTAAACCCAGCCAAAGCACGGGTCAACTGCATAACCTGTTCTTGGTAAACAATAATACCATAAGTTTCTTTTAATATAGGTTCTGCGCGCGGATGTACATACTCAACTTTTTCTTCACCATGCATACGCGCAATAAATTGTGGAATAAATGCGATAGGTCCTGGACGGTTTAACGCATTTAACGCAGAAATTTCCAAGAAACTTGTTGGGTGCATTTTACGCAAAGTCTGCTGTACGAACGGGGCATCGAATTGGAATATACCTTCTGTCATCCCAGACTGCCAAAGTTTCATAGTTTTTTCATCATCAGTCGGTATTTTATCCAAATCAACATTTATACCACGCGTTTGTTGGATTAATTTCAACGCGTATTTCAAAACTGCTAATGTTTCCAAGCCCAAGAAATCGAACTTAATTAAACCTGCGGACTCTAAATAATGTCCATCAAACTGACAAGAAGGCAATTGGTTTGCTGGGTCACGATAAACCGGCGCAATTTTTGTAGTAGGGCGGTCACCGATAACAACACCGCAAGCATGCTGACCCAGGTTTCGTAAAGAGCCTTCCAAATCTTCAGCAACCCGAACCACTTTATCCATATCTTCATCATTCTTCAAAATTTCTTGAATTTCTGGTGAAGAATCCACTGCAACTTTTAAAGTTTTTGCATCTTGTGGAATTAATTTAGACAGTCTATCAGATTTAGAGTAGGGTATCCCATAAACACGCCCAATATCACGAATTGCGCCACGCGCTTGCAGACTGCCAAAAGTAATGATACGACAAACAGAGTCATGACCATACTTATCACAAATATACGCCAAAACGCGTTCAATACCTGTTGGTTCAAAGTCAACGTCAAAATCGGGCATTGAAATACGGTCAGGATTTAAGAAACGTTCAAAAAGCAATCCATATTTTAACGGATTAACATGGGTTATTCCCAAAGCCCAAGCAACGATAGAACCAGCACCTGAACCACGTCCAGGTCCTGTTAAAATATCATTTTTCCTGCACCAATCAATATAGTCCGCAACGATTAAGAAGTAGCCCGGAAACCCCATATTGATAATAACGCCTAATTCAAACTCTGCTTGTTCATAATAAGGCTTGGTATCTGTTATTCCATGTTGCGCCAAATTCTTCGCAAGACCAGTCATTGTATGGTCGCGCAACATCTGACATTCTTGCTCTAAGTCATCACCGAAACGCGGCAACAAAGGTTTCTCATGAACATTAACGAAGAACCCACAACGTTGTGATATTATAACAGTATTTTCTATTGCTTCTGGCAGGTCAGAAAATAATTCTGCCATTTCGTCTGGTGATTTAAAATATTGCTCTGATGATTTGCGTGGTCTATCTGGGTCAATGACTTTTGTTTGTCCCAATACACAACTAAGCGCATCTTCTGATTCGTAATCACTATTTGCTGCAAAAGAAACATCATTTGTTGCAACGATTGGTATATTTAATTCTTGTGCAATATTAAGAAATTCAGGTTCTGTTTTAATTTCGTCTTCCAAGCCGTGGCGCTGAATTTCCATATAAAACTTATCACCAAAAATCTCTAAAAATCTTTTAGCATATGAACGCGCTTGATCGTTTTGTGCGTTTAATATCGACATACCAATAGGTCCTGTCTGTGCACCAGACAGACAAATCAATCCGTTTTTATGAGATTCTAATTCTTCAAAAGTTATATAAGGTCCCAAATGGTGGTTATCTTCACGCATATACATTACGCGATTTAATTCGCATAAGTTCAAATAACCTTCGTGGTTTTGAGCCAATAAAACTATACGCGACAACGACCCCGCACGTAGTATTTTAGGGTCTGCCGTATGATGATTCAAAGATATTTCGATACCGATTATAGGTTGTACTTTATTTTTCGGCATAACATCAGAAAACTCTGCACAACCAGACATCAAATTCGTATCTGTCAATGCACACGCAGTCATTCCCAAGTTCTTGCACAAGTCGGGGATATCCTTTACTTTCAGCGTACTTGCGCCTATTGAAAACCTAGAATGCGTACGAAGATGAACAAATTGATTTTCCATGCCGAAACAATAGCAAAAAAGCCATACCTCCCGCAACCATATATTTAAAAATTTTAGGATTTTTTTATTGACACAAAATTACAAAACCCCAACAAAAAACGGGGTATAAATCCCCGTTTTATTTTAGTGTAATTTACCGCAACAATGCTTGTACTTTAATCCAGAACCACATGGACAAGGTGCATTTCTACGTGCTTCACCTGCCTGATTCAGTTCTGCATCATGTTGTGCGCGTTCTTTTTCTGTTGCCGCGACATCTTCACGTGTCAATTCCATTCTTGAAATATAAGAAACAGACATCAACTTAAAGTTATTAATCGTATTCTTAAATAACTCTAATGCTTCGCGCTTATACTCATACAAAGGATTTTTCTGTGCATATCCGCGTAACCCGATTGCTGTTTGTAAATAATCCATTTGTTGCAGATGACGTTTCCATACTGCATCCAACGCCCCCAGCATCATCTGACGCGAAGCCATCTGCATTAATTCTGGGCCATATTTTTCTGCTTGATGGTTATAACGACGCATAGCCAAATTGAATAAAGTTTCATAAGCCTTACGTTCTGTTATAGTTTCATCTGTTTTCCATTTTTCTATATCTGTAATATCCAAAGCAAATACACGCAACATAATATCGTGAATTCCTTGGGTATTCCAATCCATAGGATGAGATTTTTCTGGGATATTATTTTCACAGATGATTTCGACAACATCACCAATCATTTCTTTTGCCAGTGGAGAAAGGTCTTCTGATACCATTAAATCATCACGTTGCTTATAGACGACCCCACGTTGTTCATTCATAACATCGTCATATTTTAATAACTCTTTACGAGATTCAAAATATCTTGCTTCAACGCGCTTCTGTGCTTTTTCCAAGGCTTTTGTAATCCAAGGGTGGGTAATTGCTTCACCCGTCTTCAAGCCCAGTGTTGTCAGCATACCATTTAACCGAGCCGCACCAAATATTCGCATTAAATCATCGTCCAACGCCAAGAAGAACTTAGAATCCCCTGGGTCACCCTGACGACCACTACGCCCACGCAACTGATTATCAATACGACGTGATTCATGACGTTCTGTACCGATAACATATAAACCACCAACTTCCAGAACAAGTTTTTTATTAGCTTCTATTCTTTCATAGATTTCTTTTTTCTTTACTTCAAATTCTGGGTCTTCTGGGTCAAGCGCAGCAATTAAATCTTCTGCGTTACCACCTAATTTAATATCAGTACCACGACCGGCCATATTTGTTGCAATAGTGACCGCACCTGGTGCACCTGCTTGTGCGACAATTTTCGCTTCGGACTCGTGATGCTTTGCATTCAAAACAGCAGGTTCAATACCAAGTTTTTTACGAACTATCGCTGCTAATTCTTCTGACTTTTCAATAGATACCGTACCAACCAAAACAGGCTGTTTGCGTTCCATACATTCAGCAATTTGTTTTATAATTGCATCATACTTTTCTTCCTTGTTGCGATATATTTCGTCATGATGGTCGATACGCGCAACAGGGCGGTTTGTTGGGATAGAAACTACACGCAATTTATAAATTTCTTCAAATTCTGCTGCTTCCGTCATAGCTGTACCCGTCATACCAGACAGAGTAGGGTACAAACGGAATAAGTTCTGATAAGAAATGCTGGAAACCGTCTGATTTTCGGGTTGAACTTTTACATGTTCTTTTGCTTCGATTGCCTGGTGCAAACCTTTACCAAAGCGTCTTCCTGTCATAACACGCCCAGTAAATTCATCTACAATAAGTATTTCACCATTTCTTACAACATAATTAACATTTTTCTGGTATAAATGATGCGCCAACAAAGACTGCTGAATATGCATAACAAGCGCCGCATTTTCAGAAGCATACAAATTATCCCCTATCAACAAGCCTGCTTCTTTTAATAATCTTGTCGCAGTATCAACACCAGTTTCTGTTAAGGTCACATGACGATCTTTTTCATCTTTCTTGAAATCGTCTTCACCTAACTTAGCAACAACAGCATCAACTTTTTCGTAAAGTTCGCTGGTATCTTCTGCAGGACCGGAAATGATAAGAGGTGTACGCGCTTCATCGATTAAAATACTATCAACTTCGTCGACAATAGCAAAGAACAATGGGCGCAACACTTGTTGAGCCTTAGAAAACTTCATATTATCACGCAGATAATCAAAGCCCAATTCAGAATTAGTCACATAAGTAATATCACAAGCATAAGCATTACGACGTTCATCATCAGTCATATCATGCTGAATTATACCGACGGACATGCCCAAGAAACGATAGACTTGCCCCATCCATTCTGCGTCACGCGAAGCCAAATAGTCGTTTACAGTAATCAAATGGGCACCTTTGCCATACAAAGCTTTCAGATATAGTGCCAAAGTTGCGACCAACGTTTTACCTTCACCAGTTTTCATTTCGGCGATTTGACCATTTGTCAAAACCATACCACCAATCATTTGAACGTTAAAGTGACGCAATCCGATTGTTCTGATTGAAGCCTCACGAACTGCGGCAAACGCATCAGGCAGAATATTTTTTTCTTTTTCGCCATCGGCTATGCGTTTACGCAAGACATCTGTTTGCGCGCGCAATTCTTCATCAGACATCGCATGATATTTAGGTTCTAAATCATTGATTAAAGAAACAATTTTATCATAAGATTTGACGATTCTGTCGTTTGCAGAACCAAGAATTTTACCAATTACATTTTTTAACATACTTTTTTCCTTATCTTGTCTTGAAAGGTATAGCAATTTTGCGCCTTGCGGTCAAGATACTTTATGATATAATGCATTAAGAAAAACAAACAAGTAGCAAAATTAAAGAATTTTGAATTTAGCCATTAATTTTGCATTTATTTTGACTATTTATGGGGGTAATTTACATGAGAGAAAGTGTACATCGTTTAAATCCGTCAAGTATAACCAGTGAAGTATTTGTAATTGCACCGACACAGATAGAATATATTGCACAAATATTTGGTGACAGTGTTGCAGATGCTATGAACATGCGCACATTTGCACAAAAGATAAGACAGATTGCGGAACAATCATTACGCACAGCATTAAACGCGGCAAAACACCAGGGTGAAAAAAGATAATTTTTTAAAATTGAATAAAAAAGTCAAATTGCATACGAAATTATAATATCAATAAAAAACCCGCATTATGCGGGTTTTTTATTACATACTATCGTCATATACCGAGTAAGTAGTTGTACCAGACTTTATTCGCAGACTTCCCTTTGTAGCAGTACTCATATTTCCATAATATGTTGTACCGTTAATGCTTACATTCAAGGACGGTGTTGTCTTGCTTTCACTACGCAGGTAAATTTTTTCACCGTTAAAGTTCAAGACACGTCCACAGTCTGCGGCTTCGTCTGCGCCTGCACCAGAACCTATAGTTGTTAATCCTGCATCACAAGCATTTCTTACACCTGCCGACCCTTGCGATACCGTTGATGCTGCTGCCCAATATCCCGCACCAACAGCAGAACATGATGTATTATTTGCTGCTGCAATATAACTTCCACCAGAGCATGTTATCTTACAGTCATTTGCTGCATCGTGATTTGTTGCCACGGTCCCACTTATCGTATAGTTCGTTAAGCAACTGCTGACGCTACTCGTGCTGCCTTGACTTACTGTATGTGCACCAACATACCAGTTACCACTTGGCGTTGTACATGTCGCGTTCGCACTCGCTACTCTCGTTCCCGCAGAACAACTTATCTTACAGTCTGTCGATGCATCGTGATCCGTAGATGTCGAAGTATTAGCAGTTGCATAACCCGTCACACATGACTTCACATTCGTTCCCGATGTAGAGCCCGCTGATACTGTATGTGCGCCTGTATACCAACTTCCTGTCGGTGTCGTACATGCCGCATCCGCACTCGCTACTCTCGTACCTGCTGCACAACTTATCTTACAGTCTGACTTCGCGTCATGATCTGCCGCTGTTGTACCACTTATCGTATAACTTGTCGGACATGAGGTCGCTGCAGGTGACGTACTGCCGTACGATACACTATGTGCGCCTATATACACATTACCACTTGTTATCGCACTACATGTTCCATTCGCAGTTGTTACCCTGTAACCACCAGAACAATTTATCTTACAACTACTCTGTGCAGCTCCTGCTGCTCCATCATCATAGCCACTCGGACAACTAGAGCAGGTTGATGTGCTTCCATAATTTACTGTATGCGCTGCTTTATATGTTCCTGTGCCACATGCTGTAGATTCTGCATCATTCGCTGTCTTTACATACTCCGCTGCTGGAACATTCATCTTACATTGATTCTGTGCACCTGCAGCCGCACCATCCCTATACCCAGCCGGACACTGTGTCCTACTAGATGTGCTTCCTTGGCTTACGGTCTTAGAAGCTGCCCAATAACCAGTACCTACGCTAGAACATGCAGCTCCTGCAGAAGCAACATATTCACCAGCATCGCACGTAGTCTTACACGATGCTACACCAGCGTGACTAGAAGCAGATGTTCCACTATTTGTGTACCCATTAGTCGTATTACATGCTGTGCAACTTCCTGCACCTGCATTAGAATACTGATTATTACCACATACACTGCAACTGTATTCTGTTCCATAATACGCATTATGCGCGCCCTTATAAGTTCCAGCATCACATGTATCTAATGTTGTACCACTCGTTCCAACTCGAACACTACCAGCCGCAACAGGTAAATAACAACTTGTATTAGAACTCTGACCAGTACTTGTATTAGTATACCCAGTCCCCAAAGTAGAACATGCTGTCCTACCACCAGTTGTTGTCCCTGTACCATAATAGATGTTTACATTACCTGGGCACCAACCACCAGCTGCACAAGTCACTTGACCCGCTTTCGCAGTTGCAACATAATTACCAGCAGTTGTTGTCAAATAACAGCTATTTACACTCGTTGTACCAGCCGAACTCTTTGTGTAATCACCATTAGTTCCACTACTACATGTCGGGCAAGTATTCCCACTCTTATAATAGTTCGCACTACATGTTCCAACAGTACACAAATTACTTACTGTATTTGCAGACCATGACGGTGTCGCCCATGTAGATAAACCTGATATCGATGTACACGATGTACAACTTGATGCAGCGGTTGTTCCTGTGCTTGCAGTAGTTTTACCAGCACCACATACTGTACATGCACTTGCAGTACCTGTACTATATGAACCTATCGCGCACTTCGTTGCCGCAGCGGTTCCCCCCGTACAATAACTTCCAGCAGGGCATGCAGAACAAGACGTTCCATTTACATAGTACTTAGGATTAGCACTTAACGCTGTATTAACACTTGACGAACCCCACGTCGTAGAACTTGCCGCTGTCTGCTTCAAATTACCAGAAGCACAATTAGATGGCGTTCCACTTACTTGTACGCAACTTGATAAACTACTCCACCCAGTACCAGCACTATCCTTCTTACTCCAACCACTAGTTAAAGCAGGGCAAGAAGAACAACTTGATGTACTACCATAATTTACGGTGTGCGCTGCTTTATAAGTCCAGTTAGCACAAGTAGACTGTGTCGCACTATTCGCAGTTGCAACATACTTACCTCCTGCAACACTCATCTTACAATCACTCTGTGCCGCTCCTGCTGCTCCATCATCATAACCACTCGGACAACTAGAGCAGGTCGATGTGCTTCCATAATTTACTGTATGCGCTGCTTTATATGTACCCGTGCCACATGCTGTAGATTCTGCATCATTCGCTGTCTTTACATACTCCGCTGCTGGTACATTCATCTTACAGCCACTCTGTGCACTCGCTGCTGCTCCATCCCTATATCCAGCCGGACACTGTGTCCTACTAGATGTGCTACCTTGGCTTACCGTAGACGCTGCCGCCCAATATCCAGTACCTACGCTAGAACATGAGGTTGCATTCGTACTCGCTAAATATGTTCCACCAGAACAACTTATCTTACAGTCACTTGCTGTATCGTGATTTGTTGCCGCGGTCCCACTTATCGTATAGTTCGTTAAGCAACTGCTGACGCTACTCGTGCTGCCTTGACTTACTGTATGTGCACCAACATACCAGTTACCACTTGGCGTTGTACATGTCGCGTTCGCACTCGCTACTCTCGTTCCCGCAGAACAACTTATCTTACAGTCTGTCGATGCATCGTGATCCGTAGATGTCGAAGTATTAGCAGTTGCATAACCCGTCACACATGACTTCACATTCGTTCCCGATGTAGAGCCCGCTGATACTGTATGTGCGCCTGTATACCAACTTCCTGTCGGTGTCGTACATGCCGCATCCGCACTCGCTACTCTCGTACCTGCTGCACAACTTATCTTACAGTCTGACTTCGCGTCATGATCTGCCGCTGTTGTACCACTTATCGTATAACTTGTCGGACATGAGGTCGCTGCAGGTGACGTACTGCCGTACGATACACTATGTGCGCCTATATACACATTACCACTTGTTATCGCACTACATGTTCCATTCGCAGTTGTTACCCTGTAACCACCAGAACAATTTATCTTACACTGACTTGCCGAAGTTTTTCCTGCTGTAGCAGTTTCATCATCATAATTTGTAGGGCAATTATTTTGAACGCCACCTGAACAATAAGTTGCACCAGTACACTGCGATTGTCCGGTACGTGTTGTAGACGTTCCACCTGTAGAATAATATCCACTTGAAACATTATTTCTTACACCACCACTACAATAATATGCATTACCACCACAAGCAGATTGGCCTGTACAATTATTACCACTAGAATTACACCCAGTTGTATAATAACCGCTTGTCACAGTACTACACGCACTTGCGCCCGCAGCACTATACTTTGTACGTCCAGTACATGCCGAACAACTTGTTGCTGTACTACCATCTGTTCCCTGATATGTACCAGCCGCACAAGCAGGGCAAGAAGTTCCACTTACATAACGTCCAGCACTTGCAGTCACAGACTTCACAGTTTGCTGACAGGATGCATTATTAGTACTACACCCACTTTTTACAGTTCCATCGCCTGTTCCTGCAGAGTTTGAATAGGCAACATAATCACATGATGGATTAGAACAACTATTGCAAGTTCTAGACTCACACCCGGTTGGCAGCGAACACGAAGTTTGACTACCGGTCCATGCACGTGACTTTGTATTACTATAACACTTTGTTATGCCACCATCATTACCTGCATCAGAATTTGGGTACTCTGACGGACATGCAGAGCATGTTGTGCCTGCATCATAATAACCAGAATTTGCAGTAACTGCCGCAGGTGTCTTTGTACAATTACTTGGAGTACAAGTTGTATCCGTGACCCCATAATAGTCCTTATATGTACAGGTTCCTGGCGTGCAACTATTCCATGATGTCACACTTGCACAATTCGTAGGCACAGAACCATTAACCTGTGAACCTGTTTTTGTTTTTGTTGCATAGCAATAATTACTATTTGCTGCACCATTATCTGATGATGGATAACTTGAATTAAACGAACTACATGATGAACAAGCCTGACCAGAACCATTCGAATACCCATAATACCCGGCCTTACCAGTCGTAGTTTTTGCTGTTTTTGTACAATTCGTCGGAGTACAAGTTGTATCTGTAGCCCCATAATAATCCTTATAAGTACATGTTCCTGGTGTGCAAGAATTCCACGCAGTTACAGAATAACAATTCGTTGGTGTAGAACCATTAACCTGTGAACCTGTTTTTGTTTTTGTTGCATAGCAATAATTACTATTTGCTGCACCATTATCTGATGATGGATAACTTGAATTAAACGAACTACATGATGAACAAGCCTGACCAGAACCATTCGAATACCCATAATACCCAGCCTTACCAGTCGTAGTATCTGCCGTTTTTGTACAGTTGCTTGGTGTACAATCAGAAACAATTGTTCCACTATATTTTTTCGTATAAGTACATGTTCCTGGTGTACAAGAATTCCACGCAGTTACAGAATAACAATTTGTTGGCGTAGAACCATTCACCTGCGAACCTGTTTTTGAAAAACTACCCACACATTCACTTTGAGAAGTTGCGGCAATATTTCTATACCCCGACGGGCACTGTGCTTGGGCACTATTGCTAGACTTATAATACCCCGTAGAAACACTCTTACAACTTGTAGCGCCAGTTGTATCTTGATATTGCAAGGATCCACTACATGCATTTCTTACACCACCAGAGCAATAGTATCCCGCCTCGCATTTAGTTTGCCCAGTGCGTGTTGTTGATGTACCACCAGTTGTATAATACCCATTAGAAACAGAATTACGTCCCTGAGCACTACTTGACGGAGTAAAAGTTCCCCCTGGACACCAGTATCCATTTCCACCACATGCAGAACAAGAAGAACCATTGGCCGGCAAATAATAACCTGCAGAACAAGTTACGGTGCTTGCTTTTGGACAACTGGTTCCGCCCGCACAGGTATAATTAGACCCATAAACAGAACATGGGCGACAAGCATTCCCAGTTGCTGGTGTAGTATTACATGTCGTAGAAGACGAACTTGAAGTCATATAATACCCAGAATTACAACTGGTATACTTCTTATACGAAGGACAGGTATACCCAGCAGCCAACGCATTACCGACAAAAAACATTAAACCCAAACAAGCAAAAATTCGCAGAAATCTAGACATTCTTCTCACTTTTTTTTCTCTTTTGTAACTATTTTATGAAAAATATGCCATGTGTTGCAAGTAAAAAATCCCCTTATTGTTATTTTAAATTGAAATTTGATAAACAAATGTTAGAATTTATCTCACAGATGCGCAGAGCATAACCGCCATAAACAAGCGGAGGAAAGTCCGGACTGCTTGGGACAGCATATCGGCTAATGACCGAGCGGAGTAATCCGACGATTAGAGCAACAGTGACGAATCGATTAAATTCGAGTGAAACGGGCAATCTCTATGCGCAGCAACTTCAAATAGGTCCCCTATACATGTCCCATGTTGGGGACGGGTAGAAGGCTTGACATCTTGTGGTAACACATTATGCAGATTGATTATGCTCACTACCTTGGTTTGGTCATAAAAAACGAGACCTCGGCAGAACAGAATCCGGCTTATAGTGCATCTGAAAAAACGCCCATTATGGGCGTTTTTTACATAACTTTTCCTTGTGTTGGATAAAAAGTTAATTGTATCTTTTCCCACTTATCAAACTCATTCGGTGGCAACATTTTAAAAGGCTGACAAACATCTATTGCACGCCGTATAGTTTCCAGAACATATGCGAACGCAGGGTCCGTTTGTTCACGCGCAGCAGATTCAAACCATACGTCACGAACCGTACCATTTTTACGCATAGTCAAATGCGCAACCGCACGGATATTTTCTATATCCGGACGTGTCGTATCAATTGTCCAACAACGAGTCATCGCGACACGCAACGCATCAACAACAGAGACTGTCAAAGTTCTATCTAAAGAAACAACCTCGCGATTTACACGAACAACTGTTTTTTTCTTTTTAGGTTGCGGTGCTTCTTCTTTTTGTTCTTCCTTCTTTTCTTCCTGTTTTACTTCTTCTTGAACAGGTTCTGGCTTTTCCTCAACCAAAGTTGGTGTTTCAATAGTTTCATCTTCAACCGGCACAGGTTCTTCTGCTTTTGGTTGTTCCAACGATTTTGGTTGTTCTTCGGTTGCAGGTTCTGGTTCAACATCAGGGTTAACATTATGCAGGATAGTTTCATCACCACTGACCCGAATCGTATTTAAATCTATTTCCATTATTTCTATACGGTCAGGTGCAACCATCTTGGCCCGGTCAACGACAACAACAAAAGAAGTTATCATTATTGCAATAAGAGCCAAATGCCCGCATACAGACATCAATAAATTTTCTGAAGAAAATCTGTCAGCAATATTCATTTTATTAATTTTCTAGTTGTGTTCTAAGCCCAACGCGTTGAAACCCCGCGTCTTTCAGTTTCCCCATAACGGCCATAACTGCACCATAATCGGCACTTTTATCACCATTTATCATAATTGTCAGTTGCGGGTTTTCACCACGCATAGCAATAACGCGCTTAACAGCGTTATCCAAAGACACTTGTGTTTCACCAACAAAATACCTACCTGCAGAATCAACACTAATTTGTATTGCGTGATCATTACCGGATAGCGCAGAATGACCAGCACGAGGTAAGTCTAAATCAATACCCGTTGTCAACATAGGTGTCGTTACCATAAATACCGCCAGCAACACCGTCATTATATCAATCATAGGTGTTAAAGAAATGCTAGCATCTGAATTTCTTAATCTTCTACGCGACATAATTTTATTCCTATTTATGCTTAAATTTGGATGTTTTTAGTTCTCTACACGTTTCCGTTAAATTATCATATAAATCATCTGCTTTTTTACTAAAATACTGGTATGCGATTGCAGCAGGAACCGCGGCAATCAAGCCCAAAGCGGTTGTTCCCAACGCAGTTGCCAACCCCGGTGCAATAACACCAATACTAACAGACTGATTTACACCGATTGAAGCGAAAGAATCCATAACCCCCCAAATTGTACCAAACAAACCGATGAACGGCGCAACATAAGAAACCATCGATAAGAACCACAAATTTTTATCAAATGGTTTTATTAATTTATCTGCAACAACTGATAAATTATCATTATTTTTTACTTTCACAGGACTTCTTTTCTGAAAGCGCCACAAGCGAATTTTTTCAATTATTATCGCCCAAGAAATAACACTTCCCAAGACCAAAACCAGTGAAATGAACAGAGTCATCAAATCACCAGTAAACAACGTTGCTAATGAAAAAGTATTTGTCATTTTTTCCCCTTTATTTTATCTCATTTTAGCCACTATGAAATCAGGTATCCTTTTCGGATGTAAATCTGCACCTATATAAGCTGCTGTTGCGACTAGTATAGCACAAACATTATTTTCTTTCACGAATTTTTGTTCAACAGACAGCGACGCCGCACCAATTTTTGTAATCTGACTTTCAACAATAAAATCTTCCCCAAGTTTCAAAGGTTGGATATATTTTATATTTAATTCACGAACAACGAAACCAATATCACCATCAGGAAACGTAATACCACGTAAAAACTGCATACGCGCACGTTCTGCAACTTCTATATATCGTCCATGATAAACTATTCCACCCGCATCTGTATCTGCATACGCAACAGAAAAAGGGAACTTATAAATTTTCATTTTTACCTCTAATATTATCTACCGTATATTTTGATGTCCCGATACTTCACCTAACAATTTTTGCATCTTTGCGTCTTTCATATTTTGAAATCTTTTCGGAATTTCTTTATCATATTCAAAAGAACGTCCACAATATTGTTGATACCTAAGGGTATAAAAGACATGTGCAACAAAATCACTTTCTTTATCATCCGTTAAAACCAACGTATTATAATTATTTCTTAAATCATCTATAGTCTTTTCATCACAGGCTTTAAAACCACCACCATTTGCTCTAAGGAAGTCCACATATTGAACATACGGGCGATTTTTAGGTACATAAGATAAATCAATATCATAAAAACAAGACAAAAATTCGTAAAAATTACCTGCTAAATTTATATCATCCCTATTACCAACAAGTTTATATATATCATACCGATGTCTGTCATACCCCAAGGTATTGATTCCATAAGTTTTTACTTTGGATGCAAAACCAGTCGCCCGAGGCAGAAAAACCCTAGCAGTATCAATTCCCATCATAAATATATTCCTTTTATTTTACGATTATTTTTCAAGTCCCAAATGAGCATACCCCGCATCTGTTATTATTCTACCGCGCGGTGTACGCTGAATAAATCCTAATTGCATAAGGTAAGGTTCTATTACATCTTCTATTGTATCTGCGGGTTCAGACAATGCCGCAGCCAAGTTTTCGATACCAACAGGCCCACCTGCATAATGCTTGACAATGGTATTCATATACTCACGGTCAATTTCATCCAAACCGCAACCGTCAATATGCAACTGAACCAAAGTTGTTTTTATAGTATCTGCAGTTATATCTTTTCTGCCTAATGCAGTTGCAAAATCCCGTGCTCGTTTTAATAGTCTATTTGCTATACGCGGTGTACCGCGGGCACTTTTAGCTAACATTTCCGCACCAACTTCATCAATAGGCGACCCTAAAATATTTGCACTACGCATTATAATTTTTGCTAAATCTTTCGGTGAATAAAAAGAAAGCCTTAAATCTATACCAAATCTATCACGCAACGGATTAGACAACAACCCAGTACGAGTTGTTGCACCAACCAACGTAAACGGAGGCAGGTCAATTCTAACGCTTTTAGCACTAGGCCCTTCACCCAACATAATGTCCAACTTGAAATCTTCCATAGCCGAATATAAAACTTCTTCGATTGCCGTCGGTAATCTATGAATTTCGTCTATGAATAACACATCCATCGGTTCCAAAGAAGTTAATATAGCCGCCAAATCACCTTGTTTTGTCAACATAGGTGCCGCAGTTGCACGAAAATTTGTTCCCAATTCATTTGCAACGATATGCGCCAAAGTAGTTTTTCCCAGTCCCGGGGGACCATATAACAAGACATGATCCATCGCCTCACCACGCTGCTTGGCACCTGATATAAAGACAGATAAGTTCTGCTTTAAACTTTCATGTCCTATAAAATCAGACAACACATGCGGACGAATTGAAGCAGCCATTTCGTCTGGGATATTTGGGTCTAAAAATCTATCATTAGTTTGCACGTTTTCCAAACCTTACAATAACTTGTTTTCTTCGTTTTCTCTGCCTATATAAGCCTTTAAATCGTTATACATCTGGCGTAAATCAGCAGGTTGAGAATAATTTTCATCTGCATTTTTAACCCGAATAGTTTCCAAATCTATTTGTGCTTGCTTTTTTAGAATTTGTGTTAAGTGAGTAGCAAAAGCCTTCGCATCATCAGATTCTGCGGCTCCCTGTAATAACAAGCCACGATTTGGGCGAGGGGACAAGAACGCAAAATCAGATATAGATGGGTCAGGGGATACTAATGCAAACCCAGAAACCTCTGGTCTGCGCATCATAGCCTGTAAAACATACCATGCCCCCAATTGATTCCCCGCGAGCCATATTTTATCACTATCTTCGTTTTTATTCTGAATCCAATCTATTACGGTCGCGATATCCAACATATTCTCAGATGTTGTACCTATTGCACCCTCTGAGTCATTTACCCCACGATAGTTGAAACGCAACACTGAAAAACCCGCATCCATAAAAGCACGAAACATGGCATATGAAACTCTATCATTCATATGATGTTTCTGTCTTGGATTTCCAGATAAAACCACCGCCAACGGCGCGGCTGGTGCACTAGCCTTATGATAAACGGCATGCAATTTACCCGCGTCACCAGAAATTACAATATCAACCATTTTTCCATCCTTAAAGTTCAATCTTGATTTACTTATAGAACAAACGCGATGCATTTTTCAATAAAAATATTTTTGTTTTGACACGGGGGCGCGTAATGTTCTAAGATTTATCAGAGAGAAAAAAGGTTTTGACATGTCAAGATACGTTTTAATGGCGGTTTTTATGACTTTATTCGCAGTAAATGCTAATGCTGCGACCGAAGAAATCGTATACGATAACTTTCAAACCATATATACAGAAACACCTGTCCAATCATATTATGCATATCCCGACGACCCTAATTTCATACCAGAAACAGAGTTTATGGAACGTGCAGATAGCCTTGACTATGATCAAAACATAATAAATGCTCGTGAACAAGAGTCTGCTTTACATCCTGGGGTTATGTTTGCAGACAGACCTATGATAATATGTAGAAATTTTGGTTGTACAAGACTGAATGATAGAATAACTCGCACATTCTTATTTAACAGCCTTGCAAATATGTTCATGATGAATTCACATTCTCGTGTATATATTTGTGAAGCCGACCCATTTTCACGCGATTGCCTGCAGTCTGGTATATCATTTCCTGTACGCAGCGGAATTGCAAATGCGCTGGTAAAAATACCGAAAGCCACTATTTCACAAGTAAATGTGTCAACGGGGCTATCGAAAGCGACGGTTGGTATGACATACGAATTTTTGGTAAATGGTATTGATCGTCAATGTGAACCGACAATTATGGATATTATGGTACCTATTAATTCACAAGCAACATTATCTAACCGTGAATTTACTTGCAATATGACCAGTGATGGGTTAAGCAATGTATCATTATTGGTCAGCATAGACTATATTGATTTAGACTACGGAATCTTAGGCGGATATTATTCTTTGGGAATGCAAGGACCAACCACCGGTGGCGGTACTGGTTACGCATTGTTTAAGACAGAATTCACAACTGGTGGAATGCAGTTTCGCGCAGCGGTCGACATGGAAGAAGACATGATGGGCCCAAACAGCGCAATGCGTACAATTCAACCAGGTGAATATGCAGTAGAACCACTGAAGAAATAAATCTGCCGGTGGTTCAAACAAATTTTTGGACACTGGGGTTTTACTATTCGTTATGAACAGAACAATTCTTATCATTGATGACGACGATATTCTGCGCAAAACGCTGGCACATGGTCTGCGGAATGAAACCTTTGAAGTTTTAAGCGCAAATTCTGCAGAAGAGGGCGAAGTATTATTAAGCAGAATGAAGGTTGATGCAATCGTACTAGACCGTATGATGACAGGTCAAGACGGCTTAAGTTTTCTAAAAAAATTACGCAATCAAGGTAATCGAACACCTGTAATAATGTTAACAGCCATGACGGGGCCCGAAAACGCCATAGATGGTTTGTCTTGCGGTGCAGATGATTATCTTGCGAAACCTTTTCAATTAAAAGAACTTACATTAAGATTAAACAATATAATTAGGAAAAGCGTAACCTTGGACCCTAAACTTCCAGAAGGTCTAATATTTACAGAAGACGAATTTTTTATAAAAACAGAAAAAAATTCTGTTCCTAAATTATTGGCGTTATCTGGCGAGGAAAAAAAACTTTTACAAAACCTGACCAATCCTGTTGGTAATATTGCAGCAGCAGCCCCCATGGTTGCAAAACGCTTGCGCAACAAATTAAATGTTGTATTATCAAATATAGACATAATAACTATTAGAGGGCGCGGATATAAAATTATTCAGAACGCAACCTCAGACTATGACGTAACAAATAAGGAATAAAACATGAGGCTTATACCACGTAGTTTTTTATGGCGCACAATATTAATGATTTTAATCCCATTAATTATAGCGCAGGTTATAATTGCCAATGTATTCTTTGGCAACCACTGGGCACGTGTACACGCAACTTTGGCGCGCAGTTTATCTGGTGAAATTGTCACAATGATGAATCTTATGGACAATGGCGAAAAAACCGCTGTTCAGTCTATGGCAAAAGACATAGGCATAAATGTCACAATAAATTCTAAATTAAACAGACCAAGTCATAATGACAATGAATCTCGTGAAGCAGGGCTTTTGGCTTCTGAATTATCGAACCGGCTTAAGCGTCCTGCGCAAATATATATAGACAAAGGCAAACGCCTTGTGTTCATAGATGTACCGACAAATGACGGTAAAATCGCTACTTTTGGTACATCTTTATATAGAATATATTCAACCAGCACAGAAGTATTTATAATTTGGTTAATTGGTTCTATTCTGATTGTGTCTATTTTAATTACGCCATTTATAATTATGCATACACGCAGTATAAGAAGAATTGCCAAGGCTGCAAGTAGATTTGGGCGCGGTTTAGATGCACCAGGTTTCCAACCAGCAGGTTCAAAAGAAATCCGAGAAGCAGCAACTGCGATGATTACTATGAAAGAACGTTTAAATCGTTATAACCGCACAAGAACAGACATGTTAAATGCTGTCAGTCACGATTTAAAATCACCTTTAACCAGAATGCGTTTAGCCGTAGAAACAGGCGAAGCATCCAAACAAGATTTATTGCGCGACATTGACCGCATGACAGAAATGGTAAACGGTTATTTAGCGTTTGCACGCGGTGAAATGCCTGAAATAGAACAGGCAACAGAATTACCTGCGATGCTATTACGTATTGCACGTGATGCGGCACCAACAAAGAAAATAGAAACAGATTTTCCAGAAGAACCTGCACAATTTTATGCTCGTCCTATGGCTTTAGCTCGCGCATTCAGCAACATAATAGAAAATGCGGCAAGATACGCAAAAAAGAAGATACGCATAACAGAAAAAGATTCTGCTGAACAAGTAGAAGTCATCATTGAAGATGACGGTTCTGGTATTCCAGACGATAAAAAGCGCGATGCATTACGCCCATTTGTTCGTCTTGACGAAGCACGTGGCAATCAAACTGGTGGTACAGGGCTTGGCTTGTCAATTGCTCAGACTGCAATAGAAAACCACGGCGGTCAAATGTTCCTAGAAAATAGCGAATTAGGCGGTTTAAAAGTAAGAATTGTATTACCAATTTAAACACCAACCCAAGCAGAAACAAAAAAACGGTTTCTCACTTATTAGTGCGAAACCGTTAAATATCTACTATCAACTTATCAAAGGAATAAATCGATGAAATCGATTAAAAATCTTATAAAAAAAATCATTTTATCTTATAAAAAGCACCACCATTACATAATAGACAAAGGTAAAAATAATTCTGTTGAAATTGTTGCTCTTGACGGAACAGTAAAAAAAATAAAAAAATTAAAAGGTTCTAAAATATTTCTCTATGGTAACAACAACCATATAAAATTATACGAACCCTTAGGGAAATTAAAACTAAGTATAAACATTTCACACAACGTAAATATAACTATGCAAGGCAGTACTGAGCGCCGCTATTTACATATAGAAACTCAGAAACCTGCAGACTATAAAACAATAAATAACGTATATATCGGTAAAAACTTTGCCACGACAAGCCTACTGACCATAGAATTATGCAACGGTAATGGTGATGTCACAATAGGTGACGATTGCTTAATGTCATGGGGCATAATTATGCGTGTTGGTGATTGGCACACAATATTAGATGCGGAAACCAAAAAGGTTTTAAACCCTAACAAAGATATAGTTTTAGGTAACAAAGTTTGGTGCGGTTCAGATGTTTACATAGCAAAAGGCGTTACAATTCCAGATAATTGCGTTGTTGGCGCACGTTCTGTTGTCACAAAGCAATTTTCTGAACCCAACTGCGTAATCGTCGGTACCCCCGCAAAAGTAGTAAAGACAGGGATAATCTGGACAAAAGATTCACCATATTATTCCGAAATGTGCGAAAAACAGTCTGTTTTAAAATAATACTTTATACGGTACAATAATACCATATTAAAAATTCTTGACTTTTCTGGTATGACAGGGCATAATTGTCGCGCTAAAAAAATAAAAAAGGTAAAACAATGGCAGCGACAAAATCGTTAAAAAAATGCGAATTAGAAGCCAAATGGTATCTAATTGACGCAACAGATTGCACGTTGGGTCGTTTGGCAGCATATACTGCAAACATTCTGCGCGGCAAACACAAACCAACATGGACACCAAACATGGATTGTGGTGATCATGTAATCATTATAAATGCAGATAAAATTGCTTTATCTGGGAAAAAAGCAGATAAAACAAAATTCTTCTGGCACTCTTTGTGGACAGGCAGCACCAAAGAACGTACTTTGGGTCAAATGCGCGAAGAAAAACCAGAAAAGTTGGTATTCAATGCAGTAAAACGTATGATGGGTCGTCGTACAGCAGTTGCTTTGGCCAATCAACGTTTAACAAAACTGCATGTTTACGCTGGTGCAGAACACAAACACGAAGCCCAGAAACCAATTGTTATTGATTTTGCTGGCTTGAACCGTAAAAATAAAAGGGGCGAATAATGACAGAAACAAAGAAAACTGCTACAAAAGCAGTAAAAACAACTAAAAAAGCAGCCCCTGCAAAAGCCGCTGCAAAGAAAGTTGTTGCAGAAGTAAAATTGTCCAATGCAACATATGCAACTGGTAAACGTAAAGATTCTGTTGCACGCGTTTATTTGACAGCAGGTAAGGGTAATATTATCGTCAACGGGACACCTGTAAATGAATATTTCCGTCGTCCTGTATTACAAATGATTATTGCACAACCTTTTGGCGTAACAAAACGCGATGGCGCATATGACGTACAAGCATTTGTTATGGGTGGTGGTTTGTCCGGTCAAGCAGGTGCAGTAAAACATGGTATTTCCAAGGCTTTGGAAAAAGCAGAACCAGAACTACGCAAGGCTTTAAAGACTGCTGGCTTCTTGACACGCGACAGTCGTGTTGTAGAACGTAAGCACTTTGGTCATCACAAAGCACGTCGTTCAACACAGTTCAGCAAACGTTAATATGTTTGCCGTTCAAAAAATCCGCCTTTTGGCGGATTTTTTATTATCTGAAAAAAGGCATCAAGTTTGTATTGCGTTTATAAAAAAACTGTGTATAATCATTCAGCAATTCATATTTTTTTTAGGGGAAAACCATGTTTAAAAAAGAAAAAATCAAAGATTTACATTATTCTGTAAATGGCACTATTTCTGCCGCGGACTTGCAGGCAGCAGCCGATGAAATTTTAACTGAATATGGGAAAACAGCAAAAATGGCAGGTTTCCGTCCTGGTCATATTCCTTTATCAGTTCTTCGTCAAAAATATAATGCATCTGCATACGGTGAAGCAGTAGATAAATTAATGAATAAAGATTTAAATGATTTTATTGCAGAAAAGAAAATCCGCTTGGCGGGTTCTCCGAAAGCAGATTTAGCAGGCTGGGAAATCGGTAAAGATGTAGAATATTCATTAGAATTTGACATTTTACCAACACTGCCAGAAATTGATTTAGAAAAATATACTGTTGTAAAGAAAACAACAACATTGGATGAAGCCGAAGTTGAAAAATCTTTAGAAAACATCCGCAAAAGTCGTAGTATTGCCGAAAAACAGGCGGACGATTATGTTGCACAAAATGGCGACACCGCGGTAATAGACTTTAAAGGTTTCTTGGGCGACGAAGCATTTGAAGGTGGTGCCGCCGAAAAACATCATTTAATTTTGGGTTCTGGCGCATTTATTCCGGGCTTTGAAGACCAAGTTATTGGCCACAAAGCAGGTGATGAATTTGATGTAAATGTAAAGTTTCCTAAAGATTATCATGCAGAACATTTAGCAGACAAAGACGCAAGATTTGCAGTCAAAGTACATGAAGTACGAAAACATATTTTGCCTGAACTAAATGACGAATTAGCAAAAGCAGTTGGTCAGGAAAGCGTAGAAGCATTACGCGAACACATCCGCAAAATCATAAACGAACAATATGAAGAATCCTCAAAACGTGATATGCGTAACGAATTATTAGACCAATTGGCAGACAAAGTAAAATTAGACTTGCCAGAAACTCTTGTTGAACAAGAATATAACATGGCAAAACAAGAACATGACCGCCAACATGCACACTGCGAAAAAGATTGCGGCGAAGACCATAAATGGGATGAAAAGAAAGAACGCAAAGAAGCAGAACGTCGTGTTAAACTAGGTTTAATTTTAGCAGAATGGGGAACTAAGAATAAAGTTGAAGTTTCTCGTGATGACTTGCAACAAGCAATCTGGGCAGAAGCAGCACAGTACCCAGACCCAAAACAAGTATTTGAATTCTATAACAAGAATCAAAATGCTTTGGCAATGTTGCGTGGAATGATATTCGAACGCAAAGCCTTGGATGCTATGTTGACACATGTAAAAACAAAAGAAAAAAGCGTTAAACCAGAAGAATTGTTTCAACAAGCCTCTGTTCGTTAATTAAAAAACAGAAAATAAAAACAGATATGCCAAAAGCATATCTGTTTTTTTAGGAATTTATTTCATCTTGCTTTTCCAAAAACCGTATAGCACCATATTATTAAGCGAAAAAGGAAAAGCCTACATTCGCAACTGGAAAGAAGGAGACTTTCATGAAAAAAATATTATTAACATCTTTTATAGGAGTACTGGCAGTTTCTGCGGCTTCTGCTATGAATTTGACACCATATGCAGCAGTACGCGGCGGTTATAACATGACAAGTGTTTCTAACCCAGTTTATGATTCAGACGGTAACGGATTCTTGGTTGCAGGTGCATTAGGATTAGAATTATATAGCGACCCAATGTTTGCTATTCGTGGAGAAGTAGAATATAACTATATCACGGCAAAAATAGACAGTGCAGACGCTACAAACAGCACTGTCCTAGCAAATTTCTTTGCAGACATAAAAACAGACACCACAATAACCCCATATGTCAGTTTAGGTCTTGGTTATGGTTGGACAAGTATAGATGACGGGGAAAAAGTTGATGATAGTAATATGGCATGGCAATTAGGTGCAGGTATTACATATGTTGCTATGGACAATCTGATGTTCGATCTTGGCTACAGATACTTGAACAGCACAACATTTACCATAGAAAGTCCAGACGGAAATATAGATACAGACATTGAATCCCATCAAATTTATCTAGGTGCAAGATTGGCATTTTAACCATAAAAAGCTCAATCAACAAAACGCCCCAAAGGGCGTTTTTTATATTTAACAGAAAAAAGCCAACTTTTCCGCCAAAATCTCAAAACAATACTTGCTTTTTGTCAAATAAGCCATTATAATTTGTCAGATTTTGCGGGTGGGCGCATTATCAATCCGATTAACCCCACAAGACCTCGCTATTTCAAGAAGCAATTGGCGACGGCAAACTTTGTATGAAATTTCTCTTATGAAAGATTTATCCAAAGATTTATTTAATCCTATATCCGGTGAAGATTTTGTGAAGATGTTTGATCAAAACTATGGTTCACAGGAAACTTTACAAGGGTATGCAACAAAAGGTACAGTCAAAGATATCCGCGGTGATTTCGCTATGGTTGACGTTGGTTTAAAATCAGAAGGTCGTATTCCTTTAAAAGAATTCGGTGCATCTGTTCCATCTGTTGGTGATATCATTGACGTATTCGTAGAACGCTATGAATCTCGTGAAGGTACGGCAGTTCTGTCTTATACAAAAGCACGTGCAGAAAAAGCATGGAAAGAATTGGAAAAGACAGTTGCAGAAGGTATCGATCCAGAAGGAACGATCATCGATGTTGTTCGTGGTGGTTACACAGTTGACATCAACGGTGTATTCGCATTCATGCCATCTTCACAGGTTGATCACAAACCAATTCGTGATGCAAAATCTTTGATTGGTTTAAAAGACAAATTCCGTGTATTAAAGATGGATGCTTTACGCACAAACGCAATCGTATCTCGTCGTGCAATCCAGGCTGATACAATCGCTGCTGCTCAGAAAGAAGCGATGAAAAACATCGAATTAGGTGCAGTAATCGAAGGTACAGTAAAGAATATCACAGATTACGGTGTATTTGTTGATTTGGGCGGTATCGATGGTTTATTACACGTTACAGACTTGTCTTGGAAACGCGTAAATCACCCACGTGAATTAGTACACGTTGGTCAGAAAATCAAAGTCAAAGTTATACAATTTGACCCAGAATCTCACCGTATTTCATTAGGTGCAAAACAGTTAGAAGAAGACCCATGGGAAAATGCATCACGTGCATTTAACGTAGGTGATACAGTAACTGGTAAAGTATCTTCTTTGACAGACTACGGTGCATTTATTGATTTAGGCAATAACATTGAAGGCTTGGTACACATGTCTGAATTGTCCTGGACAAACAAAAACATTCACCCAAGCAAAGTTCTGCAGAACGGTCAAGAAATCAACGTTGTTGTATTGGGCATAGACCAAGACAAACGCCGTATTTCTTTGGGTTACAAGCAATTGCAACCAAATCCATGGAAAGAATTTGCAGAAACACACAATGTCGGTGACGTTGTCACAGGTCCTATCAAGAACACAACTGAATTCGGGTTATTCGTTGCTTTGACACCTGAATTAGACGGTATGGTACACATATCCGACTTGTCTTGGAACAAATTGGACGAAGAAGAATTGAAAAAATTCGTTCGTGGTCAAGAAGTCACTGCAAAAATTTTGGATATCAACCCAGAAAAAGAACGTATCACTTTGGGCATCAAACAGTTGACCGAAGGTGCGGACAGCAGCGCTGCAGCAATCAAAAAGGGTGCAGTTGTTTCTGGTACAGTATCTGAAATAACACCAGACGAATTGATTTTGGCGTTGCCAAATGACATCAAGGGTATCATCCGCCGCACAGACTTGTCTCGTGAAAAAGCGGAACAGGACACAAGCAAATTTAACGTAGGTGACACAGTTGAAGCATCTGTTGTTTCAGTTGATGACAACACAGTAAAACTGTCTATCCGCGCTTTGCAAGTGACATTGGAAAAACAAGCAGTAAAGGAATATGCAAACCAAGCAGACAGCGGTTCTGTATTGGGTGATATTTTAGGTGCTGCTATTGAAAACAGTAAGAAATAAAATATTCTTGCATGTATTCATTAACAATCCGACATACTTGTCGGATTGTTTTTTTTATGCTATAATGAACAGCATGAAAAAAATGATTGTACTTATGGGTGGGCAAGGTGTTGGCAAAGGCACTTTTGCAAGAATGCTATGTGAAACACACGATTTCAAACATATAGAAACGGGTGCTATTTTACGCGAAGCAGCAAAAACAGATAAAAATATTTCAGACATTATTGCACGTGGTGATTTAGTCCCGCACGAAACATTATTAAAAATAGTTGCAAATAATATAACTGATAAAAAAGATATTATACTAGACGGGTTTCCACGAACTTTAGAACAAGCAAAATGGCTTATATCTAACTATTCTGATAAATTTAAAATTCACATAATATATTTAGAAGTTCCGAAAGAAATCATGATACAACGCATTCAGAAGCGCATTCGTGAGGGTGGAGGTCGCGCCGACGACGCAGACACATCTACAATTCAACATAGACTGGATATATTTTGGAACACAACTATGCCTGTTATAGAATGGCTAAGGAATGAATCAAAAATTAAATTTTCTGAAGTCGATGTTCAGGGTGAAGTACACGATAATTTTTCAAATATTCTTAAAGCACTAAACGAATAAAAAAAACACCTAGTAACCTAGGTGTTTTTTTACATTACTCTTCGTCTTATGATGCTAAACATTGCGAACCCCAAGAGCAAAATCATTATTAATACAAATATAGCAGTTGCCGTTTCTTCATTTTCCGCAAAGGGTAATTTCATATTCATACCGTAATAACCGACCACGACAGTCGGGACAACCAAAATAATATTCCACATAGTCAAACGATTAATATACGTATTAGAATCCATATTAATAACACTTTCAAAGGTTTCTTTTATGGACTTAAGCATTTTACTATATGAAGTCACAACTTCTATACCCTGAGATAATTCGATACGCGCATCTTCGGATAATTCTTTGGTTTCTTCTGTTTTTACAAATCCTCGCACTTTCTCCAATTTATCCAGCACAGCGACATTACCTTTTAACCCCGCCATATAAAGGGTATAACTATTTTCTACTTCTAACAGCGCCATTAACTCTTTTTTGCGTATACGTTCTAAAAGAACTTTTTTTGATTCTATCACACGCTTATTCAATTCTTTCAAAGAACGCAGATAAGACTCTGCAATATAGTAAATTATGTTCAATATAAATTCTTCACGCGAAGTTTTTTCATCTCTTTTTATCTTATCTAATAAATCGCAACGCTTACGGCATACTGTTATAACACGATTTGCGGAATAAATGATTGATAACGGTTCAGTATGCCACAAGGTATCTGTTTCTCGGTTAATAATAGGGAAACGTACAATTATAACCTTATAGTCATCTTCTATTTCAAACCTAGGTTGTTCATCGGGGTCAAGAATATCGGATATAGTATCTTCATCTATTTTGTATTCTGTTTGTAATTTTTCAAAATCTTCATGGTCTGGGTTACCGACATTTACCCAAGAGAATGTTTTTAATTTTTCTTTAACGAACATATCATTCTCCTTATTTTTCGCCTACATTTTAATTTAGCCGAAAGAAAAAATCAAACACTTAAGGAATAAAAACATATATTTTATAGCATAATAATATGATAAAATTTATGTAAAAGAGTAATAAAAAATGCTAAAACAAATGACATCTTTTAAAACCGCACAATATATACTATTATTTTTCATTGTTATTATATGTATATGGCTTACAGCATGGTTAATAATATCTACCGGTCGCGAAAAAAGCCAAGAACCAGATACAGTAAAAGTAATTCATATTACAAACAACGACCCTTGTGCCAAACGGGTTAACGACTATGTTGCTCGTCTATGGGCATACACACCAGAAAACATACCAGAAAAATATTTAATTATGGCAAATGAATACGCCAATGAAAAGATAACAACAAAGATAAAAGGCGCATGCAACAATATAAAATTCACATGCAGAGCAGGGCAAATTCGCAAAGACTGCGACCCATGCGCAATAAATTTTGGTCGTCAATTTGCCATGGACCAACAAATATCTGACACCATTTCCAAAGAATGCAACAACTAAAAAAATGGTCGGGGCGACAGGAATCGAACCTGCGACCCCTTGCACCCCATGCAAGTACTCTACCAGGCTGAGCTACGCCCCGACGAAATGTATTTATACAATTGTGATAAAATAAAAGCAAGAATATATTTTCTGCTTGCACGAATCGGGGAAAAGTTAATAGTATGCGCATATCGGTTTAACCAATCTAGGGGAGGAAACATCCGTGATACTTGGAATTGGAATTGATTTAGTTGAATGCGGCAGATTTCTTGATTGGTCTGCATTCAAAAAGCAGCGCATATTCACAAAAAAAGAACTGGAATATGCAGATACAGATAACGCAAACGCAGAAAAACATCTTGCTAATTTCTGGGCAGCACGCGAAGCATGCTTAAAAGCACTTGGAACAGGCTTTGGTGAAGACATCGCTTTTTCTGATGTATCTGTTATTCATGATGATGCAGGTAAACCAGAATTA
Organism: uncultured Alphaproteobacteria bacterium; assembly: GCA_944389265.1. Classification (GTDB taxonomy): domain Bacteria; phylum Pseudomonadota; class Alphaproteobacteria; order Rs-D84; family Rs-D84; genus Enterousia. Next base: position 45,968 of record CALXLS010000002.1, read on the forward strand.
TTAATTGCTGGTGGTGCAAAAGCAGCATTAAAAGAACTTGCTGGTGGGGATGCAAAAATACATCTATCAATAACAGACCAAGATGATTATTCGGCTGCATTTGTTATAATTGAAAAGATTTAAAAGAACCGCCGAAAGGCGGTTTTTTATTCTGAATAATAACAATTATTCGGTGTAAAAACATAAGTTCCAGAATCATCTAACACATAAACACCTTCTGCTATATAACAAGAAGTCACAGTTGTTGAACCCGGATAAGAATGAGCATACACACCATTTAAAGATGGGCATTGTATACAACCAGAAGAACCGTTTGTACTACTACCATAAAAACCATCTGCACACCTATATTCAACTTTGGTATTACAAACCCCACAATTACATACCGCCTCATAAATTCTTGCCTGATAACCAGTAGATGCAGCACGCCAATCTGTCGTATTACACCCAACACAATCAGGGCAGGGTTCTGTTCCTCCTCCACTTGAACATAATGCTAATTCTTTACAAACTGTATCTACATCATGCCCTATATTATATAGTTGAGACATAGCATAACCATAAGTCTCTATCAAAATCCTAGCCTGATTAGCCATCATTGCAGGCAGCATACTCGCTGTGTCTTCCATTATAGCAATAATTTGCTCATCCGAACAATTCATTGCAACCATACACTCTTTATCTACTTGTCCTAATAAGGCTTTACATAAATCACAGTCACTACTTGAAGATGCATAAGCAGAATCACCCAAAAAAGGTGTAACCGATATTAGCAATAAAATAAAAAAAGTTTTTTTCATGTTCTTACTCCTGATTTTTTCTAAATGAAAAACCACCAAGGTAATTGGTGGTCAGGAGGTTGAGAACAATCGTAAGAATTGTGTCGCGTATTGTTAATATTCCGCGAACCCTCCTGACCAGTACGATCAGGAGTTTATTTTTCATCGTAATAATAAAACTGGCGCAAATTGCGCGCCACAGATACTTATTCCGACGCTTACGCAGAGGTTCTCACACCCCATCGACAGAACACCCATCGACAAATAAAATTTTACATTTTTTAAGTAAACAATGCAAGAAAAAAGCCCCTTTATGAGGCTTTTTATCAAAACAATGGCGGGAAACAATCACCACCAGTTTCTGGGCAGCAATTAAAACCAGCATCTCCCATATCTGTATAAATTTCACCGGCACAACAACCATTCATATCTGGTGCCGCCCCATCCGGGCAAATAGGCATGTCATCTGAAACATATTCCTCTTCTTCATAATATGGCGTATCTGTTTCATATTCAGGATCTGCAACAAACATCTTTTCATTCTGAGAAACATTATAAGCAGGCTTACTTGCAATAATTTCTTCCTCTGTTGGGACAACAGGTTCGGGTTCAGAAATAACTTCTGGTTGATTTATAGGTTGAATAAAAGGTTCAACATCTTCTACTTCAACCGCAACAGGCTCTGGTTCCACTACAACAGTATCTTGCTGAACAGGAACTATCACAGGAACGGGTTCTGGTTCTATTTCTGTCTCGATCTGTACAGGCTCTACTTTTTCAGGAACGGGAACCTCTATTTGAACAGATTCCACATTTACTTCCTCTTCTACAGGAACTTCAGGTATAAAAGCAGATTCTGCACTGGTATCCAATTCATCTAAATTTTTTTCTGGTTGTACAGTTTCTTCAACCTGCTGCAAAGGTGCGGTTAAATCTGGCGTATTATCACTGCTTATATTTTTTTGATACAGCCATAATGTAAATATAGACAATGCTATTAATAAAACCAACATTATATAATACAACAAAGTCGGTTTTTTAGGCGCAGGTGTTGTAGGAACAGCACCACCAGTAATAGGTGAAACAGGTCTAAAATCAGAAGACACCGGAGCCGGTGAAATATTATTATTAAAAGTATCCTTTAAATCATCATTTACATTTGTATTAAATGTTTGTTCTGGCACCACGGGTGCAGGTCTTTGTTCTGCTTGTTCCGTTTGCGGGAACGCTTCATTTGGCACACTAACTTGTGGTGTTTCAACAGATGTAATAGTATCTAGAACCGGCGCTGTCTGTTTTTCTTCTTCTGCCGCCACAGGTCTAACATCTATCGGGTTATTTTCTTGTACAGTCCGTCTAGAAACAGGCGGTACAAAAGTCAACGTTTCATCAGCAGAATTATTATCATGAACAGCAATTTCCTTAAAATCATTTTCAATTTTAGGGGTCGACTGTTGAACGACAGGTTCCGTATCAATACTTCCGAAATCAATAGGTTTAAAAGCGATTTCTTCATCTAATATTTCAGGGTCTTTATCAAACAACGGTTTTATTTCTTCTTCATCAGCCATTTGTTCTGCCTTTTGTTGTTCTACGAAATTATTTTGTACTTCTTCATAAAAATCTGTATCTTGCTTTACTGGGACAGGGGCATCTTGCTTTACGACCAAATCTTTATTTGATTGCCTTGCAGGCAAACTTACACTACTTTCACGAGATTTTTTTATTACACTTGTATCAACAGGTTCTCTGCTTAATATACGACGAGCAATCTCTGCATCTTCGTCAGCCGCCACCAAACGTTTTTGAGCGTTTAACAATCTTTTTTTTGCTCTACTTAATTTTTCGTTTGTCGCATCAATCTGAGCCTCTGTTTTTAAAATTTTAGCAGCAGACTGTTTAGTAGGTTCTTTACCGACTTGTTTTTTCTGTTGTGAAAGTTTTGCTCTTAATTGCTTTAACTTTACTTGCAATTCAGCAATTGTTTCATTTGTTTTTAATATTGTTTCACGCGTCTTAATTGCATTAGATTCTGAATTTTCCAATCTTTCTGCCGCGGCCCTACGCACAGAAATATCACGAATCGCCGCCAATGCAGACAAATCAAAATCTAAATTTTCGCCATTTTCATAATCGTTTATCAACCGTTCATAGATATCCAACCCATCGTATTCAATGTCTAACTTTTGATATTTATTGTCCTTTTTAGGTCTAACATTTTCTAAATCTACCCCATAATCATTTGATAAAATATCATCCCACTTACGATTTTCGACAGGATTCATAACCAATAAAACATTAGGTTTTCTATCATTTATCGTGCTATCAACAACAAATATCAATTCACCTGCGGCACCATAAAAAGCACGCAATAAATTTCCAGATATTTCGTATTCTTTTTGCGTAAGGTAAGGCATTTGTTCTCTCTCACTTGTCATAAGACACACTCCAATTATTTCTTTTTAGGTGGTGTAAACTGATAAGCCTGCTTACAATGCTCATAACAGTAAGGTTTTCCGACAAACACCTGTTCACCACAGAAATGGAAATTTTCAGAATCTGGGTCACCAATTGGCCAACGACACTGATTTGGTTTAAGGTTAGCCATTTCCAATGAATGCTGTATAATTCTCTGGTGCATAGCCAGATTTTTATTCAGCGCTTTAGTTGATTCTTTTGGTTCTGATACTTTTTTACCTGGCACAACTTTTGCAGCAGTACTTTTAGCACCCATCATCGACTTTTTTTCAGCAATCTTTTTTACTGCGCCAGTTTTTTTCTGTGCCTTAGAAGTTCCTTTTTTGGTCTCAGTTTTTTTAACAACTTTGGAATCCGTTGTACCTTTTGCTGCCGCGACACCGCCAGCCTTGGAATTCCACCCCAATCTATTTAACTTACCAACAACCGCATTTTTAGACATTCCTAAACGTTTACCAATTTCGGATGTAGACAAACCTTTACCTGTCAAGGCTTTCAGTTTTTTTAGTGTTGCGTTATCCCAACCTTTACTCATTTAAAAAATCCTTGTTATATATATTGATATAATTGTAGCATAGTTTCGAATCGAAAGGCAAGGGGGAATTATGAATAACCTTATAGATTTTTACAATATTTTTTTCTTTCTTTTAATTGCGATATCTGCATGGCTTGCATGGAAAATATCAGTTGCGGATTGGCGACGCAGAATAATACCTGACGCATATTTATTTCCTATGTTATTAACGGGCCTTATTATTACGACATTTTTTCCTTGGCCCATTGACATAGCAGAAGGCATTATTGCCGCAACATTTGGTTACATTTTATCCTCTTTTATAGGTTTTATATTCGACTTTACAAATCGAAAAAAAGGCATTTCTGATACACCGATAGGCATGGGGGATATAAAGCTTATAAGCGTTGGAGGTATTTGGTTGGGGGCGACAGGATTGGCTTTGGCTCTAGTTTTTGCTTGTATAAGCGGCATTATTTGGGGAAGGGCAAAAAAACAGAAATTTATTCCATTCGCGCCATTCTTTTTGTCAGGTGGAATTTTGGCTTTAATTGCAACCGCCTTTTTGATATAATTTAAAATAATAGGGAAGGATGGATAGAGGATGAAAAAATATATATCTTTTTCTGCGATTATTGCATTTGCGATAGTCAGTGCGTCACAAGCAACGACATTTCCCGCTGCATCACAGCCGTTTTCAAAATCTGGTCAAATACAAAACGTACAAAATTATTCATCCAATCCATTTTGGAATCCGGACAGTCCTTACAATCTACGTATGCCAGTTCCTGTATATATTCAGGGCACAGATGTAGATACTAGTGATTGTCAACGTGTGGTATCGTCTTTGATTACAACATATTGCGCATCACGAAATAATTGCTTAGACACAAGCCTTGAAGACATAAGACCTACAATAACCGTTCAACTGGCAAGTTTACCGAATCACAACTTTGTGACACCTTGCTCTGGTTTTATAGATACAGAATTTGAGAATTATAAAAAGCAAAATACTATTGCTGCACCTACGGGTAAGGCTATTGCATTTCCAACTGCAACCACTCCAAACCCAGAAGTAAACTCACAAGAATACAAATTTGAAAATCCATATGCGCCAAAACTACCTGAATGGAATGGTGAACCTTGGATGCAAGAAATGCTTGAACGCAAACAAGAATTGCAGCAATTACAGTCGCAAAATGCCACAGGTTCTAATCAAGTTGTAAAGGCGGATTTCCCGGAAACATTTGCAGATTTATCTTTTACAGAACGTCAGCAATTTTTAAAAGAGGGTTATGCACCATACGCAGGCACATCCGCATACAAACAAATAAATATAGAAAGCGAAGAATCTTATAATCAGCGCAGAAACGCCTATTGCAACCAAGAATTAGCAAGATTAAGCACAATAAACACGGACTTGGCAACAGTAAAGAAATGTCAAGAGGACAAAACCCCAATATCAGAATGCGTAAGCAAATTAAAAGGGCGGTATTTATAAGATGTTAACAAAAAAAATTCTTCCTTTTATAGCAAGTATCGCAGTTATTCAACTAGTGACACCAAATAATGCATTCGCATTAATGTGGAACGACCCAGACGTTGTTCCTGTTCAAAGTATTTCTGACCATCGTTGGCGCGACGCAAAAACTGGTAGATTGATAAATGTTACAGGTATGCCAGATGTATCTTCTACCCCCACTACACCAACTCCAACTACGCCGCCACCAACAACCACATCAAGTTCTACATCAACAAGCACCCCTAAAATAAATGCGAAAGCGGTAGCAAGTGGTGCATTAGGTGCAGTTGGTTTTGTTGCCGGAACTGCGGGTGTTATTGATTCTGCTTCTGGGCAGCAAGAACATTCTTGGGGAGATGTAGTTCAAGGAACGATAAGTGGCGCAACTGCTGCTGCAGGTGGTGCTGCGGTAATTAATGCAATACCTGTCGTGGGTAATATTTCTTATGGTATCGCGGTCGCAAGCGGTGCGGTTATTGGTGGTGTTGTCGCTGGTTCTCAACTATTTTCAGAAACAGACTGTTTAACAGATCCTGTCACAGGTAAATTTACTTGTTGTCATACCCAATTTAATCAAGGCGAACGATATGCGGATATCGGCGACTATATGTTCTGCGGTGTTGAAACAGATGGCAAATTAACTCTCATGGCACCTGGGGTACGTCAATGTGTACAAGGTGATATGGACGATAAAAATTCTTATTCAGGCCAAAAAGCAAGTTGGTGGGATGGATTGTGGAAAGATGATTTTTGGACTCCTGAATGCGCCCCAAGATTTTGCAACAATGATACCCCTGTAGCAGGTATAGAAAGTTATATTCAGTACTCACCTGATTCGAACAACTATTGCTGGAATTGGGATTGTGTCAGTGGTTTTAGAAAATCTGGTAATACATGTGTAAAAGCAAACACAGGCACACCTGTAAATCCTGGCACCACACCAGATTCACCAAACGTTAATCCGTATGAAGAGTTAATAAAAAAGATTCAAGCAGAACAACAAAGGATTATGCAACTTTGTGGTCACTTAATCTACAATCAGTCAGGCAGCATATACTAAATGAAAAAATTTCTTATAATTTTTTCCTTGGGCTTATTTATAAATCCTGCATGGGGTGAAGACATAACAGAAGAAACATTTATCCCAGCCGCGGAAATATTAACAACACAACCAGATGACACCCAATGTGCAACCGCAGTTTTTGCAAATGCTCTGGCATCAAATATAGACGCAGTATCAGAAACCGACCCAGAATACATTATTCAACAATGGATTTATGAGATTTTCCAAACTCCCGACGTATTACAACAAGCACTCGCATGCCCAGAATTGCAAAATATTGCAGACGAAGAGACAATCAAGTTTTTACCGATAGAATATACTTTTCCTGGAGGCAGACAAATTGTTGTAAATTATGAAACTCAGCCTAAAATCTTAAAACAACGTTTATCACTTGCATCTAAACGAAGTGTATCAGATAGCTCTCCCAGTCCTCGTATAGGCGCCACTGGTGACACATCAGTATGGACAAATACCGATCCTGCATGGTATGCAATAATGGTTGTCGAAGCGGGGTCTTTAGATGAATTTGTTGGTACAGATAAAAACAACACAATATCAATGCAATGGATTAATGACAACATCGATAAAATTTATCCCAAAGGAGCAAGTTGTACCAGTAAAACCGCGCTTGCAAATGATAATGATATTATAAATATCGCAATGCACGAAACAGTAAACATAGAAGATGACACAAACGATTATTATGTTGCTGGTGATGCAAATTTACAATGGATTTCATATTTAGAAATCGGTTTAGATGTAGCAATAACAATCGCGACATTTGGCGGTGGTGCCGTTGTTTTAGGTGCAACAAAAGCGGCACGTGCATCGCGCACACTAAAAACATTAAGCACAACACTAAAAACACTAAGCCGCACAGATTCAGTTCGTGATTATATAAAGTTAACCCAACAATATGCGCGTGCAGCAGAGGAACTAAAAACAATAGACAGGGCAAAAGATGCGGCAACATACGCCCGTAAAGCAGAAGAAGTCAATAGTTTATCTAGCACAATCAGAAACTTAGAACGCACAGACGATAATATACGCCAATATAAACAAGTAAGTGATACATTTACAAATCTTAATCAATATCGCAGAAATTTACGTTTATTTCGTCCTGCACAAAGAGGAAATATTATTGCCAGAACCTGGCGCGCGTTTAAAGCTGCTAACACAGGTGGTAAAGCATTAACACGAGCATCACGCGTTGCACGCAGCAGCATGAAATCGGGTCGTATTCGTGACTGGTTATTTCAATCTACGTTAAGTAATGCTGGCGCACTAGCAAAACTGGAAGAGGGCGGCAGTTTATTGTATGGCGCACTAAAATTTGTTGGTGGCATGTATGATTGGACAGAAACAAGCACAGGTGATTTCACAAATGATATAGAATTTAAGCCCTTAACATTATTATCTGCCGATGATTTAGCAGGTCAAGAAAACGTAGTTAATTACGGTATGTGGTTAATGTGGTTAGGCGATTCGTTTAGTGCAGCAGATGATGATGCTGCATATTTACAGGCCATGGACTTTGCGAACAAATTTCATTTTAACCTGGAACAAACACAGGAAGAAAGAAACACAGACGCTTGTAATGTTGATATTTATGTTGTTAGACCAGTAATACAAAACCCTGGTACAGAAAATGCAAATTTATATTATTTGATAATGAATGATGAACCATGGACAACCAAAGAATAAACAATCAGAAGATTTACCCATTGTATTTTTTAATCAACCTCTTATAATAAATAAGAAAGGAGGCGCAAATGAAAAAAATATTATCGGCACTATTAATAATATCAGCAACTATATACAGCGCCAGTGCATATCAAGTTTTGTCTTCTAAAGAACTAGGTAAAAACGACGCAAAGAACCAAAATGTGGTTGTAAAATGTACAACAGATACGGGCAAGATTTCAAATCAAACATGTTCACTACGCCGATATGCAAAATGTAGCGGCACAGGTGATAACAAAAAATGCAACGGTTGGCAACCATGGCAAGATTTAAGGAATCCAGGCAAACAATATTCTGATTGGAAAGCAGCGGCATCTGCATGTTGTCGTTCAAAAGGATTAAGATAAGAAAGCACCGCAGAAGCGGTGTTTTTATTTTGGTGGATGCGATTGGATTCGAACCAACGACCTCTTCGATGTGAACGAAACGCTCTAACCAACTGAGCTACGCATCCAAAACACAAATAAGTTTTATATAAAAAACCGCCTAACGCGGTCTTAAATAGGTGGTGGGGATAGTGGGACTCGAACCCACACGGTTGCAATAACCAAAGGATTTTAAGTCCTCAGCGTCTACCATTCCGCCATATCCCCTGCAACCTTAACAATTTGGTGGAGCTGATGGGACTCAAACCCACGACCTCTACGATGCGAACGTAGCGCTCTATCAGCTGAGCTACAACCCCACTCTTTATGGTGGGCATAAGAAGATTTGAACTTCCAAGGTATTGCTACCACTAGTACCTGAAACTAGCGCGTCTACCAATTCCGCCATATGCCCACAAAACTCTGAGCATAATAACTCAACTTACGACATTTTGCAACAAGAAAAATTAATTTATTTCATAGAAATATAAATAAAGTTTTCATCTTTTTGCTTGCTCTAAAAATTGCTATTTTGCTAATATTCAATCAGAGATGAAGAAAATTCTATCATTTATATGTTGTTTTGCTGCCTGTATTGGCTTTGCCAATGGGGCTGTTCGTGATGAAAATGCGACCGACAGACAAACAAATTCATCTCAATCCCAGCAAGTTCAAGCCAGAACAACCAACACAAAAGCAACAAATCGTGCGGCAACAACATCGCGTTCAAATACAGCGACCCCCAGCATCACATCACGTGGTACAGCAACTTCACAAAACAATGTCATATCGCGAAACGCGACCCAAAGCGCAACAACCAATCGAACAAATACAACAACGGCACGTTCTGGTACATTATCACGCACAAATCCAAGAACCTCAGAAACGAACACTTCTACCCGCAACCAGTCTGCATTAATTTCTAGGGCAGGGATAGACCAAACATCTTCAACAATTACAGGTACTGTGACCGGTGCAGAATATGAACAATGTAAAAGCGCATATTTTGCCTGCATGGATCAATTTTGTCAGTTAAAGAACGACGATTATCGTCGTTGCTCTTGTAGCAATCGAGTATTTGAACTATCTGAAATACGAGATGTAATGCAAGACGCTAGTGATCAATTAACCGTTTTTACAGAAAACCTTGACGTTGTAGGTATGACCGCAGCCCAAGCGACCGCCATGAAAACCGCTTCCGAAGGTGAAAACGCATTAACATCAGATACATCTGCATCAAAAGCACTTTTACAAGCGATAATGAATTCAATTCGTGGTGAAGATACTTCGGTTGGTGGTAAATTTTCAAGTTTAAACAGTATAAATCTTTCATTCGATACAACTAACGCATTTGGTACATCTGATGCGGGGCAAATTATCGCAACCTATAATGGGCAAAACTTATATAATGCCGTATATCCTCAATGTCGCCAGGCAGTTAAAGCAGACTGTACAGATGCACAATTACAACGTGCTATAACAGCATACTTAATGGCAATAGAACAAGATTGCAACACAGTAGAAAGCGCCATTCAAATGCAACAGAAAGAGATGAAATCTGCTGTAAGGGAAAGCAGTGCTTTACTAGATTTAGCACGTGTAGAGAACCGTCAAAAACATAATTCAGATGACATTGCAGCCTGCTTAAATAATGTAGAAGCTGCCATATTAAGTGAAGAAGTATGCGGGGCAGGTTATCACAAATGCTTGGACAATGGCGAGTTTATCGATGTTTCCACAGGTGCACCTATTGCAGGTGTAAAGAAATTCTATGAACTTGGTAACCTATTAAAATTTGCAGACGGTGTTGATGCGGCAGATCAGAAATTATCTAAAGTCACATCCAATCGTACTTTTGTTCAAAACTTTGAAAAAAGGGTTAAAAAATTTGCAGAACCTGCACTTGATAAATGTACCGAACAAGCAGACGTTGTATGGGAAGAATATTTAGACAAAGCGATGCTGGCTATATATTATGCCCAGCAGTCAAAAGTAGAAGAAATAAAACAAGGATGTTTTGATTTTGTATCGTCATGCTACATGAATGGTGATGCTGCACTAACTGCGGCGATGAAAGAGTTAACTGGGGATGCCGATGTCGTATTGCAGCCCGATAAGGTTGTTTTATCAACCGAGATGTGTAGTGACTATATTGAATCATGTAACATGATGTTCTATGAACAGTCTGGTGACATAATAACAGACTATATAAACAACAGGCAAGACACCGATACGCTTACTGCATGTCGTGCAGTTGTAAAACAATGCTTTGATAAATTTGGTGGTACTGGGTATGAAAATTTCTACTATCCGTATAGCGGTCTATTTACAACAGGCAGTGCATTAAAATGGTTTACTTTATACGAATATGATGAAAACGGTGTAAGGAACACTAATGAACCTGTATCAGAATGTGCAAAACAACTTAAAAGCATCTCTTCATGTAATTCGGCAGATATGCTAGAAAAGGCATTTGGTGGATTTGATGTCATAACCGCATCAAAAGGCAAACAAAGCAATGAAACGGTTTATTATTTAGACACAAATGGTGAATATAACGACAAGAACGGAAAATATAAGAAATTTGGAATTCTAAACACAGAAAAAACGAACCTTGACAGTGGTGAATCTGTAAACATCTTGTCACATCATACTCCACGCCCAACCGGTGTCGCGACAGAAATATACTATCAAGTTGTCGATATGCTTACAACGCAATGCATGAACGTCCAAGGTCGTTTCGTAGAACTACAATTTATAAAAGACGGTTTGTATAAAGAAGATGCTTTATGCGAAGCAAACTTCTCACAATCTCTTGAATACGGTGGTGGTACGACGGGTAATATATCTGATACACCTAACTTGGTTGATTTGTATACAATTGGCGAAGACGAAAATATGTGTCCTCGTGATTATGATTTGAACGTAGACACACAATCTTGGGGTGCATGCCTATGTTGGGAAAATGGTGGCAGACGAAGCAAATGGGGGCTTAGTCCAAAATGTGTCTCTGCAGTACCTGTCAATGAAAAGGCAAATGATACAACATGTACAGCAAAAAATACATCTTGGACAGTTGAAGGTTCTACAACAACAGATGCCAATGGCAATAAAATAGTACCAACGAAACCTACAATTGAACAATGGTGTACAAAAGATATCAATTCAGAGAATCAGGTATGTCCTTTATCAGGAAAACCATCCGAAACAGATAAAGGCATGTGTGAGGTAAATGGTGTAATACTTGATAACTTACCAGATGGTTTAAAGATTTAGTTTTAGGGTATAATACAATATTCTTAAACCTACACCAACTTATAAAAACGGCCGCATTAGCGGCTGTTTTTTTATTTATATAACAACATATTAAATAAACTATTTTTTCCTTATAGAATTTTTTATTTCATTCGCGATTAAAACACTTGGTGTTCCATCTGTACGGCACCATAAATCATCCGCCTTTTTCAAATCGTTAATCATTTTTTCTCTGATAGAAGGAATGGTTAATTGTTGCACTGCATCCAAAATATTTTCTGCGGTTGCATTTTCCCCCAAAAACTCAGGATACACACTACGATTTAACAGAATGTTTACTAAGGAAACCCAATTCACTTTTATTACCTGACGTACTAACCAGGTTGTAATTGGATTCATCTTATATACAACTATCGTTGGTATATGCAGCATAGCCAATTCTGCAGAAACGGTACCACTTGCAACAATAGCAATATAAGTTTTTGAATAAATATCATAACGCTTATTTGCAGGAACTAATTCTGGTTGTACTTTCCAACCCGCAACATGATTTTTTACATAATCTGCAGTTGTTTCAACAGTTGGGATTATAAACTTATATCCTTTATACCCGTTTGCGACAAGTTGTTCTGCGACATCACGAAATACTGGCAACAAGCGCTTAACCTCTGACATTCTGCTACCTGGCACCAGAGTTATAACTTTTTCTTCTGCATTTTTATGATTGTTTTTAGTTTTCTTTATATTCAAAAGACCATCTGCAATAGGATGTCCCACAGCAACAGTATTTAATCCACGCTTTGTAAAATAGGGCACTTCAAAATCAAAAAATGCATACAATTTATCAAATATTCGCGCGTATTTTTTTGCACGTCCTTCACGCCAAGCCCAAACTTGTGGTGCAACAACATGCTGAAATTTCAAACCGTTATGTATTAACTTTTGCCCCCGCTTAGATTTTCTCAGTTTTTTTATAACAGACTTTGCAAAACCAGGTGCATCAATAGTAAGTACAACATCTGGTTTTTCTGCAATTATCGCATTTACAGTTTGATTTATTCTATTGGTTAACGTTTTAACATGCGCTAAAACCTCTAATACCCCCATAACTGCTAAATCCGACATAGGGAACAAGGGTTTCAACCCAGCAGTAATCATATTTTCACCACCGATACCAACGAAATGTACATCAGACATCTCGTTCATAATACGCGCCCCTAAAACATCACCAGATACTTCACCGGCAATTATAAAAACTTTAATTGTTTTATTCTGCATTTTTAGACGTGCCAATTCCACGTTTTGAACGATTTTCTATAAAATCTATGGCATCCATAGCATATTTATTATTTTTAACTTCTTTACGTACTTTTGCCAAACGTTCTGCAACAGTTCCTTCTGTTCCACGGAACACCGCTGCATAAACAGAATGAATTGCATGCATATCTTCATTTGTAAAGCCATGCCGCATTAACCCGACACGATTTATTGTACGATATACCGCACGCGGTGTACCATCATAAATAGCATATGGCAAAACGTCATTACCAACCCCAGACATTCCACCAATAAATGCATTACGTCCGATACGAGCGAATTGCAAGACCATAACACCACCAGACAAAATAGCAAAATCTTCAACTTCTACGTGACCTGCAACCTGTACAAGATTAGACATAACAACGCTGTTGCCAATTTTACAATCATGCCCCACATGAGCATTTACCATTATTTGACAATCATCACCGATAACAGTTCCATCAGAAGCGGGTGTACCAGAATGAATTGTTACATATTCACGAATTTTACATCTTTTTCCTATACGTAATCCCGTCATAGTAGATTCATCTTGCCACTTTAAATCCTGACTCATAACCCCAAGCACCGCAAATGGGTAAACAATAGAATCATCACCGATTGAAGTTTTCCCGTCAATAACAACATTAGAAACCAGTTCTACACGGTCACCTAAAACAACATTTGGACCAACTATACAGAAAGGTCCAATTTTACAATCTGCGCCCAAAACTGCGCCCTCATGAATAATAGCTGTTGGATGTATCATAACTCTAGGCCTACTTTTTTTATTTAATTATATCGCCCAGAATGATACATCATTACATTTTTAAATGGTATTAAAGAAATATAACCAATTATAACAATGTTTTTAATTGTCTTAGGAAATTTTCTTGCGGCAAATTCATCCAGTATAGAATCCCCAGCGCAGTTATAACAGGCATAACAGTTAAAATACCAAACAACCCCAAAGAAAGTGCAAACATTCTAGCCGAAAAAACTTCAGAGACCTTTTCAGAATGCCATATAGACAATGCACACAAACAAAAGACAACAAATAAAGTTCCCAAAAACACAGGTACAGACTCTGTTAAAACAAACAAAGCAATGCACAACAAAGAGATAAAACGAACCAACCATTTTATTTTTATATATGCACTACGCCTAATTTTAGAACGAGCATTAACATTACGCAATGCCACAGTAATCATCACCGCACATCCTGCCAGCAATAAAAACAACAAATGGAAAGCAGTTAAACTGCCTAACTGCCCAAATCTAAAGAATTCTGGTTGCATTAAAATTGCTGTTATTATTGCCAAAATTACTAACAAAGTTCCTGGAATAGGGCGCATTTCATATTTAGCCACTCTTCCTAAAATCATTCCTCCGACTACAGCACCAATTTGCAATATTGGCCCCCACCAAGCATGCAAATCAGACAATCCAATGAACAAAAGAATTAATATAAACAAGGAAAAGACTTGAATTTTTCTTGCTTTTGATATCTCATGCCACTTAGATAATTTTATATTCTTTGTATGAGAACCTATAAACAAAGATGCGACAAAAGATATCGCCGCCACCATAAAAGGCAAAACAGTTGCATTATCACGAAGCACATCATAATTTCCACCGAACAAAATAATCCATGCCAAAGAAAACATAACTGTTATCAAAGAAAACCTATTTGTTAAAGATTTTCTATTCCAACCTATTTTTTCCAAAAAATCATTTCCACAAAAATATACAAATACAAACAAAGGAATCGCCAAAACTGCCCACCATAAAAAAGCGGGTGCTGCCAAAGCCGCATTATTAAACGCACTTATAGCACTTTGAACAATAATAGATTCATCAAACATAAACTTGCCTTTTAATTTTGTTGAATTATTATATAGCCATGGCACAAAAACAAGAAATTTTTACCTTACTTGGCGGAAAAGTTCGCATAACACGAGGTCATTATAATCCGACCTCTGATGCCGTATGGTTGGCCGCATTCTGTCCGTCAAAGATAAAAACTGTACTAGATGTAGGTATCGGCACAGGCGGTGCCACTCTTTGTTTACTTGCGAACAACCCCAAAGCAGAGGCCACCGGGATAGACAAATCAACAGAAATGCTAGAAGAATGCCACAAAAACGCCCTTATAAATAATACTGACATAGAACTTATAAATGCAGATATTTTTACATGGCGAACGAATAAAACTTTCGACCTAGTTATCAGCAACCCACCATATTTCAAAGGAACGCCTGCCAAACATGATGCCCACCATAATGTAGACCTAACCGCATGGACAAAGAAATGTATTGCACGCGTTCGACCACGTGGGTATTTCTGCATAATCATAGACTCTAATGCACTAAGTGAAGTAATATCTGAAATGAATAACCATTGTGGTGACATAACAATATTCCCTTTATTTGGTGCTAAAAACACCGCAGAGCGGGTTCTTCTACGTGGTCGTTTGGGGACTCATGGCGGGACAACTCTACATTCTGGCCTTTCAATGAATTACGAACCTGTTTTGCGTGACGGCTTGACTATTGAGTCGGTATTGTCTAGACTAAACGAGATATGATAAATTTTATAACAAGATATTTTACATCACTGTGGGCGTTTATTACATCGCCATTTCGTGCTATTTGGCGCTTAATTTGTAAAGTCTTTCCACCGCGCGAATTCACTGTTATGGACACACCACGTGGGAACGTTTATACTTTTCGCCAAAGCAGTTTTTGGCGATTTACTAAGTTCTGCGGCAAAATAGGTCTAATCATTTGGGCAGCGTGGTCTACATACGTATTTGTATATCATAGACCGTTATTACAAAAACGAACCCAGCAATTAGAAGAAGCAAAGGCTCTACATACTCGTCATATGACAGATTTACAAACATACTTAAAAAAATACAATGATTTGACTCGTAATCTGAATGTTATAGACGACAAAATATTGAATTCAAAAAAACTTACCGACAAAGAGAAAGAAGATTTAATGAACAGCCGCATAAAAACTTGGGGTGAATTAGACTTTTTAAGAACCCGCATTACAGAAATGTTTACAAACGACGAATATACCGCCGAATATACAAAACTTTCAGAATTATCTACAGAATTTGAATTAACGCGCGCAGAAAATGAAGAACTAAAAAAACGCAATACACAAATCGTAGAATCTATGAAAAAAATTAGTGAAGCAGATAATCAGATTGTGAATCTTGTATCAAAACTTACAACCGATAACACAACAGAATTAAAAGACCACATGAAAAACATAAACAGTACTATTGCTTCGCTTGGGTTAACACAAAAAACACTGATAAAGAATGCAAACAAATATACAAATCCGTTTGTCGGTGCCGCATTCAGCCCATTAGATTTTGACAAAGAATTAGACCCCAAGTATCAAAAACTAGCAGAAGATTTAGAACTTTGGCATGGTTTATCAAAACTGAACACATTATTACCGCTTGGTGCCCCTGTAGAAAAAGTACGAATTACATCTAATTATGGGATGAGGAATGACCCATTTACAGGAGAATTAAAACGTCATCGCGGTATAGATTTTGCAGGTAAGATCGGGACAGAACTAATGGCAGTTGCACCAGGGCGCGTAGTATCCGCAGGTGAACGTGTTGGATACGGTACAACAGTAGAAATAGATCACGGGCTTGGTTTTACTACATTATACGCCCATTTATCACAGATAATGGTGGCACGTGGCGACTGGGTAAGGCCTGGAACCGTAGTTGGTCTTGGAGGTTCTACTGGCCGTTCTACGGGGCCTCATCTACATTATGAAATAAGGTACAAAGGCGTACCATTTGACCCGTCAAAATTTGTAAAGGAATGATAAAATGCTAGCATTTACAAACGCGAAAGAAAAAACATCACCGACAATCATCGGGGCAGGTTGCAAGTTAACTGGCGACATAAAAACTGACCATACAGTACAAATTCACGGTCATGTTATTGGTAATATTTCCGCAGAAACAGTTGTTATCGGTCGTGGCGGCAAAGTAATTGGTAAAATAAATGCAAATAATCTGTTTTTACACGGAACATTAGACGGTCCAGCCACAGTAAATATTGCAAACGTATTTAGTAATGCACAAATGACCGGTACTTTATCTTATTTCACGTTAAACATAACGGGGAATACCGGATTAGAATGCAAACTTGCAAAGAGAAAGGATAAAAAGAATGAATAAAACTATATCAAAAATATATATAGCATCCGACCATCGCGGTGTTGGTGTAAAATTATACCTAATCGAAATGTTAACCGCTGCTGGTTATATAGTTGTAAACCTGGGTGTAGACGACCCAAATACACAAGTAGACTTCCCAGACATTGCAAAAAAATTAGCAGAATCAATGGAAAGCGACACAAAATCACGCGGAATTTTGGTTTGCGGCACTGGTGCGGGCATGGAAATCGCAGCAAATAGATATCGTCACATTCGTGCTTCTCGCTGTGAAAGACCAGAGCAAGCACGCGATGACAGATTTCATGATGACATAAATGTTTTGGCGCTAGCGGCAGATGATATAGACATAGAAATGGCGTTTTTATGCGCTCAGGCATTCTTAGAAAGCCCATTTGACGCAATAGAACGTCGTATTCGCAGAATCAAAAAAATATCGTAAAAACAATCAGATAAACAAATAAAAAAACGCCCGTTCGGGCGTTTTTTATTTCTTAACAACAAAGTTTACCATTCTATTTGGCACAACTATTGTTTTTATGATTTCTGCACCGTCCAATTTTTTAGCAGCAGCCTTTTTGGCTACTTCTATTAATTCTGTTTCTGCAATAGATACAGGCACTTGGAAA
This sequence comes from uncultured Alphaproteobacteria bacterium, assembly GCA_944389265.1. Lineage (GTDB taxonomy): Bacteria > Pseudomonadota > Alphaproteobacteria > Rs-D84 > Rs-D84 > Enterousia. The sequence continues at coordinate 63,828 of CALXLS010000002.1, forward strand.
TCTGCCGCACGTTTACCATTTACAGAAACAACCATTGTCACAGTTGTCTTTTCCAGTTTTGCCGCATCATATTTTGGCCATGGTTGAAATACCAGCATATCTTTATGTCCTAATTTTTCCCACAATTCTTCTGTTAAATGTGGTGCAAAAGGATTTAATACCTGAACCAAAACTTCATAAGCAGGGCGGGGCATTTTACCGCTAAATGCGTTTAAATACTCCATCATTGCAGAAATAGCAGTATTAAAGCGCATATTTTCAAGCCTTTCTGTCATATCTGCGATTAACTGATGCATTAAACGTTCTTGTTCTGCTGTCATAAGTTCGTCTGACAAATTATCTGCGATACTTTCTACGCGTTTCAAGAAACGTTGTACACCTGCCAGCGCACCTTCTGACCAGTTAACATTAGAATCCCACGGACCCAACGATAATACAGTCACACGCGCCGCATCTGCACCAACTGCCGCTACCATTTCGTCTACCTGAAAACCATTTCCAGAAGACTTGGACATCTTTTTACCGTCAGTCCCCATCAACAAACCATTTGTAGTTCTCTTTTTATAAGGCTCTTGTGTCGTCACTAAACCTAAATCAAATAACGCCTTGTGCCAAAACCTAGAATAAATCAAGTGACGAGTATTATGCTCATTTCCACCGTTATAATGGTCAACAGGCATCCACTTTTCCTGTTGGGCTTTAGAACAGAAAGCATCATTATTATGCGGGTCTAAATAACGCATATAGTACCAAGAAGACCCCGCCCATTGTGGCATAGTGTCTGTTTCACGACGTGCCGCACCGCCACACTTAGGGCAGGTGGTATTAACCCAATCTGTCGCACGAGCCAATGGACTTTCACCATCATCTGTAGGTCTATAATCCTCCATATAAGGTTGCATCAAAGGCAATTCAGATTCCGGGACAGGTACCCAACCACATTTTTCACAATATACTAGTGGGATAGGTTCACCCCAATACATCTGACGAGAAAATCCCCAATCACTCATCTTGAAACGAGTTTTTGGTCTAGCAAAACCTTTTTCTTCACCGAACTTAATCGCTGCAGCGATAGCATCTGCTTTATTCATACCGTTCATAAAACCAGAGTTTATATGTTCGCCATCACCCTCCCAAACTTTATCTGGTTCACCACCGGCAATAACAGGAATTATATTGATATTAAATTTCTTAGCAAAATCCCAGTCACGTTCATCATGTGCTGGCACCGCCATAATTGTACCATGCGCATAATTAACCAAAACGTAATCTGCAACAAATACAGGTATTTCATCACCAGTATATGGATTCTTTGCCATTATACCTTCTAGTTTTACACCTGTTTTATCTTTTGTAACATCAGTTCTATCAAATTCTGATTTGGCAGCAGATTCTTTGATATAAGCACGAACTGCATCTGCATTTGTTATTTTACCTTCATCCAACCATTTAGCCAATAATTTATGTTCTGGTGCGATAGCGCAGAAAGTAACCCCAAATATTGTATCTGGTCTGGTTGTGTAAACTGTCATCTTATCTTCACCAACCGTAAAATCAACGTCTGCACCAGTAGATTTACCAATCCAGTTGGTCTGATCACGCTTCACACGTTCTGGATAATCCACCAAAGCCAAATCATCTAACAAACGTTGCGCATATTTTGTAATTGCCAGATTCCACTGCATTTTTTCGCGAATTTCAACTTCACCATGACAACGATTACATTTACCGTCTTCCAATTCTTCATTCGTTAAAGTAGTACGACAATGCGGACACCAATTCATCGGCAACATAGATTTATATGCCAACCCAGCATTAAAGAATTGAATAAACATCCACTGAGTCCACTTAATAAATTCTGGGTCAGAAGTTGCGACCTGAGAATTCAAATCAATAGACCAACCCATTTCTAACATATTTTTTGTAAATTTCTGCACCAAATCTTTTACAACGACAGAAGGGTGCTTACCAATTTTTGTGGCATACGCTTCAGCAGAAATTCCCAAAGAATCAAACCCCAAAGGATACAATACATCATATCCCTGCATGCGACGAAAACGCGCCATAACATCACACCCCGTATAATTCAACATATGACCGCCATGCAACCCTGTACCAGACGGGAAGGGAAATTCCGCCAACATATAGAAAGGCTTTTTTACCCCGTCATTTTTAGGTGTAAAGACCGCTTCATCTTTCCAACGCTTTTGCCATTTTGCTTCACGTTCTTTGATTTTATTTGTATCTTCTGCCATTTTTATTACCTACTTTTTTTATAATAAAACACGTAAATTTTATACATAAGTATCTATAAATTCAAGAATTTTAAACCGAAACCGCTTAAAAATCTTTACTCACGAACCGCATACATAAGATATTCTACATTGCCACTGCCACCAAGGATAGGGGACTCTATAACACCTTGACAGACAAACCCAAATTTTTCAAAGGCTTCTACGACTTTTCTTATTGCGTTTTGTCTATCAAACTCTGATTTTATAACTCCACCCACCTTAGCAGCAACTTCACGAGCAACTTCAAATTGTGGTTTAATAAGTGCGATAATCTGTTTAGCCCCCCACTGGGGCAAGCAATCGACAATATTCGTCAAAGAAATAAAAGACACATCTATAACAATTAAATCAACCTTTTCGATAGGTTTTAACTTTCTTATATCTGTTTGTTCCAAAGAAACCACGCGACCATCTTCACGTAATTCTCGTATTAACTGCCCCGTCCCGACATCAACTGCAAAAACTTTTTTTGCGCCATGATTTAATAAAACTTCTGTAAAACCACCGGTACTAGCCCCAACATCAAGACACGCATAACCGTTTGGATTTACATTAAAAAAAGTTAAAGCGCGTTCTAATTTTAAACTTCCGCGACCAGAGTTATACGGCAACGCACCGGCTAAAATCTCATCCGTTTCCGAAACCTGCTGACTAGGTTTTTGTGCAAGACAACCATTCACAGAAACCAAACCGCTTTTTATAGCAGCGACCGCTTTCGCACGTGTCGAATACAGATTTCTAGAAACCAATGCCTGATCTAATCTCATAACACGAACTATTATAATGTCCAAACAAAACAAAATCAACATTAAGACTTGATATAAACATAAGTGTGCGATAATATAAACAATGATGAGGGGGAGTTCCCCACATCGGGCTTAAGAACCCATTGAGTGCGTCATTAAAACCGACGTAAAGCAAAATTCTCCAAACCAAACTTTAATTGGTTGGAGTGTGATGAATATACAGAATAAATCACGCAATTCACTCAATTGTTCTTAAACTCCAACCACCAAATTTTCCGGTGGTTTTTCTTTAAAAAAGCAAAAAAGAAAAGGAGAATCAAGAACATGACACACAAAATCTTAATTAATATTTCCGTTATCAGTATTTTTGCAATACAACCTTTTTCTGCAAACGCCGTCACAAAATGCGTTAACTTAAACAACGCAGCGACATGCACAAAAACAATGGGGACTATGGGACAATACGATTGGGCTGTAAATTGTGGTGGTACAGAGATAAGAGGCATCGGCGTATGCGGTACCAACGACGACAACTTATCAACCGCACAAAAAACAGATATTCTAAACACAAAAGCCTCTGATAATACATTCTGCTATTGTAAAATGACAAGTCCAACGGTATCCCAATGGGTATTTGCAATAGACATAGGTCCCGGCTGCCCAGTTATGTGCATGCAAACGTGCTTAAATAGTTTTTTAATGGACACGAATAAAGTCGTCCGGGACGCACTTTTAAGCGGACCATTTTCAGATTAATAAAGTAAGGAGAAATCGTTATGGAAAAAGCTTTTTTAGTTTTATTGCTTACTATCGGATGCATCTTTACAAAAGCATACGCAGCATCACCTTCTTTGACATGCCCAACAGGATACATAGAAATCGAAGCACCTTATATAACAATAGCAGAAACAACATGTCCATCTGGACAGACAAACATAGGTATTGCATACAGTTGTTTGGAATCTTCCCCAAACTTTTCCTGCATAATGTATGCACCGGCTGATGTAACATATAGTGACGAAAGCGGTTCTTATACATTCACAAGCGCATGTCCATTAGAATAATATATTTATATCTAATGTACACAGAATGCTATGACATCAACACAAGCCGGTAAAGACGATATAATATTTAAAGGCTCGTCAACATATCGGCTTGTTTTTTATTATAAAAACCTAACAAGTTAATTTTACTTATAAGATTAATAATATGATTTTATTGTCGTTTTAAATAATTTATTTTTACAAACATTTTCACACAACACACCAAAAAAAGCATAACCCATCCGTTAAAAACCTAAAAACATTTTAATTTATCACACAAAAAATAACAAGCACACCCACAAAAAAACCGACCACCCCATATAAAAAAGCGTCAAAAAGACATAAAAAGGCGTCAAAGCAGAAAAAAAACCGCAGAAATCCGCCGTTTTTCTTCTAAAAAAGCGCTCTTTTAGGCAAAAAACGCGCAAAAGCCCAAAATTCATAAATTTTGTTTATTTTAGGCTTTATAAAAAAAGCTAAAAAAAGATATCCAGACCATACGAAAGACCAAAAGGGCACGTTTCAACATTCGCACAAGTACAACAAACAAAAAACAGGCCAAACCCAAAACAACAAAAGTTAATTTTATTTCTAACAATAAAAACAAAAAGATATCTTAATTATTAAATAATAAAAATTAATATTTTTAGAAAAAATTTTTATTAAACCAAAACCAAACAAAAAAATACAAAATTTATACAAACTATAAAACCCCAAAAATACCCCTCTGACAACATATAACTATACATAATATACATTATGCGCCTTTATGATACTGCTCCCCTGTATATAAAAAAGACACAAAAAGAAGAACATTAAACATCTATACAAAAGCCCAAACACCACACAAACAACCCATAAAAAAACGCCTCTTCTATTTTATATATTCCATTTTACAATAAAAATCATACAAACGACTGACAGACACCATAAAAAACGCACAATTGCAAAGATCCAACTTTTTCAACAAACAAATAAAATTATTGCGTTACAAAACTTTTAATAACAAGACTACACATATCTCCCTGTTTTTATAACATCCACCTATTTCAGGACGAATACAACATCATCAAACCCAAACATGTTTAACGACCCAACAAAGACCGGCAAACACCCCTATCCTATCTTGTTTTTTTAAGAGACACGCACACAAATAACAATAAGACACTCATTTTTCTACAAAAAGTTATTTAAAACGGCTATTTTAAATCATTTTTATCAGACCACTCAAAAGGCTGTCATAAAAACTTTTACATCTACCACCACACCACAAACAAGAACCCTAAAAAAAAGCACCCCCCTTACCTCCAATAAGCGACTATACATAACTCATATACAAATATATAAAAAAGAAGTAAAAAGGATTGTTTTTTACTTCAAGTAAAATATAAACTTATTTGTTTATTATTTTGTTATTTTTTTAATTTTTGAAATTTTCTTTTTTGCCATTTTTGTTATTTTTCTTATATCTTTTTCTAAATCACTTGGTTGTGCAGTCCCAATTTTTTCTGGCACAACCTCTGAACAGCAATTAGGACATTTTGAAGCCCCTTTATTTATAGAAGACTTACAATAAGGACAAACACGCGTCGTCACAACTTTTTGAATTCTGACTTTATTTACGAAACGGACCAGCAAAAATACTGCAAACATCGTCACAAGAAAACTCACCACAGAATTCAAAAAAACGCCTATATTCATAGTAGTAGCACCTGCCGCCTGTGCTTCGGCAACAGTATTATAATGAACACCAGACTGACCACCAGACAAAACCACAAAAAATTGAGAAAAATCAATATCCCCAAGCAGCAAACCTATCGGTGGCATAATTATATCTTTTACCAAAGAATTAACCATTCCTGTCATAACGCTGCCGACAATTATACCAACTGCCATGTCTATGGCACTTCCGCGTTCGACAAAAGCACGAAATTCTTTTAACATTTTGATTTTAGGCATCTTTTTTGCCTTTTTTTGTATAATCTTTTATTGCCGAAACAACCTTATCTAATGTTTTTCGCAAACTTTCATCTTTTGTTTCAACTGTTATATCTGCCGTGGCATAAATATCATAACGTTCAGAAATTAACTGTGCCAAAATTTTTCTGCTATCCGCATGTAATAATTGTGGGCGCGTATTACGAAAATTAGTTCTTTTTACCAACAACTCTAAATCCGCCTTGAGCCATATAGTCAACGCACGGTTCAACACAAGTTCTCGGACTGCTGGGGTAATAAAAGCACCCTCACCCGTGGATAAAACTTTAAGAGCCGGTGGCGTATCTAATAATCTTTCAATAATTTTTTGTTCGACGCGTCGAAATTCTGCTTCGCCATACATAGAGAAAATATCTACCACACTACAACCTGCGGCAGATTCAATTTCTTTATCTGAATCAACAAAAGGTATCCCCAGTCTACGTGCAAGTGCACGACCGACACTGGTCTTTCCCGCCCCCATTAAGCCTACCATGACAATAGGCCTATCTAAAACTAAATCAAAATCTTTATTCATTTTGATAAATGATAATAAAAAAAGACAAATTTAACAACAGAAAACAAAAAACTAGCAAAATCTTATACAAATGCTAAACTACCCGCACAAGCAAGGAATATAATAACAATGAAAGAATCTCTTGAAGGTCGTACGGCAATAATAACCGGTGCCACTGGCGACATAGGCGCCGCAATAGCGCAAGAATACTATAAATTAGGTGCAAATTTAATCTTAACCGGCAGAAACGAGCAAAAAATAAAAGAACTAGCTGAAAAAATGCCCAGGAATACAGACTTTGTAATTTTGGATTTGACCGCTTTTGATGCAGAAACAAAATTAGTCGATTACACCATACAAAAATTTGGCAGTATAGACATTCTTGTAAACAACGCTGCTTTAATTGAAGGCAAATTATTCTTAAAAACTGGAAATGATTTTTTACACAAAGCATTTGAGGTAAATTTCTTTGCGCCGTATCGCCTTATGCAAAAAACATTACCGTATATGCTAAAGAATAAATTTGGGCGAATAATAAACATAACATCTCTTGCTGGCGAGACAGGTGATGCTGGTATGTCTGTATATGCTGCCAGCAAAGCGGCTTTGGCTGGCGCATCAAAATCTATTGCCGCAGAATATGGTCGACGCAACATAACGACTAATTGCATAGCCCCAGGAATAATAAATACAGAATCAACAAAATTTATTTCAAAGGATTATGCCGATAATATAAAGAATCAAATTCCAATCCGCCGTTTTGGAAAACCAGAAGAAGTAGCCAGCCTTGCCGCATATTTGGCTTCAGAACGAGCATCCTATATAAATGGTCAAGTAATCAATATAAATGGCGGATTATACAGATAAAAAATCCCGTAAAAACTACGGGATTTTTTATTTAGTCTTTTTAAACTAGGAAAACTATGCTATAATATTTGTATAAATAAAGAGAAAAAGAGAGAGAACCATGAAATTTAGCAAAGTATTTTCTTTATTGATATTTATAATTGCAGCGGGTGCCGCTTACAATGCGGATGCTGCCGCCCCACATTTATATGCAAATTATATATCTGCACACAATATAAATGCTATGCAGCATTCTATTATGACGCAAGCAATGCAGACTTTTGAAGGTGCTGCAGCTGCCGCCCTAAGCGGTCATTCTAAATTTATTCAAAAAATACAATCAGAAGGTCAAGGTAATGCACTAGACTTATATGGTCGTCTGCCTATGTATGGAACGATGCATCTTTATGGCGAATACGGTGATGATGGTTCTATAGATTACGATTCAAAAACCAAAGGAAGAAACGGCGGAGATACATATTCACGCCCTACCCTTAACAGCATGTGGCTAACTTGGAATCATTTTGATGAAGACGTAAAATTTAAAACTTACGATGTTTTAGATTCTGACTATGATTTAATTATGTTTGGCTTTGCTGGTGGCGAAGCGCAATTAGGAATCGGGATATCAGAATGGGGCTTTTTCGGTGGATATACAGGCGGTGAACAAACTAATGACTTTCTTAATATAGAAGAAAATGGTGGTTATGTCGGTTTTTATTCTGGATATAACATTCAAAACTTTAATTTATCTTTTGCAATTAATGCGGGTAGTCTATATAACAACGCAGAAAACATTTATGGAACTGACGAATATGCAAACATGTGGGCCGGTGCCGCATTAAATGCAACATATAACATAAGCCTTGACGACACATTTACTTTACAGCCTGGTATATATGCTGGTTATACATGGATAGGTTCTGCAAACTATATATCTGCATCTGGTGACAGTATTGAAAATCAAAATTTCAATATTCTTGAAATCACCCCATCTTTACGTGCCATAAAACACATCAGCAAGGGCTGGTTCGGTTACATCGGTGTAAAATATGTGCTAAATTATCCTCATGGTGGTGATGTATTAGCAAACGGTGTTCTTTTACAAGGACTGGATATAGATAATTATTCTGAATATGGAATAGGAATTGAAAAATCAATAGACCGATTTAATGTTGCAATTCACCTAAATCGTCATGATGGTGGTCGATATGGTTGGAACGGCGGTTTTAATCTAAAATATATATTCTAAAAAATCCCGCCATTGCGGGATTTTTTTACATTAACATACAAGGACCTTCTAATTCATATGTCCCAGTTGCATCCGTCCACGGTCCACCCTCTGCATACATAATACACGAACCATTTACTAATGAGGGGTCAGACTGCAAACAAGAATAAGCAACCCCTGTTGATGTATACCCAGAGGGGCACAAGCTTGTTGTAATAATCATTGCATCTTCTTCGATAGCAACAAAACCAACCGGGCACGAAGTTGATGGTGCGGCCGCCAATGCTATCCCTGGGAACATTATTACAAACAAAAGAAATATTTTTTTCATTTTCATACTCCCATTTTAATTATTAATAAAGGGTTCCATACAAAGATATGGTTGAAGATTGCGCAATTGATTCCCCACACGCAGTTGCACATTGATAGTGGCAACCGTAAGCAGTTGAATAATTTCCAAGGAACATCCAATCAGATACTCCGGGTCGTATAATTCTGCACCAACAATATTTATTATCATTTGTTGAAGTCGGGTCTGTATCAGACACCAGCCCCGTTGATATAGTACTTGATTTAGAACCATATGTTCCAGATGATGAAGAACAAGCGGCAATACCATAAATCTCTATATCTTCATTGTTATTATTAGAATTATAACATGTTGTATTCCACTCTATACCAAATGACAATGAGGACAAATCCGCTGTGCTACAAGATGTTCCTGTCCCCAACGGGACACATTTAGTGGCCGCATATACCACCGCTGGTTCAACATAACAAGCAATAATCAATGCCACTGCTAATATTCTTTTCATTTTTTCCCTCCACAATATTAATCTGCGACAATATTTCTCAATAAAGCATTTTTCAAACCTGAATTTATATTCAAATTAGTTGAACACCCACCCGCACAATTCATCGCACATTCGGAGTATGTACGTCCACCTTGTCCGAGAGCGACCCAACTTGAAACCAACGGGACAAGCAATTTACACCAACAATATTTATTGTCATCTAATGTCGAACTAAGACTAAGTTCATCGGATGTATTAGTAGTTGTCCCAGCTGTTGCGGCACAAATAGCAATTCCTTTCAAAGATGTTGAAACCCCCGCAGTTGTACAAGTCCCCATCCAATCCAAACCAGAACCTGAACCAAACCTACAACTTGATGAAGTATCTCCAAGTGCCGTACATTTACTGACCGAAGCACCATACACTGGCATTATCAATGCACCACAACATGCAACAACACAACAAAAATGTAAAAACCGCATTTTAATCCCCTTTTAAGCCCTCTATTTATAAAAAACAATAGACAAAACCAACTGGCGATTTAGACTCGGCATATTTTTAGTTGACACTTCCCCAGAAAATAAGATAAAATTTAATCAACAAAAGATGAATTCAAATGGCCGATTTTTTTCGGCATTATTTTTTTCAAAAATTATAACGTACATTATAAAAAAATATCGTAAAAAATGGGCGAATCCCTCTTTTTTAATTTAGATTCGCCAGACGTTCCAATTGATCAGCCGCAATCAAAGCATCTATTATTTCATCAAGCGCTTCACCACCCGCCAAAATATCATCAAGTTTATACAGTGTCAGTTTAATACGATGATCTGTGACTCTTTGTTCCGGGAAATTATAAGTTCTTATTTTTTCACTTCTATCACCCGACCCAACCATACTTCTACGCGAAGCATTACTTGCATTCATCTGTTCTTGACGTTGTTTTTCATAAATTTTCGAACGCAAAACCGACATTGCAGAAATTTTATTCTGTAATTGACTGCGCTCATTCTGACACGTGACAACTATTCCTGTTGGAAAGTGTGTTATTCGTATCGCACTATCCGTCTTATTTACATGCTGCCCACCTGCCCCAGAAGAACGGAATATATCGATTCGAATATCTTTATCATCAATGACAACATCAATGTCTTTTGCTTCTGGCATTACTGCAACAGAAGCCGCACTAGTATGAATTCTGCCACCTGCCTCGGTTTCAGGGACACGTTGTACACGATGAATACCAGATTCAAATTTCATTCTTGCATACGCACCAACACCGTCTATTTTAAACACGATTTCTTTATAACCACGCAAAGAAGTTGCATTTTCTTCAATAACTTCTACTTTCCAGCCATGACGCAAAGCATAAGATTTATATTGATTATATAAGTCCCCTGCAAACAAAGCAGATTCTTCACCACCAACACCGGCACGAATTTCCATAATAACGCTATTATCATCCGCTTCATCACGAGGCAACAAAGCAATTTGCAGTTTCTTTTCTATTTCGGGCAACGCATGGTTTAAATCTATCAACTGCTGGGACGCAATAGATTTTAATTCTGGATCATGCAACATTTCATTTGCATCGGCAATACCTTGTGTGGTCTGAAAATACTCTGCAATCAAAGGCAAAATATCTGATAACCGCGAATATTCTTTTGATAATTTAGTCAATTCTGCACCAGATACATCGCCAGAATTCATCTGTTTTTCTATTTCTGCCGCACGCGTTTGAATATCTTTTAATTTTTGTTCTACTATCATTTTTATACCGTTTTTAATAACTTTATAGTTTCTACAACATCTATATTTTGTTGTTGACCGGTCTGCATGTTTTTCACTGCCAATATACCAGAATTTCTTTCATTTTCTCCGATAATTATACTAAAATCCGCCTTGATTTTATCTGCGAATTCAATTTGATTTTTAAATTTCTTATCCACATCCAGATATGGTACTGCAGAAATTCCTGAATTACGCAGTTCAGCTAATACAGACATAGAATACGCTACCTGCTCTTTACCCATAACAAGGACAGCGGCACGTATTGGACGTTCAAACTTAGATAAATCTATTTTATTTTCGTCCAGCAAAGCAACCATCAAGCGCGAAAAACCAACTGCGGCCCCGACACCAATAATTTTAGTTTTCGAAAACTTGGATGCTAAATCTTCGTATCTACCACCACCACCTATAGCACCTAGTTCCGGGAAATTATCCAAGAAAAATTCAAAAACAATTCCAGTATAATATGCATGACCGCGCATAATCCCTAAATCTATTTTAGCGTTCTTTATCCCCATGGAATCTAGCAACAACATAAAATCGTCCATCTCGGCAATAGCGGTGTCAAGAGCATCAGACACACCCACAAAAGACTTATAACCACTTGAAAATACTTTATTTATTTCAACCGCGGCATTTTCGCCAACTTCTTCTACCAGTCCTTCATAAAAGTCTTTTATTTTATCTTTCTTATCTATCAATATAAATGCAGCGCGTTGTTGCGCATCATTTAATTGAAGATAAGCAAACATTGCATTCCAGAATCTGCGATTCCCGATACGGATATTAACGGGTCCGATAAATTCTTCTACAGATTTATATGCGGCAGCCAAAGTCGCAACAATTTCTGCGTCATAATTTTCAGACAAAGAATCAATACCCATTATATCTAAATCCATCTGATAGAATTCGCGATAGCGCCCACGCTGTGGCCGTTCACCACGATAATTTCTTGCAAATTGATACGCACGGAATGGGAAAGTCAATTCATTCAGATGACCTGCAACATAACGCGACAAACCGACCGTGCCATCATAGCGCAGCCCCATTTTTGTGTCGCCCTTTTGAAACAAAAACATCTGAGTTTCTATTTCATCCCAGTTATCCTTATCCGTTAAAACCTCTGCGCGTTCGATAGCAGGTAAATCCAGATGTGCGAAACCAGCAGTTTTTAAAACTTTCTGCATACGTGCGCTACATTCATCAAAACAGCGTTGTTGCACAGGCAACAATTCTATAAATCCGGATAAAGTCTTCGTTGGTTTTAATTCCATTTTTTACATTCCTATATTTATTACAGAGAAAACCTAGACACATTAGTGTCAATTATATCATAAAAATAACAAAAACGCTATAAACAGTCGCCCGCCAGGGCGTGATGGAATTTTGAAAAAACGAACGTTTTATAAATCATAATTTGATTTTACGTTATTTTTTTTGAATTTCAAGATTAAAAATACTTATGCAATTCTGCACCATGCTGATTTAGCCATCTTTTTGCACGTTCTACACCAAATCCGTATAAATCCGAGACCTGCTTCCAAAAAGCCAGGGAATGATCCATATGCTTTGTATGTGCTAATTCATGCATTATTACATAGCGCATAACATCCACCGGTGCAAAAGCCAAACGCCACGAAAAAGAAATCGTACCAGACGTAGAACAACTGCCCCAACGCGAAGAAGTATCACGAACAGCAACTCTACTTGGCCAAAAATCTTTAGGCGTAGTTTTTATAATTTGTTTTACCGTCGACAAAAATTCCGATTTTATAAAGTCCCTGACTCGTCTTTCCAACATATCGTATGTGCCACCTACAACCAAGATACAACTGCCGTCATCACATTCTATAAATTCGTTAGCCCGTCTTGCAGGATTATGCTTTATCAAAACTTTTTTACCCAAAAATTCTATAACATCACCATCTGAAACTTTTGCTTTTGCAGGGACAGAATTAAAAATTCTCTCACACCATGAACGCTTTTGCTCCAAAAATCGCAATGCCGCAGATGTGGGTGTTAACCAAGGCTTAGATATATGAATTTCACATACAGGTAAAGTCTTCGGTCGCAAAGTTATATTACGCAAACCGCGGCGTGTAGTAATAATTACAGGAACGGATTTCCCTGACGACAAAACAAAATCATAATCTGACATAACTTAAAATTATTTTAATTTTTTTGAAATATCGCGCACAATTGCGTCTGTGTCAAACCCAAAATGAGAATAAACCTCATTTCCATTACCAGATGCGCCAAAATTATCAATTCCAACAACCGCATCTGCAAATTCGAACCAAGGCGCAGACGCCGCTGCTTCTATAGCAACAATATAGCCTTTCAATATTTGCTGTTTATATTTTTCGTCTTGGTTTCTAAAATCTGCAACCGAAGGCATACTTACAACCTGAATATCCTTTCCAAGTTTTTCTGCGACAGATATTGCTAATGGAACCTCACTTCCTGTTGCGACAAGTGTTGCTTTTACGCGTTTAGATTCTGCACTACGTATAATATAACCACCACGTGAAACATCCGCATCTTTTGGTGTTTTTATTTGTTTTACTTTTTGCCGAGATAATATTATTGCAGAAGGTTTATCTTTTTCTGATATTGCCCTGCACCACGCATTAGCAACCTCTTCCCCATTACAAGGTCTAAACACATTTAAATTCGGTATCAGACGCAAAGAAGGTAATTGCTCAACTGGTTGGTGCGTTGGTCCATCTGCACCAACAGCAATACTATCATGCGTAAACACATAAATTACCGGCAGTTTCGACAATGCCGCTAATCTAATTGACGGGCGCATATAGTCACTAAACACAAGGAAAGTAGAACCATATGGGCGCAAACCTGCAGCGGCAAGACCGTTCATTATCGCCCCCATAGCATGTTCACGCACCCCATAATTTATAAAATTACCAACAAACTTTCGTGGTGATATACATACATGGGCACTTGTTTTTACATTCGTACTAGACGACAAATCAGCACTACCACCTATTAATCCGACACCATTTGATATAAGTTCTTGCAAAAACATACCGGACAATTCGCGTGTTGAAATATCTTTGTCAACATTTGGTACTTTTATATTTTTCGGACAAACATCTAACTGATTTAAAACATATTTTGCAGGTGCATCTTTTGCAACACCCCTCCATAAATCTTCCCCAATCGGCGATATAAATTTTTCGGTTAACCGCATCATTTCTGAATCCGAAAGCGCCAGTCCATGTGCGGCGGAAGTTCCCGCCAAAGAAGAGTCTTGCCCTATTGTTGTTTTACATTGAATAAAAACAGGCGAACGAAATGCAACCGCATCACTTAATGCTTTATCTATTTTTCCGGTATCGCTGCCATTAATTCTAAGAACTTTCCACCCTGCGGCACTCATACGCCCAGCAACATCAATATCCGTTAACGCTTGTCCATCTATACTTATGCCGTTATCGTCCCACAACAAAATTAAATTATCTAACTTGTATCTACCTGCAAAAGTTATTGCTTCGGATGCAACACCTTCCATCAAATCGCCATCACTACACAAGCAATATACACGCTCATCAGATTTTTTAATTTTTGCAGCCAACGCCATACCAACAGCATTCCCAACACCCTGCCCCAAAGGACCAGTTGTTGCAAAAACGCCATCGATTCCGAACTCAGGATGCCCCGGTAATCCCCCAAGTTTTCTAAACGAATGTAAATCACCTATATCATACCCAGCTAATTTTAAAACGGAATATAACAAAGCACTACCATGACCTGCAGAAAGGATAAATTTATCTTGTCCACGACGTAAAAAATTTGCATAAACAGTTGTGATAATATCTGCTGCACCTAAGACAATTCCAACATGTCCAGACCCAGCACAACGCACAGCATCCAAAGCGTATGCTTTGACTGCATTAGACATTTCTTTCAATTGCTTGGCATCAAATCTCATTTTATGATATTATATCACAAAACAAGGAAATAAAAAATGTTAAAAATATGGACAGACGGCAGTTGTCTTGGGAATCCTGGCCCAGGTGGTTGGGCGTTTATTGCAACGAACGGGAAAGAAACTGCGGAAAGAAGTGGCGGTGAAAAAGATACAACGAACAACAGAATGGAGCTGACTGCTGTTATTCGTGCATTAAACGCAGCAAAAAAACATTCTGAATTAGAAATACATACAGATAGCCAATACGTAAAAAACGGCACACAAATTTGGCTAGCACAATGGAAAAACAACAACTGGAAAAATGCTTCAAAAAAGCCGATAAAGAACAAAGAATTGTGGCAACAATTAGATGAAATTGTACAGACTAAAAAAATTCATTGGGTATGGGTAAAGGGTCACGCAGGTAATGAAATGAACGAACGTTGTGATGAAC
Source organism: uncultured Alphaproteobacteria bacterium (assembly GCA_944389265.1). Taxonomy (GTDB): domain Bacteria; phylum Pseudomonadota; class Alphaproteobacteria; order Rs-D84; family Rs-D84; genus Enterousia. The sequence continues at coordinate 79,452 of CALXLS010000002.1, forward strand.
TTGCAAGGTGTGCAGCAGAACAGTATAAATAAAAAACCCGCTATAACAGCGGATTTTTAATTTCCTTTATACCCCAACGCAACGATAAACATTTCAACAGAATCTTTACGTGATGCAGGTGGTTTTATATGATGCACCGATTCGAATTTTTCTTTTATTTGTTTTAATAATTCGCCGGTTGTTCCACCTGTAAAAGACTTTGCTACAAATGTTCCACCTGGTTTTAGGGCACGAACAGCAAAATCAAAAGCGTATTCTAACAACACCATCTGACGAAGGTGGTCTGTTTTCTTATGGCCAACGGTATTAGGTGCCATATCTGACAAGACAACATCGACTGTACCATGCTCTGCTGCATTTTCTGGCAAATTAAGTTTTTGTACCAACCAATCAAGTGCTTCATCTGTTGTAAAATCCCCCTGGTAAAATTCAACCCCCGAGATAGGCGTAATTTCCAACAAATCCATAGCAAAAACTTTAGAACGCGGAAATTCGCGCATAACGTACTGAGTCCACGAACCAGGTGCCGCCCCCAAATCAACAACCACTTGACCGTTTTTTAAGAATTTGAACTTTTCGTTCATCTCTATTAATTTATATGCTGCACGCGCACGATATCCGTCTTTATGCGCACGCGCAACATAAGGGTCAGCGGCCTGTCGTTGAATCCAAGCCGCAGAAGATTTTTTCGATGCAATTTTTTTATTTAGTATTTTCATTATGATTTTTTATCACGTGTTTTTGTGCACTCATTTTTTCAAGCATTCTTTTAAAATAATTATTTGCAGCCTGCCTAGGTGAATTTTCGTTTATCCATAAATGTTCGTCTGTCAAATCAAAAAACACTTTTCTCTCACCGTGATATATATAATTAATAGAGACCTCGAAACCATCTTTACCATTTGCTTTCATAACATATCTAGGTTTTTCAACAGACCTTATACTCCAATCAAAAATTTTTCGAAAATTTACATACATTTTTGTGACTCTTTTGCAATTTTATTTTGAATTTTCCTATAAAAATTTATTGCTCTTCTATACGCTATCTGTCTTGGCATCAAGCCCAATTTATTTTCGTCTACACCGAACGAAAAAGTACAATCTCCATGATATAAATACGTCACTTTTACATCATACCTGATTAACATATGCCCTGCGTCTTCATAGTCCTGATAAAATGGCACAGGAAGTTCTACTGCGACAGGCGTCCAGTTAAAAATCTTTCTAAAACAAATTCTCATTTTTGCTTATCTTTTTTTAGCACCTCTAATTTTTTATTATAAAAATTCAATGCTCTTTTATACGCATACTTTCTGGATAAGTTCCCTAAATTTTTTTCATCCGGCATAAACAAATAAATACGTTGTTTATTATTCTCATATTTAACAACTACCTCATAGCCCAACAATCTGCATCCTACACCTTTATATTCTATAAACTTAGGCCGAGGTTTATCAACTGCCACAGGGTTCCATAAAACTAAGCTTTTTAACATACGAAAACTAAATAAATTTTTCCAGTTCATATTTTTTAACTGCCTTGTTTTTTAAGTTTTTCCATAACCGCTTCCATTCCTCCCATTCTCTGAACCATAGCCATCTGCTGGCGCATTTTAGTATATTGTTTTATCATATGCTCAACATCACGAACTGTACAACCCGCTTTTTCTGCGATACGCGCCTTCGCATTTGCAAAAATTTTTTCTGGGTCTGCACGTTCTTCCGCAGTCATTGCCTCAAGTATTTTTATCTGAGCATCAACACTGCCATCTTTAATTTTTTCTTTCATTGCAGCGACCGCACCTGACATACCAGGCACCATTTTCAATAATCCACTAAAATTACTCATTTTTTTAATTTGTTTCAATTGCATCAGCATATCATTCATATCAAACTGACCGGACATCATACGCTGTGCACTTTCTTTCATGCCGCTTGGCATTTTTTCTTCAAATTTTTTCAGTTCTTTTTCATCTATTTGAGACGCTTCAACTGTTTCATTAACTTTTTCAGCCTTCTTTTTTCCAAAACCAAACATACTTTTACTCCTTTTCTTAAAATATTATTTTCTCTTTATCGGTTTGTCCAGATACTTTTTTAAGTACTTACCTGTTAAAGAATCAGGATTTTCTGCAACCTGTTCTGGTGTTCCGACTGCAACCACACGTCCACCACCTGCCCCACCAGTTGGTCCCAAATCAATAATCCAATCTGCAGTTTTGATGACTTCCAAATTATGTTCAATTACTATAACAGTATTACCTTGGTCTACTAATTCATGCAAAACAGACAACAGCATTTTTATATCTTCAAAATGTAGTCCTGTTGTCGGTTCATCCAAAATATAAATAGTTTGCCCCGTACTACGTGCTGCTAATTCTTTTGACAATTTGATACGTTGAGCCTCACCACCAGATAAATCCAAAGAACTTTGACCCAATTTTATATAATCCAAACCGACACGCTTTAATAATTCAAGTTTTCGTGAAATCTGCGGAACATTGATAAAGAACCTATACGCCTCATCAACTGTCATATTTAAGACATCAGCGATTGACTTTCCCTTATATTTTACCGCCAATGTTTCATCATTATAACGCGCACCATGACATTTATCACACTCAACATAAACGTCTGCCACGAAATTCATTTCTATTTTTATTTGACCGTCACCTTGACAGGCTTCGCAACGTCCTCCTTTTACATTAAAAGAAAAACGTCCTGAGGTATAACCACGCGCTTTTGCTTCTGGTAATGCCGCAAAGAAATCACGGATATTAGTAAACACACCTGTATAAGTTGCAGGATTACTACGTGGTGTACGCCCTATAGGCGACTGGTCAATATCAACAACTTTATCGACATTTTCCATACCACGAATAATATCATGCTCACCTGCTTCTATTTTAGAATTATACAAAGCGCGCATTAACGCAGGATACAAAGTATCTAACAATAAAGTAGATTTTCCAGAACCAGACACACCTGTCAAAGCAACAAATTTACCCAACGGGAAATCCACATTAATATTTTTCAGATTATTTTCACGTGCACCAACAACAGATATAACATGCCCATTACCATCACGACGTTTTTTAGGTACATCTATCTTACGCACACCCGACAAATATTGCCCGGTTAAAGACTCTTTGCACTTTATAACATCTGCAGGTTTACCTGCTGCAACGATATTACCACCATTTACACCAGCACCGCGCCCAATATCTACCAAAAAATCTGCTGCACGCATTGCGTCTTCATCATGTTCTACAACAATTACAGTATTGTCTTTATCACGCAGCATTTTTAAAGTATCTAATAGTTTATCATTATCACTTTGATGTAGTCCAATAGAAGGTTCATCTAATACATATAAAACCCCTGATAACCCGCTACCAATTTGTGACGCAAGTCTTATACGTTGCGCTTCACCGCCTGACAAAGTTCCAGACATTCTGGACAGAGTCAAATAGCCCAAACCAACATTTTGTAAGAACTGTAGGCGACTTGTTATTTCACGCAGAATAATTCTTGCGATATCATTATCTTTTTGTGATAAACAATTAGGCAAATTATTAAACCAGCGCAAAGAATCGTCAACCGCCATATCACAGACATCCATAATATCTTTGCCATTTACCTTTACACAAAGAGCCTGAATATTTAAACGCTTACCATGACATACTGGACAAGGTTTTTCCGATTGATACTTTGCCAATTCTGCACGCATAGATTCAGAATCAGATTCTCGCCAGCGACGTTCTATATTTGGGATAACGCCTTCATAAGGTTTTTCATAAACAAACCCGTTCCAATTAATTTTTATAGCCTCATCCCCACTACCATATAGAATAATATTCTTCTGTTCTGGTGTTAATGTATGCCAAGGTTTAGACAAAGGAATTTTATATTTTTTATGTAAAGCATCTAATAAATGCTCAAACTGGCTTAACATACCCCCGCGTGACCAAGGAGCAATTGCACCATCTAATATAGATTTTGAAGGGTCAGGTATTACCAAGTCTGGTGACATATTTAACTGTACCCCCAAACCATCACAAGCACTACATGCGCCCATAGGTGCATTAAAAGAAAATAACCTAGGTTCTATTTTAGGAACAGTAAAACCGCTAACTGGGCATGCATAATTCTGCGAATATAAAACATCTTCATTTGTATCCAAGCGTCTAACCAACACAGACCCAGGGACCAGTCGCAAAGAACCTTCAAACGAAGCATACATTCTGGAACGAAATTCTTCTATATCAGAATCAGTTGCATCCTGCGCTGGCATTTGTAATCTATCAACTATTACAAAGATTGAATGTTTTTTATTTTTATCTAATGGAGGGACAGCGGATAAATCATATAATTCATTATCAATAATTGCACGCTGATATCCTTGCTTTACCAAGAAAGCAATTTCCTTTCTATATTCCCCCTTACGTTCACGAATAAGCGGTGCCATAATGAAGACGCGGGTACCAGCAGGAATTTTCATAGTCCAATCAACCATTTCGCCGATAGTCTGAGATTTTATCGGCAGTCCTGTCACAGGCGAATGAGGAATACCTATACGCGCCCAAAGCAAACGCAGATAATCATAAATTTCTGTAACCGTACCAACTGTGGAACGTGGATTTTTAGACGTTGTCTTTTGTTCTATAGAGATTGCCGGTGCCAAACCTTCAATTAAATCAACATCTGGTTTTTTCTGCATATCCAAAAATTGACGAGCATAAGATGACAAAGATTCGACATACCTTCTCTGACCTTCCGCATAAATAGTATTAAACGCCAATGAAGACTTTCCTGAACCAGACACGCCAGTAAAGACCACCAATTTATTTTTTGGTAAGTCCAAATCGATATTTTTAAGATTATTCTCGCGCGCACCGCGAATTTTAATTACACCAGTCATAATAGGAAATATAGAAAAAATATTATTATTTTCAATAGAATGGGCGAAAATTCTTTCGCCCACCTATAAATTATTCAACCGTTGTTTCAGTTGCCACCGTTTCCTTAGGCATCAGAGCCTCTACAGATAAAACGATTCCAGATTTTCTAACGTGATTTGCACCTTGTTTGGATGCCAGCGCACCGTTTACCCAGACATCAACACCACCAGCATTACCAAAAGTGGCTTTATACTGTCCTTCTGCAGGAACATAATAAATATCTCCTGGGACTAAAACCCTACTAAAAACGGTATTACCACGTCCGTCTTCTACTTTTACCCAAGATTCTTGATTGGCCTGTAAAATTATATTTGCTGTTTCACTATTTTCTGTACCAAAACGTTCACGAACCGCCAAATTATATTTAGGTTCAGAAACTTCTGCCACTTGAACTGTTTCAACCACTTCATTAGAACCATTCTCCGATGAAGGGATGAATACAATCAAAGAGGCAACAACTGCAACAATTATAGCAACCAAGCCCAATGTAAACCATATCCAGTTTTTACGAATAAACTTATAAACCTGACTGAAAATATCTTTTTTTGATTTTCTTTCTACAGATTCATTTCCTGGAACAGCACATACCGCAACCGCACTTTCTTCGTCATCATCACAATCTGCGACCAATCCCATTTCACGTTTTAACTTATTCACTATTTCATCCGGATCCAACCCCAATTCCATGGCATAATTACGTGCAAAACCCAGTATATAAACAGTTTCTGGGATTACTTTATAATTACCATCTTCCAAAGCCTGCAAAAATTCTTCACGAATACATAACTGTTTGGACACCGTTGCAATTTCACGTTTACGTCTTCCAGTAGTTCTGGCATTACGTAAAATTTCCCCAACAGTCATTTCAACTGGCATTTCTGTATTATTTTCACTCATGTCCAAATCCCTTGTTTTACTAACCCCTATCATAGAATCTATAAATTCAATTAGCAACCCCAAAATTCACGAATAGCCGATTTTAAAACACTTTCGTTATCCATTTGATTCACTTTTATTCTGAACTCGGCAGAATTGGGCATACCTGTGGAATACCAAGCAGCATGTTTACGAAACATCTGTATTGCATTTTTATTTCCATAATATTCTAACATCAAGTCCAAATGCTGTAATACAACAGTTCCTACGTTATCTGGTTTCTTACAAAAACCGCCTAATTCGCCTAAAATCCAAGGTTTACCTAAAAGTGCCCTGCCAATCATCACCCCATCATACCCCAAACCAAACGCGTACTGTACATCATCTTTATTTTTTATATCACCATTTGCAATTAATGGTATTTTCAAATCTGGTTTCTGAGGTAAATTAGACTGTCCCAGGTATAATTGTGCACGCGTACGCCCATGCAGGGCAGCAAAACTGATTCCATTATCAATAGCAACACGAATTAAATCTTGCCAATTTTTATGTTCTTCGTCCCAACCAAGTCTAGTTTTTATTGAAACAGGTATATCAACAGCTTTTACAACGGACCCCATAATTTTACCTGCCAATTTATGGTCACGCATAAGATGAGCCCCTGCCCCGCTACGCGTTGCAACTTTTGGTACAGGGCATCCCATATTTATATCAATCCAAGCAGCACCAGCATCTTGAAGTATTTTTGCTGCTTCTGCCATTAAATTTACATCTGCACCGAAAATTTGTGCACCAATATTACCCTCATCATCATATCTATCGAAATTACGCAAACAATTTTTATGACCTTCGACCAAAGAATGACAAGAAATCATTTCTGTATACAACAGGACAGAAGGTGCGAACATACGAACCATCTTTCTAAATGGTTTATCTGTAATACCTGCTAACGGTGCACCAAAAATTTGCTTATCAATAAACATTTATGATATAATGCCACCTATGAAGGAAAAAATCAAAAATTTCTTTGGCTTTATAGGTCGCGCTTGGTCGGGCAGTTTTCGCGGTAAAATAGGTGTGTTACTTAGCATATTTGCCGCCTTTATGTTTATCCGAATTTTTTGGGGTGATGTAAATTTGCAACGTTTTATAATAAATATATGGCGTTTAAATGCGGAACAAGAGCAATTGATACAAGAACAAACAAAATTAAATACAATAAACAGACATATTGAATTATTACAAGGTTATAGTTCTGATTATGTTGAAGAACTCGGTTTAAAATATTTAAACATTGGTGACCCAAAAGCCAAGATATTAAAATATTAAAAAGAACCGCCAAAATGGCGGTTTCTTTAATTTAAGAACACAATCATTAAATTTAAGAACATTGCGAACAACTGCCATATCAAATAAGGCCAAATCAGATAAGAAGCACTTGGTCTGATTTTGTAGAATACGCGCGCCATCCATAAAGAGAAACCGAACAGCACGACCAATTCTATTAACGCAACACCGGTTAATTGCAAGCCAAAGAACAAATAAGACCAGAAAGCATTTAAAGCCATCTGAGCAATAAACAGCCAATAAGCCTTTACTTTTTCCTGTCTAGACTTATCTGTTATGATTAGGAACAAAGCGATACCCAGCAAGAAATATAGAATTGGCCAAACGGTAGCGAACACCCAACCATCAGGGGTAAGCATTGATTTAACTAAATCGTTGTACCACAAATCGGAGGCACCATTTGGTGAAAAACTCATTCCGATAAACCCAGGTATAAACGATATAATTATTGCTATAATAAACTGAAAAAATTTTTTCATAAAAGAACTCCTTTTCTTTACGAAACACAATATCACAAAAACGTTTTTTTCCCTACAGGAACGATTTCATACAAAAAAATTAGTTAGTCACTTGAAATTATAATAAAAATAATATAAACTAAGGCTCAACGCGCCCTTAGCCCAGCTGGATAGAGCATCGGATTTCTAATCCGCAGGTCGCAGGTTCGAATCCTGCAGGGCGCGCCAGAAATTAACCCGACTTTATGTCGGTTTTATTTTTGTGCAACCCCCAGGATTTGAACCTGCAAAAAAGCAGTTCGAACCGCAGTAAAAAGGTGGACGAAAGTACACCGTTTGTGCCCAGAACAATTTAAATAACTTCATAAAAAAACCGCCAAAGTATGGCGGTTTTTAATTTTATACTAATTTCTTTAATCTAACTAATTCCACATACATATAAATATCTGCTGCAGCATACAGCAATAATGCGATTGCCAAATAATACGCACCTGCAACGGCTACTGCCATAGGAAAGAACATCAATAAAATCGCTAATCCTAATAAAAGCAAAGCCATTATTAAATCAAACCAATAATGCCCAAATTTAGCGCGCGCCATATTTATAGCAAATATAAGCACACGTATTGCCTTGAAAAAAAACAATACAACAAAAACATAAGTTAAACTTATCATCGAGCCAACTGGATAAATGCAGAACAAAAATCCCAGAACAACATTTACCAACCCAAACAAAACATCAAACCAACCACCCCCGATACCGCGCGATGCAACAAACCCAGCAATTGTTCGATATAAACCAAATAATATCAAAGCAACCCCTATAACAACAGTCAAAAGAGTTAAAAATGCTACTGGTTTAATCACCATAAATATCGCGACCGCACCGAATAATATCGCCTCACACAGCAGCAATGACGCACTTTTATTATACAATCTTTTTATTGCAGATTTCACGCGACTAGTTTCCCCGCGATGTGTTTCTAACTTTTTAATTTTGGTCATATTAAACTCCATTCCTATATACGTATGTATAATTGAATTGTAGTGCAATCAACACCACAATTCAACCCTACATTTATCTATTTCTTAGGAATCTTTGTATTTAGAATATTATACGCAACCCAACTTTAGGTACCAATGAGTTTATATTTGGTTTATATGTATAAAAATAATCAACGCCTAAATCGATTCCTACATGTTCAAAATTAAAACTCAAACCGGTATATGCACCCAATATAGGCGAATAACCATCTTCTGTAGTTTCTACGCCTGTACTCTGATAAGTTATTACAGATTCATACGCACTTAAACCTGCCCCTGCCCCAACGTACCAAGCAAAGTGTTTATACGACAAAACATCATAATAACCATTTGCAAACAAAGCATGCTGTTCCAATGTAGCCATTGTTTGTGTTAACAAAGAACTAAACATCTCGCTAACCGTTGCTCTTTCTTGGAAATCAAGTTCTGCACGCCAACGTCCATTTTGACCGCCTGCGGCAAAATTAAACATACCTTGAAACCCGCTTAAATCATAATCTGAAACATTTATATCAGAATAAGTAAGTCCTGCATCAGCTCTTAAATAAAATTTCCAATTATCGTTAGTATCTGCCAAAGCAAATGTTGGCATCAATGCAAAAGCAAGTATAAATATTTTCTTCATAAGGTGCCTCCTATTGTTTTGTTGGATATAAAGAAATTATCTCGATTACTTCATAAGTTCCATCATATTCTGCGCCGAAACCATCTTCCATTTTCGGCAATTCTTTAACTTTTAATTCTGCTATGACGGGTACATACACCCCCTGTTCTACGGGTGAAATCTGCGTATATTGTTCATATAAATTACCAGATTTGTCTATTATCCAGTATTCTTTATCTTGACCGTTTTCAACAAAAGCCCTAACTTCATGCCCCATAGTTAAAGTTCCAGAAACAATTTTTACATCGTTCTTAGAACACCCAGAAACTAATGCAACTATAAATAAAGATAGCAAAACTTTTGAAATTTTTTTCATATTCTCGTCCTCCATATTAAAATATAGTAAAAGTTAAATTTTGATTTTTATAACAGGTAAAAAATCAAATAAATATAAAAAGTATTCTTGTTTTCTGTTTTTTATAGAAAACAGAGGTACACCAAAAACAGACATTTTAAAAATACTTTTCTTTAATTTTTTAGGAATATTTTTTAACTTTTCTACCAAATCATAATTATCAACATGTGGCAACAGCAACCGTATATTTTCTATATGCCTAACCGCCGCTTTCTTTAAGAAAGGTATTCCATGATTTATAGCAACCAGTGGTCGAACCCGCATATCGTCTGTATTTTTTCCTTTTAACCAAGTATCATAAGTATAACCTTTCCTTATAACTTTTCTGCTTATACCGACTTCATATTTATATATTATGTCATCTTTGGTTTCTTGTTTTTGTATATTTTCCATTAAGCTTTTAAAGAATTCTGAATTAGCAATTTTATTATTAACCCCAAAGAACCAAGATTGTATATGTTCTGGTATTTTCTTACTTTTATAAGAATACATACCAACCATATCAACATTTCTATTTTCTAAATCGTTTAAAATTGATTCTGGCGAATGCAACAAATAAACAGAATCATTCACAAAATAAACCCAATCATAATTCTTTAATAAATTATTACTATCCGCCCACATAAACGCACGTTTATAAGAACCGAAATCATACTCGCCATGTCTTTCACAACAAGCGAACAGAAGATTTTCTATATTATTTAATTTCTCATATTCTTCTTTACTAACAGGATTATCCATAAAGAACACAATATCCCCCAACAAAGACAAAGTATTTAAATAATATAACAATTCACTTGAAAGAATATGATTAGCATCATATGAAGCAAAAAAGAACAAGCGTTTTAATTGACGTTTTTTCATTTTTTTCCTAATAAATAAGTATAGAAATCATACATAGGAAAAAGTAAAAAGCAACAGAAATCGCTTCTCAATCAACACAAAATTTATAACAACTTATAAAGTTGAAAAGACTTAAATATCTTGATATCATACAAAAGATATATAGAGAAAAAAAATGAAACCTGAAGAAAAATTTGAATCAATGAATGAATTTTATGATAGCGAACTTGTAAAAGACGAACGCGTTTTGTCTGCAAATCCTAAAGACTGGGATGCGATACAAGATTTAAATATGACTTATATTGGCTACTACGATTTGCCAATCGCATATTTAGAATTCCGAGAAAAACTGCCATCAAAAACAGAACGTTTATTTTTTATAGACGGTATGTTCATACATGTAAAGCCTGGCGAGATGCCTTCAGATGTTTATTTAAGATACGAAGAACGAACCAACAAAGACCCTATTTATAATTTATGGTGGAAAAATAAAGAACAGGCATTTTTATACAAAATACATCGTAAAGATTGGACTCCTCAAATTCAGGTCCCCAACAATACAGAAAACGCAATAACAAAGGCAATTAAACAAATTACTCCGATATTTTTGGTAAAATTACAGCCTAAAATACTTACAAAAAAACATATTTCAAAACGAGACTTATATGTTGCATACAAGGAAGCCATCTGCAACAGCACAGAAATAGAAAAATATGTAAGTTTTGAAACTTTTGTTTCTGATATAAACTTTGCTCTTGGTGTTGCGAACTGGTCTTACGCCCCAAGGATTGCCAATCTTGTAAAAAACGAACATCTAACAAAAGTTTTAAAAACCAGACTTTATGAAAAAATAAATAAAAATAAAATCAAACAAAGTGCGAAATGGTATAGTGATTATAAACAGTATCAATATAAGACGAACCTTGCAAAAAAGAACGATATTTACACTTTAACGCTTCAAAACTTTTTCCAAGACATAGAAAGTATGCGTTCTATTAACTATACAGAAAAATTTACAGTTTTAAAGAAAGATTTATTTAACCCTATGTCAAAATATTACATAAACAACTTAATTACTGCTGCCTTGAATAAAGATTTTGCGTCTCAGCGATTAACCATCCAAGAAAGTATGAACATTTCCACGCCGAAGCGTACTTATCGTATTCTTTTTGGATATAAATATAATAAACATAAAAATAAATGGATATTAGCAGATAATAAAAAAACGCAAAAAAATGCTTCTATTTATTCAATGGAAAACCTTGGTTTTGCAAATATTGCTAAGTGGCATGAATTATTGCGTCGTCGCACTCTTAAAATGACAGAAAAAAGCAGATAAACATTTATCTGCTTTTTTATTAATGCGAAAAACATACAAAAATCAATCACACATCATAGCCGCAACTATTTTTTCAAAACCATCATCTTTTAAATTACCAGGTGACACACACGTATTTTGATTGCTATTTAATTTTAATAAATTGTCATAGTTTTTTAACTCAGGCACAGAATCGAACCAATTATCCTGTCCCCTAAAAATCACAATTAATTTATTCCTGCGTATTGCTTCACGCACCAATTCAAAAGTAAACATTTGAGATGGGAAAATTTCTTTTGGTTTTTTAAATTTTTGGGACACATAAGGGAACCACTCTAAAGCCATAAAACGCCCTTTAATTTCTCCGCACCTTTCTACCAACTTACGCGTTCTTTTTTCCCACCATTCATAACCGGGGTCTTTAATTATATTTCCGTTTACATTTATACTTGAAAAACTTTTATCCAAATAAACAAAATTATTATATCCATATGGGTCAGCCAGATTTTCTCTAATTGCTTTACGATATTCTTCTGTCCGAAAATTGTCTGACACATCGTATCCCGGATTTAAAGACAAAAATACAACTTTTGCCGCATCCAACCCGCCATTATACGGAGCCGGCATTACAGATATCTGCAATTTATGTTCTGGTTTTGCGCTGGCATTATATTGTTCAATGAAAGGTTTATCTATTTCTAAAATGAACGGACTATTTTCAGGGAAATTGCTCCAAGGATTTTGCATTGATACACCTCTTTAGTTATTAATTATTAAATTGTTTTTTAATAAAATTAGTATATAAAAAAAGCTATTATCAATATATAATTATTAACGAGCACTTAACTAGTCGCATAAATACTAGGACATACACAGATTCATCACATATTTGTAATAAATCGAATGAAAAGATTTGAAACGGCTGTTTGTCGTTTGAATATGCACGTTCCAAGCATAAAACTAAAACCGCCGCAAGTGCGACGGTTTAAATTTTCTGGTCGGGGCGAAAGGATTCGAACCTTCGACACCTTGGTCCCAAACCAAGTACTCTACCAGACTGAGCTACACCCCGAAACGAACTCTATTATAACAGGCTTTTTTTAAAATGCAAATTTTTATATTAATTTTATACTTGTCTAAACCTTCCAAAGTTTTTACAATAATATTGATGGTTAGGAATCTTAAATTTTTAGCGTTATTTATGGGTCTGATGTATTCATCAAGTATTATGGCTGCGACAACCCCATCAAATTATGTAAGTGCCAACACTTATAACAATATGTACCCCTATATGAATAATACTATGCGCACAAATCTTAACCCGGGTACCAACCCATCTCAATCGAATGCACAAATAAATGTTCTTACACAAACGAAAAATTTAAGTTCAACAACTCGTAGTGTTGTTCCAAGAACTAATGCACGTGTTGCAACAATAACAACTTCTGGTAAAACGGGTAATAGCACAGCAACAACCGCCAGAACCGCAACAAATAATACAACTAATACCACAAGGGCTGTTTCATCTACAAGAAATAATACTACCGCCCGTGCAGCAACTACATCGAATAACACCTCTTCTCGTCGGGTTGTTGCAAGATCTGGTACTTCAACAGTTGCTATGCAACCAGCCACATCCAGAACCGTTCGCGGTGACGTTTCTACACACGCAACAAGAACTTCATCTAGCGCAACAATATCTGAAACCGATGAAGCACCACTATCATCATCTCGTTGCATGGCAGATTATATTAAATGCATGAATTCTTATTGCGAGCGTGAAAACACCGCATACGACCGCTGCTATTGCAGTTCAAAACTTGCACAAATTGATGCGCAATATCAACCAGAAATAGATAGATTAATAAAAGAAATTATCACACTACAGGGAACGAATCATTGGACTGATGAAGAAATGAATGAATACTGGATGGAAACGATTGGCAAATATACGGGTGATAATTCTTGGGTAAACTTAGAAAACGCATTGAATATTGCCTGGGCAGGTACAGAAAGTCGCGTACGCGGGCAACAAGCCTTTGCGACGGGTCACTCTTATTGTGTTCAACATTTAAAGGGTTGTGCGTACATGGCATCAAATATGCGTGATGCATATCGTTCTGAGATTGCACGTGATTGCGCAACATATGAAACTTCCCTGCAAAAATTAAAAACAGTCGCTGAAAGCGTAGTGGAGTCTTACAAATGAAAAATATGTTAGGTATTGAATACGGTCGCGGTGCGACCGCTGTTGTTGTCGAGCAAGGTCCCGCATTGGCACCCATGGTTGTTAAAAAGTTATTTCCAGACAAAGACTGGTCAATAGTTTCTGCCGCCCCATTTAATGCGGAAGAATGTGCAAAAGACCGATTCGGTGAGAACTACAAAATTCAAAAAAAGATATATAAAGCGACCCCAAATACACCACATGTATTAATCGGCGGAGACCATTCTGTAAATTTCGGTCATTTTGCAGCATTAGCAGACCACACCCCCGACAAAGAGTTATGTTTAATATATATAGATGCCCATCTTGATATTCACACTCCAGAAAGTTCCAAAACTGAAGCATCTGGTGCACCACATGGGACAAACGTTCGTGCACTTATGGGCGAAGGCGATACGCGCTGGTTATCCTTACAAACGAAAAGCCCTGCCCTTAAACCAGAAAATGTATTTTATTTAGGTACTCGTTCATATGAAAATGCCGAAATAAATTTTGTAAAAAGTAACAATATATTTATGCGCACACCAACAGAACTATCAGACCCAACCAAATTAAACGAAACTATAAACGAAATTCGCACAAAAATTGGTAACAAACCATTCATTGTATCTTTTGATTTTGATGCGCTGGATCCAAGTATATTTGATGAAGTATTAGTTCCGGAACCAAACGGAATATCTTTGGATACAGCAAAACACTTATTAAACGAGTTCCATGACGCTGTAAGTTTTGAATTCGTAGAATACGCACCAAAAGGTAAAAAATCGTGCGAAGAAATTGCAAAAACGCTAATTGATATTTCTTTGGGATAAAAAATTATCTTTGATTTAGCATTTTTTTAAAGTAAGCATCTATTACTGGTGAACACGGGTTATAAAAAACATGGAAAGCGGCCAACCATGATGCTTCTTTAAAAATTTTTGCATCTAAATAACTATACTTTGCTAAAAACAATTTATTTAACGTGTCAATATCTTCATTTTCTGATGCAGAAATTATTTTTCTGAACATCTTTCTTACTTTATATGATGCAGCACCATAAGCCGTTCTATACGTATCCCCAAAATCAATTCTTTTACCATTACGAAAGTTTCTGGGTACCATTTCTCTGGGGCTCATATCAAAAATCTTATATTTATTTTCATTAATATAAGTAGCAGGCTCGTCCCCTTCCCAATTAGATAACATATACGGATATTCAGAAAAAGATGCTAAATGCACTTTATTGTTGCTTTTAGGTTCCGCTTTATAAGCATTCAAGGCAGTGGCTACCTCATAAAAAGCCCCATGGCGTGCTGCACATATATCTTCATAAAACACTTTCAAAGCATATGAAGTTCCTAATTCTGGGAAAGACAGTTTACCTACGAAAGCGAATCCCCCACGACGTGCATTATTTGAGTTTGTCCCTTTTATTTCTAATGTGCACTTAGTATAAAACAAATCACCTATTTCTGAAAGAACATAACTAACATCATTTTCAGAATACAACAAATCATAAAAATTCTCTTTCAGGAAATAATTTACAGTCTGCACAAAAAATTCAGTATATTCTGACAGTTGCTCTTTACCCTTACCTGTCCGTAATTCTTTCGGCAAAGCACCGACGCTTGTAGAAACCGCGCACTTTTCTATGGTGTTCTTTATTCTCGACGGGCTAGAAACAAATTCACGTCGAAACCAATGCGTCAATGACACATGTCCATATTTTTTTACTATGCCAGCCAAAATTTTTTCTGCATTTTGATTTTTCATAGCGGGATCTATTTTATACAAAATATATATTTTGTCAATTATTTTTCACAATATAAATTATGTCGATAAATATTTCTAGCCAGATCATCACTTATGACGAACCAATCATTTGCACGTCCATAGATGGGTACACATTCAGGTTTCATGCAGACACTATTAGTCTGCAATTGTGTATTTCTGGCGCAAGAAGTTACGAATATCGTCAAGCCCAGTAGTAATAACTTTTTCATTTATTTTCTCCCTACTTTCTAAATTTTTATTATATTCCCGCAACATTTCCTGACCTGCAGACAAAGCGACATCCCCCTTGCACTGCGTTTTACCTTGTCTGACACCGACAACATAAGCAAAAAAAAGCACACAAAAAAAAGAAACGCATAAAAATATTTTATACATCGTTTATCTCCGACACATAATGCAAAAAGAAAAGCCTCTTTCGAGGCTTATATTATTGATTCATTGAACTAAAGAAATCTGCATTTGTCTTTGTCAAACGTAATTTATCCAACAAGAACTCCATTGCTTCCAACGTTCCCATAGGATTAATTATTCTACGCAAGACATACATTTTAGCCAAAGTATCTTTTCCAACCAGCAAGTCTTCTTTACGAGTTCCAGACTTAGTTATATCAATCGCTGGATAAACACGTTTATCAGACAACTTTCTATCTAAGATAATTTCGCTATTACCTGTTCCTTTAAATTCTTCAAAAATAACTTCATCCATCTTTGAACCAGTATCAACCAGCGCAGTTGCGATAATAGTCAAAGACCCACCCCCTTCGATATTACGCGCTGCACCAAAGAAACGTTTCGGTCTTTGTAATGCATACGCATCAACACCACCAGTTAAGACTTTACCACTACTTGGAACAACTGTATTATACGCACGTCCCAAACGAGTAATAGAATCCAACAAGATGACAACATCTTGCCCTGCTTCTACTAATCTTTTGGCTTTCTCTATAACCATTTCTGCAACCTGAATATGACGTGCCGCAGGTTCATCAAACGTAGAAGAAATAACTTCACCCTTTACACTGCGTTGCATATCTGTCACTTCTTCAGGACGTTCGTCAATTAATAAAACAATTAATTTCACATCTGGATAGTTTGTTGCAATAGAATGCGCGATATTCTGCAACATAACCGTTTTACCTGTACGCGGTGGCGCAACAATCAAACTACGCTGTCCTTTACCAGTTGGAGAAATCAAATCGATAACGCGCGCGGACAAACTACGTCCTTTATCCTTATCATCTTCTACTTCCATTTTCAGCATTTCATCAGGATATAAAGGTGTCATATCATCAAAAGACACACGATGGCGTAATTTTTCTGGTTCACCACCATTTACACGTTCTATTGTTTCCAATGCGAAATAGCGTTCAGATTCGTTTTGCGGTGCCTGAATTTGTCCTTCTACATAATCGCCTGTTTTAAGACCATATTTTTTAATTAAAGCCGGCGACACATACAAATCATCTGGACCAGCCAGATAATTACTTTCTGGTGCACGCAGGAATCCAAAGCCATCTTGCATACGTTCCAAAACGCCATCCCCGATAAGAGTAATTTTCTTATCCGAAGCATACACACGCATAACTGCGAAACGTAATTGCTGTACATTTAATTGTGACGGATTTTCAATTCCCATATCTTCCGCCATTTTCAATAACTGTTGCGGCGATTTAGCCTTTAACTCGTTAATATGCATAAAAAATCCTTTTGTGGAAACAGGAACCAGAACAAGTTCCCTTTAATTAGACCCTGATATTATATAATTTTTTTGTCAAAAAGTCAAGTTTCCACAACAAGATATTAATTTGAATAATAACAATTACCAGAAACAGAAAAAGTACCGGTTTCATCTGTTCCCGTTGTACCATTAAGTATAAAGCAATCTGTAATAGATGTATTTGCATCCCATGGTGCTGTTCTTATTTGAGCAGAAAAACCTCCGATCTCAAGTCCAGCATAACTAGGACATTTAGTACAGTCATAACCAGAATAACTTATAGGTCCATAAGAACCAGCCCCACAGATATATTGTTTTCTAGTATCACAAAGACTTTCATCATCGCACTCAACACATAAACGATTAATATTATTTCCAGCCATCAAAGAAGAGTCCTTCATTGGAGTTACCGCACAATTTTCAATACAAAAACCAAAATCACTTCCTGATTGATGATAACAATACGCCTGATTTACACACTCACCATCTGGGTCATCCAAAGTAGAACCGGGTACACACCTTTCTCCGATTTGTAACCATCCCGAAGCAAATACAGGCGATACACATAATAAAACCGCAAGTAAAGAAAATAAAACTCCCCTCATATCTATTCCTTTTTGTTAAAAATTAAACCGCCAAGGAACTGGCGGTCGGGGAGTTAAGAAAATCATAGTAAGCATGACCCCTGTGGTCTTTACATCTTAAGGATGCTATTTTATAACCACAGGCTCCCCGACAAAAATATCGGGAAGCAAACAAAACATACGGCGCTTTTTATGCGCCGACATCTTTTACTGTCGGATAACAGACATGATTAAATGTCTGCCCTTACTATGGGGTTTCTTATGCCCCTGAGCCAGCATCCCTGCTGATTCAAAAAAGATTATAAACATTTTAATCTTTCAAAACAAGAAAATATGTTTTTCCTTGCTTTTTTTCTGTTTTATTGCTCAAATTATCATTATAAATTATAACAAAGGAAGCGATAATGGCAGGTAGCATAAATAAAGTTATACTTGTTGGCAATGTTGGACAAGATCCTCAAGTCAGACCCCTACAAAGCGGACAAAAAGTAGTTAGTTTTTCTCTTGCGACATCTGATCGTTGGCGCGACAGACAATCTGGTGAACAGAAAGAACAAACCGAATGGCATCGTGTTGTTATTTTCAACCCAAGCCTTGCAGATGTTGCCGAACGTATGCTGCAGAAAGGCACAAAAGTTTATATAGAAGGTTCTCTGCGTACACGCAAATGGCAAAATCAACAAGGTGCAGACGTTTACACAACAGAAGTAATTCTTAATCCTTTTGCCGGTCAAATGGTAATCTTAAGTGGTGCAAAAACCTTGGATGGTACATCATCAATGGGTGGTGATTATTCTTCATCTGCTCAACCAACTCAACCACGCGAAGAAATATCCGTATCAGATATCGGTGATGATATTCCATTTTAAAAAAATCCCCATTTGGGGATTTTTTTAATTTGAATAGTAACAATTTGATGTAAACGTGTAACTTCCAGAAGAATCCGACATTTTAGAATTCGCTGGAATATAACATTTTGTTATAGAAGTAGAACCTGGTTCAGAAGTACCATAAACCCCACCAGATGATGGGCAACGATAACATCCAGAAGTACCATTTGTGCTACTTCCGTAATATCCTGCCGCACATCTATACTCTGTTTTACTAGAACAAACACCCGTAGTACATCCACATGTTTTTAGAGTTCTTTTTTGATATCCTGTATTACCAGCGGTCCAATCTGTAGAAGTACAGTTTGAGCAAGTTTTACACTTATAGCATTTATTATTTACACAATCCCAACCGTCATCATAATTGTTGCAATCATTTTTAGAATAACATCCGCAAGTATAAGTTGTTGTACCAGATTGAGCATTTATACACGTGCATTTATTATCTTCTGTACCGCATCCAACAAAAGTATTTAAAGAACTGTCCCAATATGCCTGCTTATTACAAGTTCCGGCGTCACAAACGGGCTCAGAACGTGCACAAAAGCACCAAAAGCATACAGACACTCCTATTAATATTTTTTTCATTTTCCCATCTCCTAGTTTTTGTGTTTAAACAAAAAACCACCAAAGTAATTGGTGGCCAGGAGGTTGAGAACAATCATACGAATTGTGTCGCGTATTGTTAATATTCCGCGAACCCTCCTGACCAGTTTGATCAGGAGTTTGTTTTTCGTCGTAATAATAAAACTGGCGCAACTTGCGCGCCACAGGTACTTATTCCGACGCGTATGAACGGGTTCTCACACCCCACCAACAGAACACCTGTTGACAATATTGATTATACAGAGAGAAGTACAAAAAGCAACTCTAAAAAAGCCCCAAATGGGGCTTTTTTTTAAAATCTGTAAGAACCAGACACTTTTATATTATGTAATTGTATTGCCGGATTATATTGATAGCGATAATCCAACCCAACCTGAATTCCGGATGCAGATAACAATTCCACACCACCGCCGATATTTGCCCACAATGGGTCAATATC
Source organism: uncultured Alphaproteobacteria bacterium (assembly GCA_944389265.1). GTDB lineage: Bacteria > Pseudomonadota > Alphaproteobacteria > Rs-D84 > Rs-D84 > Enterousia. The sequence continues at coordinate 99,556 of CALXLS010000002.1, forward strand.
AACATCGTACTTTGTATAAGAATGTGCCAATGCAAATTTATACTTTGCGAAATCAGGTGCACCCAATACATCATATTCTATCCCAATAGAAGCATATGGGCGAATCTGGAACCACGCAGAAGGATATATACGCTTCTGAGCGATTAAAGAATACCCTGGTGTCAAGATTAAATAACCATCAGATTTCAAGTTCATATAATCTTGATTTGCTGCTTTTTCTTTGACCGAGAAACCGAAGTTATATCCAACACGAGCATACATATTACCAACGATGTATTCGTTCAACCAATCATGCAACAAGCCCCATTCACTAATCAAACTAAATGCGGTACCAGAGCCATCGATAGGTGCAACAAAATTCTGCTCACGTGAAACATCTAAGAAGTGAATATCCAAGAACGCATTACCATAAACGCGAGTTTTTTCACCTAATGTTTTCATCAAATAACCACCTAAACCGACATTTGTATCAGCAACCTTTGTTTCTACCTGCCCTAAAATAGATTCACCTGGCATATATCCTAAATCCATAGAATCAAAATTTTCACTGGACATATTAGAAATGCGTCCTGTTAAACCTAGAATCATTGTTTCAGAATGCTGCCAATCGAAACCACCAGATACATTAAACCGATTACCATCGACACGTTTACCATCAGATACTTTCTGATTGAACATACCGAAATCTACATCCAACCAAGCCTTTTTCAAACTACGGTTACGATTCCAGATGAATTCATCAAACATTCTATCTTCAAATGAACGGAAGTTTGTATGTTCATTCAAAGCGATACTACCTGCAATTTGTTCCAGTTCACGCGCTTGGAATAAACGACTAAAGCGTGCCAAACCTGTACCATCACGGTTCATATAATAATCTTCCATACGATTGTATAACTCTTGAGCCATTGTTTCTAAATTTGTGCCCTTGAACATAACAGGTATTACTTCGATAGGAGTACTATTAAAGAAACCTGTATTTAATAATTGACCTTCAATCAAATTATCCAAAGCACCAGCAGAAACATATTCACCTTCTGTATGAGATTCTGTACGTCCTACAATAGGTTGAATTTTGAATACCTCAACTGGTCCACCAAATCTTGGGTCAAACACGATATAAATACTATCTGCCTGACCATCACCATCTGTATCACGCATAGACAAGTAGGCAGGTAAATCTTCACTTGAACCATTATTAGCATTCAAAGAATCCAAATAGTTAAAGCAAATACTACCATCTGCATTACAGAAGTTAACATTTAAATTACGTATTTTATCACTTAATTCACGAATTCCTTCGTCTGCATGAACCAACCAAATGGCAGTTCCTTGATTTACAATGTCAAATAGATTGATTCCAATTTGTCCATCTTGTAAAGGTGAATTATTAGAATGATTACCAAATCCAGACACATTAGAAACAAATTCACCACCAACTGTAATCATAGCCTGCGCGTTTTCAGGATTCGTAATGATACCCAAAGTATCGTCTTCATTTAGACTTACAGTTGCCCAATAATTACGCGTTGTAGAGTTCATCGAAGGACCTGCTGCATAAGGTAAAATCGCAGCATTCAAAGAACTACCATTATCAAAAATATAATCTCCCCCGATAGTCATTTGTTCTATACCAATGAAACCGACACCACCAGATACAGATTCTGCGACATTAACATCCATCCAGTTTGTCGAAGGATTTGCATAGAATTTCAAATCAACCGCTTGTATACTTCCACCGACATCGATATCGCTAGAATTTACGGTCATTTCTCCAGAAACCTGATTAATGCCAGAAGCAGCATTAAAATTAGATGCAGTTATTACATAATTATCAGAAAGAACATTTACATCACCTGAATTTAAAGAAGATGCATAATTCTGATACAACATTCCATCAACAGAGAACGCGCCTTCTGATGTAAGCCCTGCGCCACCAAGTTCAACGGTTCCTGTATTTCCCATCACAAAAGTTGTAACTTCTGAAATACCTGCACCAGAATCTAATGTTAAATTACCAGTATTTGTAATAACCCCTAACCTGATTCCGTCATCTGCGATTAAAGCCAATGTACCAGAATTAGACAAATCTTTTGCACTTATTGACGCAGCATCAAAGGTTACAGATGAAGCATTTGCTACAGTAAATGCACCACCGAATATTGCGTCACCATCAAAAACATATTTTGCTGTACCGGCAGACGCATTAAATGCACCACTAACATTTAGCGCCCCACCAGATGTCAAGGCAAAATCATTACTTGTTAAATTCAAAGCACCCGTTTCCGCGCCTTGAACTAAATCACCAGTAACAGAAACGTCATTTTCGATGCTAACAGTATTAGCACTTATATTTGCGACCCCAGATGTCACTGTAATAAAATCGGATGCAAGAGAATTTCCTGTAACATCCATTACACCACCGGTTACGTCGACTGTACCAGTTGTTATTGCCGTACCTTTTAATACCAAATCATCACTATTAACTATATCACCTAATGTCACATTACCAGACGCAATCAAGGACGCAGAAGAAGTATTTGTAATATCTGCACCATTAATAACCTGTGCATTTACAGTCAAAGTACCAGAATTTGTAATTTTATTATCAAATTCAACAATCGTATTTGCATCGACATCCAATGTACCAGCATTAACAACCTGCCCTAACAAAGACGCTGCAGTTGCAGAATTTACAACCAAAGTATTACCTTCAGCAATAGAAACTCCACCTGCCAAATCTATTTCAGATTGATTCGTTTGCAATGTTAAACTATTTGTTCCATTAACAATCAACCCAGTTGTAGGTGTTGTAGAATTAAACCAAACCCCACCAGCGATATCTATACTACCGTTTTTTGCAATGATTTGATTTCCAGATGTAACAATCTGTCCATTTGTTGTTCCTACGTTAGTCAACGAACCGACAGTAGTACTACCTGTAACAAACTCAATAGTTCCACCATTGTTAGCAACCACAGCTCCAGACACTGTTAAATTCTGTGAACCAGTTGTACCGAATACGATTTCACCCAATCCGGCAACGTTAACATCTTGATCAACATCAATATTCGCTGCAGACAAAGTCATACTACGTGCGACCAAAGAATCGGTTGCATTAATTCCTCCGGTAATATTTATAGAACCGTTACTAGAAACCAAGTTAAACCCTTGTGCACCAGAAGCCGCAATATTAACATCACCATTTGCGACTGCACTTGTATTACTTAACGAGACATTTCCAGCAATATCAATTGTTTGGTCTACTATCAAAGAAGTTGTTGATTTATCAATATTCAGCATACCATTTGAAACGGATAATGCATTAGCAACCGAAACACCTCCAACCAACGCATTTAAATTCACGGTACCACCATCAACGGCCAAGGCACCCAAAGATAAGTCACTACCAGAGGTATCAGAACCTTTTATAGTCATTTCACCAGAAACATTTGTGACTGTACCAGAAATAGAAATATCACGCGCATTAATTAAAGCAGTTCCGCTATTATTTGTAACATTACCACTAATTGTTATTGCACCTGTTTCACTTGTTGGTGAAACGATTTCCAAACTTCCGCCATTATTTGAAACCGCCGCCAATTGTACCGTAGCTCCACTTAATGACATATCCCCATTATTAGAAACATTGCCACCGACAATTAAATTTCCGTCTGCATCTATAGAAGTTATAGAACCCGCTACACTATTCACAACACCAGAGATATTAATTTCACCTGCAGACCCTTCTACCGTAGAAATACTCAACCCAGTATCCGCCTCAGAAGCATTATTTGTGACCGAATCGGCGGTAATAGAATTCGCCAACAGTTCCATATTAGCAGATGCATTGCCTTGACCATTGACAATATCCGTCAGCGTCAAAGTACCTTCACGAACCGCCAAGTAAAATTCATTTAAATCATTTTCTGAAATCTGTAACCATAAATCATTATCAGCCCCAGGACCAAAGACCAAGGTACCAGTATCCAAATGAAATGTATTCGAAGACAACATGGCGCTAAGGTCGAAACCGAAAGCCAGGTTTGTTTCACCTTTAATTGTTGCGTATAAATTCCCTTTGTTAACAAAAGAAGGATTCAGCGCATCACCACCGGCAATACTTAAACTATCCGCATTGATAGTCATCGTACTATTATTCGAATCGTTTTTCATCGTTGCGCCACCAGTCAACGAGATATTAACGACATCATCTTCTGCAATTCTTCCGATTTCCATTGAAGAACCAGAATTTTCAATACTACCCGAAGAAGTTATATCACCACCAGACAACATTGTGAAACTACCACCAGATTCACCATTTTGAATTGCCCCAGTAGAAGTTATGCTGCCCGCACTAACATTTACATTTCCGGTTCCTTTATTAGTAAGTTGCGCCAAAGTCAACCCATTAGCAATCTTTAAATTAGTATTTCCACCGGTTGAATCGATAGCCCCTGACGTCATAGTATTAGCCTGAGCAGAAAAATCTGCACTGGCAGAAACAGACCCAGATATCGTAAGAGTATCTGCATCTTCAATTGTCAAATCCCCAGCGGCCACGATATTATTGAAAGTCATATCTATCGGCGTAGTAGGAATAGAATGAGCCCCAAGTCCCAATGAATATCCCTCTGCGATAGTAAGTAAATCGTTAACAACGATAGGCCCATCTGAACGTATTGAAAAATTGGTCTGACTAATATCAGTACCCGCATAATAATTTCCATCAACGGGATCTGAATACGCATAACCAATTGACATACTACCAACAGTTAACCCACTCGTATCAAAAGTAGACCCATATTGATTTTGTGGGTAATAAATCTCTGCATTTACAGCCAATGGTGTCAAGCAGAACATAACAAATATTGTCTTTTTCATCATATTTTTATTTTCTTCCTATCGTTTTTATGATTATATTATGACACAATTCGTCAAATAAGACAAGACGGAACTGTAAGTAAAAACAAATTTTAGTACAAGGAGAAAAACAAATGTATTTGATAAAAAAAGTGCATGCACGTCAGATTATGGACAGTCGTGGCAACCCAACAATAGAATGTGACATAGTATTGTCAGGCGGTGCAATGGGTCGCGCAGCAGTTCCATCTGGTGCATCAACGGGTTCTTTCGAAGCACTTGAATTACGTGATGGTGGAAAAGCATATATGGGCAAAGGTGTTTTAACTGCTGTAAAAAATGTAAATGAAATTATCGCTCCTGCTATTATTGATATGGATGCTTCCGACCAAACAGCACTAGACGAAAAAATGTTGGCTCTGGACGGAACACAGAACAAAGAAAAGCTTGGTGCCAACGCTATATTAGCCGTATCTTTAGCCGCCGCGCACGCAGTTGCAAATCAAAAACAAATACCACTATATAAATATATTGCATCTATTTATGGGAATGAAAACCCTGTTGTTTTACCACGCCCTATGATGAACATCATCAACGGTGGTGCACATGCAGACAACGGTCTAGACGCCCAAGAATTTATGATTATCCCAAATGGTGCCAAAAACGAAGTAGAAGCAATTCGTATGGGGTCTGAAATATTTCACAACTTAAAATCTATTTTGAAAAAAGCCGGCAATTCTACAAATGTTGGCGACGAAGGTGGTTTTGCACCAAACTTCCATTCCTGTGCAGAAGCCCTTGATACAATTATTGCAGCAATCAAAGCAGCAGGTTATGTACCAGGTGAAGAGGTTTCTATTGGTCTGGACGTTGCCTCTTCAGAATTTTACAAAGACGGAAAATATGAATTCGAAGGCAAATCTTTAACATCTGATGAAATGATTGCTTTTTATGAAAAATTAATTTCAGATTACCCAATTATTTCCATTGAAGACGCTTTGGCAGAAGAAGACTGGGCTGGTTGGAAAGTATTAACAGATAAAATCGGCGCAAAATGCCAATTAGTCGGTGACGATTTATTTGTGACAAACCCAGTTCGCTTAAAGGAAGGGATTGATTCTGGTGTAGCAAACGCTATATTAATAAAAGTAAATCAGATAGGAAGTTTGACTGAAACTCTTCGTGCAATAAAAATGGCACAAGATTCTAAATACGGTGTAATAATATCACATCGTAGTGGTGAAACAGAAGATACAACTATCGCAGATTTAGCGGTTGCTACAAACGCGGGTCAAATCAAGACAGGTTCTATGTCTCGTACGGACAGAATGGCAAAATACAACCAATTAATTCGTATAGAAGAAGAACTTGGCAACGCAGCAAAATATGGTATATAATCCATAGAAACCGAAACGGGGCGGACACCTTCCGCCCCAATAAAAAAAGAACAATGAATATATTGTCCGATATATTATTGATAATAAAATACTTGATTGCTCTGGCTATTGTTTTTGCAATAGTAATGGCGCCAGCATGGATTGCACGTCAAACAGGGAAAGGGAAGCAAGACATGATACTGGTACGACTTGCCAGTTGGGTTTTTGGTTGGTCAATTATTGGATGGCTATGGGCATTATTCTGGGGCGCAAAAAAATAGTACTTTATAGCACCGAATTACAAATAATCAAATTTTTGAGAAATCTAATTTTTTTACTGAACACTTATCAAAAAAACTAATCCAAACAAATATAAGACTATACCATAAAAATATATAACGAACATGAATTCAAAATTTTTTATAAAATTCATTTGATATGTTTAATGCCATAAGCATAAAAAACAAGGGGCCACAGCCCCCTGTAAAAATTGCATTCTATTATTTTTCGTTTTGGTCTTTATCAATATTAATACCGCGTGCCCTCAGTTCCAAAGCAATCTTTACCGTTTCCATACCTTTTTTATAACCGGCACCATGAGCCTTATTCTGTAAGGTCTCAGCGGCTTTATTAAATTTATTTATACTTTCAGTCATTTTCAATGCCTCATTAAAAACATCTCTCTGACAGGACAAAATATATACTAATAAAATATTTTTGTCAAGTATTTTTATCCTTCAAAGTTTCAATATTTACTCCATGCAGCCATACATTCCGCAAACGCCCTCTTCTTCCATAGAATATTCTTCAACTAAAATAGGTGTATTTTTTGCGGGTTCTTCATAATGAACTTCTTTTACGACACGCACACGACGATTTGCTGCATTTGCCACCCCATCCGGCGTTTGGACAGCCAAATCTTCTTCACCAGCAGAAACAGCCACAATCTGACTTGCAGGTATACCGTATTTAATCAGCATTTTCTGCACTGCATCCGCTCTACGTCCACCCAAAGCATAGTTATAATCCGAAGACCCCATTGTATCAGTATGTCCAACGACTGAAACTTTTATATTTTTATTTGCTTGTGTTGCAGTAGCTAACTGTCTGATTAAATCTTCGTATTCCGGTTTTATCGTTGCTTTATCAAAGTCAAAACGAATTTCAAAGACCTCTTCCATAACATGCTGTTTCGGTTCTAATGGAATCTGTTGAACCTTAATTATTGTTTTTTCACCTGCATTCGCCTGAATTTGATCCAAGCGCGCATTGATTGCCGCCAATTCCGCACGCATAGCCATCATCATATTAATAAACTCTTCACGCGTAACCAACTCGTCACCAATCATAGGTATTTCCTGTTGAGCATTTGGCTGCGAAGACGTTTCTTGTGGTTCAGTATTCGGCATAACACAATTTACATCACCTTCACGCACACATTCTGTTTGGCTGCTATCATTTCCGTTATTATTATTACTATTACTAATTGTCTTATCACCACCATAAATATTTTGGTTAAATACCATAGGCTGAACTGGGACAGGATTTATCAAATGTTCTGGTACATTTACATTATTAACAATAATTACACCTTCACGCGCCTTACCTGTTCCACGCATTTGTGATAAATTTCTAGTATCTGGGTAATAACTTTGTGCGGTATTTTTGTTGACCGCATCACTACTACGCTGCTCAACAGCAACCATTACTTCACCATTAGTTGTCACTGTTGTTTCCGTAGTTTTTGTATTAACAATCTTTCCACCGACGCAGTCACGCAATGCGGTCATAGTTTTCTGGAAACGGTCGCGACATTCATTAGCAGTTCCCGTTTGACCACTAGCCGCTGCAGACAACCAACAATCATACTTAGCCTGTGCTTCTGCTGCAAGTTCAGGATTTGTCATACTTGCGTCATTTTTTAATTGATCTAACAATTCATTATATGCGGTATACAATTCGAAAGATTCCTGTTCATCTGCGACAGGCCAATTATCTAATGTTTCTGGGAAAGGTAATTCACCAGAGAAAGCAGCAACTGCTTTCTGTGCAAAAAACTCACCCATATCAGGGTACCCACTAGTACGAGCATTATAAATTGCATAAGAACGATAATTCATCGCCAGTTGATTCAAAAAGGAATCTTGATGTGGTGCAGAATACACATCCAAACTTTCAACATAATCAACAGTTGGTGTTTCTGGCATTACATTTTCATTATTACTACCGGCGCACCCTGCTACCCCAGCAACAGAAAGAACGACTAAGATACGAGCGATACCAAAAGTTGACATAAAAGACTTATTTTTCATAAAAAATCCCTTTTTATAATCACTTTTATTATACGATTTTTAGCCATATGAGTAAAGAGAAAAAGTGCAACACAAAAACATTCTTGATACAGAAGTTTTTTCGTTTTAAATTCTCAACAAAAACACAACCCCATAAAGCAGAAACCCGAAAACTAATTTCCCATAACTTGTGAAGCAATCGCCCCCAAAGAAGACAATGCACCTAAGCCGCCCCCGCCAGCTATATTACCAACCTGTTCCATTATCATACCAGTGCTTGTTGTCTGACCTAAATTACTAATCGCATCTGTTAAGAACTCACCCCACATCGCACGTTTTTTTGCGCTTAATCTGGAATAAGAACAAGTTTCTATTTTTGCGATAAGTTTTGCGGCCATTGTCGCTTCAGAAGCAGTATAATCAGTTTCATTAAAATCAATTAAGTTGAATATATCATATATATCAGAAACAGTTTTTTTATCTTTATCCGAGCAAGACGCCGCACCATCAACACAATACGTGGCACTACCAACTTTAGGATACCCAGCCCAAACCATACCGGTATTACCATCACCAGCAAAATAATCATAACAAATATTATCAGACTCTGTACCAGCTGCAACAATAACAGAAGCCCGATAACCACCAACAGCAACATTGCAAGGTTTTCTACCCAACCTTGCTTGTACTTCTTCAGCACTCATTGTTCCAGTTTTGGCCCATTCTTTCATAGTATTGTCAACGAAAGCAATTTCCTGAGAACTAGGTATACATTCATTAGTTAATTCCTTCTGCTTAGCATTCATCTGCTGAATACCACCAATAAGCCCTAAAACAGTAGGAACTAAACTTGCAGTTGTAGAAGCAGAAGAAGAACTTTGTGTTGCAACAGGTTCTGCCTTTTTAATAGTTATCGCTGCGTTACCAGGAATTCCAGTAAAGCAAATTGTCAAACAAACAAAAAACAGTAAACTTTTTTTCATCTCTCTTACGGAAGATTATAACATAAAAAAAGCACTGAATAAATATAAAAATTGCTTTTTCCTTAAAGTCACGCTAAACTAAACCTGTGAAACAAGACAACCGAACATTTATAATATTCATGAAACATAGGCGTTTGAAACGTCTGTGGCAATTTTTCTTTACCGGTTGGGGGCTTGTAATGGTTGCCGCATTGATTGCTGGTTCTCTTTTTACCAAACAATTACTATGGACCCCCATATCTGCAATAAATATGACAGACATAGTAAGTAATCAATTCAAGATGTCGAACGCATCTTTTGCAGGTACAGACACAAACGGTGAACCTTTTAAAATAAAAGCGACAAGCGCACGTCAAGAATATGACAATCCTAATATAATATTTTTAGAAAACCTTTCTGGAGTCATAACAAGAAATACTAATGGTGAAAAAACAATAGAAAACATATCATCTAAATCTGGTCAATATAACAGAAAGAAAAAAACGATAACATTAATAGGAAATGTAAAAATAGATTCTAGTAATGGTGACAAAGTAAGAACAAACGAATTGGTGATAAAATTATGAAACAATCTGTACTACGTATTCAACATTTATCAAAATCATACGGTAAACGTATGGTTATAAAAGACATATCATTAGAAGCCCATCAAGGCGAATCGGTTGGTTTACTTGGCCCCAATGGTGCTGGAAAAACTACTGCATTTTATTGCATAACGGGGCAATTAAGCGCAACGGGGGGAAAAATATTTTTAAACTCGCAAGACATAACCCATTTGCCTTTTTATCAACGTGCTAGGTTACATATTGGATATTTACCACAAGAAAACAGTGTTTTTCGTGGTCTAACTGTTGAACAGAACATAATGGCAATTCTAGAAGTTGTCGAACCGAGTAAAAAGAAACGCCAACAAAAATTAGATGCTTTATTAGAAGAATTTTCTATTTCGTCTCTGCGTCGAAGCCCTGCCACAGCCCTATCTGGTGGTGAAAGACGACGCGTAGAAATTGCTCGCGCGTTGGCAAACGATCCTAAATTTATTTTATTAGATGAACCGTTTGCAGGAATTGACCCAATTGCGGTGAACGAAATAAGAAGTTTAGTATCCCAATTAAAAAATCGTGGTCTTGGCGTTATAATCACAGACCATAATGTACGTGAAACACTCGGGATTACAGACCGCAGTTATGTTTTACATGACGGAAAAATATTAAAGCACGGAACGACATCAGAAATCGTAAAAGATGAAATGGTAAAAAAAGTCTACCTTGGCGAAGACTTTGTGATGTAATAAAAAAACGCCTAAGAAGGCGTTTTTTTACTCTTCCTCATCATCTTCTTCATCATCATCGACATCGACTGCATTCAAATCTATTTCTTTTGGAACACCTAAAATATCTTCTATTTTATCTGATGCAGAATCTAAATCAATCTTATGTAAAACAGCAAATTCTTGTGCCATACGTTCCAACGCACGCAAATATAATTGTCTTGCAGAAAAATTCATTGTATCTGCAGCGGTTCTTCGTTGTAAATCACGAACAACCTCTGCCAGTTTCATAGGATCACCAGAATTAATATTCTCTTCGTACTGTGCAGCACGACGCGACCATATCATACGTTTTGCATCAGCCTTACCTTTTGCAGAAGCAATTGCTTCATCCATTTTTTTCATAGAAACCAATGGGCGAAGTCCTGAAATTTCTGCTCTTTCAACAGGGACACGTAATGTCATATGATTTCTTTCGAAATCAATAACCAACATTTTTATTTTCTGTCCGGCAACAGTCTGTTCTTCTACACGTACCAACTTTCCCACACCTTGGGTTGGATAAACAACATATTGTCCGGCCTTAAAATCTAATTTTTTACTTGGCATAATTGGATACCTTTAACAGTTGCCATTCTCTCTGTCCCGTATATTATATCACAAAAAACATAAAAAACAAACAAATGACAAAAAATTTAAAGCCCCCAACAAGGGGGCTTCAATATCTACTTTATCTTATTGAACGTCTTAAAGTTGTTGTACCAGTTCTTCGTACACTAGATTCACGACTTCCTGTTGTTGTACCACTAGATACAGCACAAACCCAATCATCCCCCTGTAAAATAGCCGTTTGACCGTCTGGGCAATCTGGTTTTTCTAATCTCCAGCTAAAACAACTACCTTTTTGATACGAAGTATAAGTAGCACTATCTGCCCCACTACGAGTATATGCACCATATTCAGGATTCCATATTCCAGCAGGTTCGCCACTGCACCACTTTCTGTCACCAAAACATTCTATACAATTATTATTAGCATCGCATAATTCTACTGGGCTGGAAGTATTTTTATAACCACTTGCAGCGCTTTTTCCATTTCCCATAGATTTTCCGGTTTCTAAATCACGACACCATAATTTCTGACATTCTGCCGCATCTATACCATCTATATCGCTATGAGAAACTAATATATATCCAGGTCCACAAGACGTTAACTTACTTGCGGCCATTCCAGAATATATTCCAACAAAGACCAAAAAACTTGAACATAATAAAGAATAAAAAACTTTTTTCATATTAAAACTCTTCATTTTATATACTTATATATTACACTTTTTCCAAATTTATTGCAAACGACTTTTACACCCAACAACAAAAAACCGGTAAAAACACCGGTTTTATTGTCCTAATCCTGCTGGGGAGAAACGCCCAATATTATTAAACAACTCTTCTAAAGCATTTAACTCTATCGCGGCAGGTATTTCTGTTTCACCTTCTGCTATCATAACCTTTGGTAAATCATCATCATGTAAAACTTTTATATCTTTTATTTTTTTACCGTTAACCCATACCAACAAAACAGCCTTATTATCATATTTTAATGGCAACGGTCCGCGATAATTTTCATCGACACTATAATATACCCAAACCTCATCACCATACAAAGTTTTTACCTGCGGTACACCTATTAAGTCTTCTAATTGGCTAGTACTTTTTATACCTTCAACCTGAGTTTCTAAATTTTCAGGGAAGACATAACCACGATGCTTAGTCTGAAAAGTACAAGCAGATAAAAGAATCATACAAAAAACTAATAAAAACTTTTTCATGCCCAAAATTTACAACAAAAGATATCTAAATTGCAACAAAAATAAAATCCGAGCCTTTATAAAAATGGCTCGGATTTTTTCTTTTTACCCTTCACCGTTTTCTTTAACCTCTGGCGCATTCATCATAGCGAAATGAGCAATATATTTCTTTAACTGGCTTTTATATCTATTGTTTTCTTTCGCTTCTTCTACCAAATGATCAAAATTAGGGTTAACTGCACGAGCCGCCCCAAAACGACTTTCTGTTTTCAAGAAATCCTCTAACGGTGTTGGGTTATCAACATTTGAATCCAACATCAGAGGATTTTTACCTTCTTCTATTAAACGAGGGTCAAACCTATACAGTGGCCAAGCACCTGTATTTACCATTTGCATTTGGTGTTCTGGGCCGTTTTGCAACGCAAAGCCATGTGCAATACATGGTGCATAAGCTAATATTATGGATGGTCCGTTAAAGGCTTCTGCTTCACGGAAAGCGCGAATCGCTTGTGCCTGATTTGCCCCCAGTGCAATTTGTGCAACATAAGCACCAGACATCATAGCAATCATACCCAAGTCTTTCTTTGCATGTTCTTTTCCACCAATTGCAAATTTCATACTTGCACCGAACGGAGTCGATTTAGACTGCTGACCACCAGTATTAGAGTACCCTTCTGTATCCAAGACCAATATATTTACATTCTGACCGCTATGCAGAATATGGTCTACACCACCATAACCGATATCGTACGCCCAACCGTCACCACCGATAATCCAAACAGATTTATCAACAATTTCTCCGATTAAACTACGTGCGAACGCAGCCTTTGGCGATTCGATTTTTTCTAATTTATTACGCAAATCATTTTCTATTTCGCGTTGTTTTTCTGGGTCTGTTTCAGCGAATAAATTTTCTACATCAGGAATATTTAATTCGAACAGCAAACTTTTTAGAGTATTACGTTTTTGATTCAACGCCAAACGCATACCCAAACCATATTCCGCATTGTCTTCGAACAATGAATTAGACCACGCAGGACCGCGACCATTTGCATCACAAGTCCATGGTGTCGTAGGTAAATTCGCACCATAAATAGAAGAACATCCCGTAGCATTAGCAACAACCATTCTATCACCGAATAAATGCGCCAACATCTTTATATACGGTGTTTCACCGCACCCAGCGCATGCGCCTGGGAACTCGAAATAATGAGGCAACAGTTCTACATGCTTTGGAATATTCAGATTTAATTTATCTTTTGGAAAATCCGGCAATTTTACCGCGGCATCAAAAGCCTTCTGATTTTCCGCTGCATCTTTCATAGGCATCATAGCCAATGCCTTTACAGGGCAGTTTTTCACACAAACATTACACCCCGTACAATCTGCCGGAGATATGTTCAATGTATAATACATATTTTGCCCAAGTTCAGGTGTCTTCATCGGAACAACTATAATACCAGCATCACGTGCCTCTTGTGCTTGCTGTTCTGTCATAACCTTGATACGAATTGCCGCATGTGGACACAGCATAGAACACTTACCACATTGAATACATTTCGATAAATCACAAGTAGCAACTTTATCTGATATTGCACGTTTTTCATATTTAGCAGTACCAACAGGGTATTGCCCTGCTCCAAACTCACCATCAACTTTAAAGCGCGACACAGGCAAAGCATCACCACGTTGCGCAGCCATTTCACCCAAAGTACCTGCAATTTCTGCCGGTGTATCCAGCGTCATCGCCGGTACAAAATCTGGTGCAAAATTAGATATGGATGACGGCAACTGATATTCTTGTAAGAAATCACCAGCCTTATCTACAGCCGCCCAGTTTGCCTCTACAACATCCATCCCCTTTTTCTTATAAGTCTTTTCAATAGCAACTTTTGCACTTTTTGCAGCAACTGTCGGGTCAATTACTTTTGTTAAATTAAAGAAATTCAACATGATGAAAGTATTTATTCTGTTCCCCAAACCTAATTCTGCTGCAGCCCGGTTCGCATCCAAGAAGAAAACACGAGCACGTATTCTGATTAAATGTTCCTGACTTTCGCGAGGTAAATTTGCGAACGCAACTTCTGGTGCCATAGAAGTATTAATCATGACCGTTCCACCCGCACGCAGCCCCTTAAAGATATCGAAACGTTGTGCAATCATAAAATTAGAAACACTAATAAAGTCCGCAACTTCTATTAAATATTGACTTTTTATCGGTTCGTCTGAGAAACGCACATGGGAAGCAGTAAGCCCACCTGACTTCTTAGAGTCGTACACAGCATAAGACTGAGGATACAAATCAGAATTTTCCCCGACAATCTTAACAATATTTTTTACTGCACCGACAGTACCATCTGAACCGATACCATATAAAATAGCCGTTTTAAAATTAGGCGCTTCAACTGCGAATGCAGGGTCTGTTTTCAAAGAAAGTCCTGTCAAATCATCATCAATACCGACAGTAAAGTTATGATGCAATTTACCTAGCATTAAATTTTCATATACAGCCTTTACATCACGCGGTTTAAATTCTTTACTACCTAATCCATATCGTCCACCAAATACTTCTGCAGAATCACCGACAACGGTCTTTACATCTTGATATAAAGGTTCACCAATTGCACCAGGTTCTTTTGTTCTGTCTAATACCGCAATTCTTTTTACTGTTTTTGGTAAAGTCGCTAAAAATGCTTCACGTGGGAAAGGACGGAACAAATGAACTTTTACTAACCCCAAGCCTTTTGGCAAATAAGGCAAAGTTTCTTCTATTGTTTCGCAAGCACTTCCCATAGCGACAACAACATTTTCTGCTTTTGAGTCACCTACATAATCAACCAAATGATATTGTCTGCCTGTTAATTTAGCAAATTTATCCATACACTCCTGTACAATTTCAGGTGTCTTCATATACAACGGGTTTGACGCTTCACGTCCCTGGAAATAAACATCTGGGTTCTGCGCAGTACCACGAATAGTTGGTTTATCTGGGGACATCCCTCTTTCGCGATTTTTTAGCACCAACTCTTCTGGTATCATTTCGCGCAGTACATCGTCACTTATTCTATCAAGTCTGGATTCTTCATGACTTGTACGGAACCCGTCAAAGAAATGCAAGAAAGGTACACGTGCGCGCAACGTTGCAGCATGAGCAACTGCTGCTAAATCGTGTGCCTGTTGAACATTGTGACTTGATAACAAAGCAAAACCAGTTGAACGCACAGACATAACATCACTGTGGTCACCAAAAATAGACAGCGCATGGGTTGCTAAAGCACGAGCTGCAACATGCATAACAAAAGGTGTCTGTTCACCCGCAATCTTATACATATTAGGAATCATCAACAGCAACCCCTGTGAAGCAGTAAACGTTGTTGCCAAAGCCCCCATTTGCAAAGCACCGTGCATAGCACCGGCCGCGCCACCTTCTGATTGCATTTCTATAATTTCTGGGTTGCCGCCCCAAATATTTTTCTTATGTTGGAAAGACCATTCATCTGCCAATTCACCCATAGTACTACTTGGTGTAATGGGATAAATAGCCGCAAAATCTACACATCTATACGCTACGTCTGCCGCAGCCCAATTACCATCAACAATTAAATTCGCCATTTTTTCTTCCTTAAAATTCGTACAGGCTAAATGATACCCCCATTTATGGTATAAGGCAAGTTTTATTAAAAATTGACAAACATTGATAATTATTAAAAATTTTTTATAAAAAAAAGAGGCAACCTGCCTCTACATTTTAACGAGTTTTTTGGAACCCAAACAAATCATTCTTTCTAATATTCTCATCATAAGGGCAAATTTTTTGACAAATAGGATTTCCTTTATATCTAAAACTAAGACAACGAATTGGTGCCCCAAATAAATTTGTAAGATGATTATTTGAACAATCATAAATAGTCGCTTGCTTTGGACCGTTTTCAAGACTTACCAAGTTATTACAAGAACAATTAAAAGTACCTAATATTATAACAGAGGTTAATTTTGGTAAACTTTTCAATTCCATATTAGAAATATCTAAATCTCCCTTTATTACTAAATTTTCTGGTAAATTAAATATATCATATTTTTGTCCTTCCTGAAAAAAATACCTTTTACTCTCGTTTTTCATAATGAAATCCTTTCCGTATAATATATAAATATATATCACCTTCCTGATATAAGTCAATAACCAGAAAAAAAATAAGGGCAACTGCCCCTATTTTTTATAAAGTTTTTTGTTTTACCATTTTTCCATTTATTATTTGCAATTGTTTACCATATAAATCAACTAGTTCTTTGTATACAGGTGTATTATCGCAAACAAGATTTTTACAATGTTCTATATGATTTTCTACAGATGTTAACTGATTGTTATTAGAACATTTATAATAATCTACCTTTTTCGGGCCATTTGCCAAAGTTCTTAATTCGTTAAAACTGCATTTAAAGTCTACAACTTCACGAGGAGCCCCCATTAAAGATTTTAATTTATTCATAGAACAATCATAAACACGAACCTTTTTCATACTACCGTCTAAAGATTCCAAATCATTATAACTGCAAATAAATTCTTCTGCTTCTTGTGGTGCACCAACCAAATCTTTCAATCTGTTCCAAGAACAGTTATAAAATCTTGCTTTTTTTGGACCGTTTGCTAAAGACTGTAATTCATTAAAACTGCAGTCAAAGAGTTCTACACGTTCCGGGGCACCATTTAAACTTTTCAACATATTTCTAGAGCAATCGAAAGCCCCACAAACAGTAACTTTAGATAAATCTGGCAGTTCTGTTAAATCCATATGAGACAAATCAATATTACCTTTTATAACAAAATTTTCGGGTAAGTTAAAAATGTCGTACTTAACCCCATCTTGAACAAAATATCTTTTTTGCATATTTTTCATATAAAATCCTTTTTTTGACCGATAATTTATAACATATAAAAAAGTATTGTCAACAAAAAATATTTTTGTCAATAAAAAATATGAAAACGAACTAAAAACAGAGGCAAAAGCCTCTGTTTTTGTCAACGAATTTTTGAGAGCATACTTATAACACCGTTTTTTATTTTAAGTTTTTCCCCGTAAATCCTTGAACGGCTATCAAAAATAGGGTTCTGATAGAACAATAACCTCATACAATCAGTAGGCATTCCGTGTAAAGTAAGCAGTTTATTATAAGAACAATTATATTTTTCTACTTTTTTTGGACCACCTTCCAAATTAACTAATTTATTACAAATACATATAAAACGTTCCAACTCTTCTGGTGCGCCACGTAAAGTTTCTAACTCATTAAAACTGCAATCGTAAATTAAGGCGGTATGCGGTCCATTTTCCAAAGATTTTAATTTATTCCAACTACATTTAAAAACTTTCACATCAACTGGTGCCCCATTTAAAGTTATTAAATCACAAATAGAACAATCATATTGTTTTGCTTTTTTTGGACCGTTTTCTAATGTTTTTAATTTATTTGAACTACAATTAAAGGTTTCTACGATTTCTGGTGCCCCTTTTAAATTTCCCAACTCATTTCTAGAACAATCAAAAATCCCATTAACTTGAACAGTAGATAAATCTGGTAATTCTTTTAACTCCATACCAGATATATCGATATTCCCATTTACGACAAAATTCCTTGGCAAATTAAAAATATCATATTTTTTACCATCCTGAATAAAATACCTTTTTTGTTCGTTTTTCATGCCAAATCCTTTTAATAAAATAAGAATAATAAGAATTTATACTAAAAATAGACAAATAAGTCAACAAAATAAGATTTTTGTCAAAAAAAAAAAAAACAGGGTTTTACCCCTGTTTTATTTTTTATCTGACTTTTTATTTTCTTTATCTTTATTTTCTTCTTTTTTTATTTTTTTATCAACATCTTTCGACTCTACTTCATTGACAGAATTTTCTTCTAAATTCTGCTCAGATACCGGTTTTCTATTCTGCAACTTTGACATTGCGATTACCATATCCATACCTCGTTGCAACTGATAATCCAAAGCATCTTTTTCTTCATCAGTTAATTCTTCGTCTTCATCGTCAGATTTCTTTTTATCTTTTTCTTTTGAAGTTTCATTTTTCAAAGAATTTTTAAAAGAAGCTTCTGAATACATACTTTCTTTTTTCTCCAGGACCTCTACTTTACTCTGTAAAACTTCTATATCTGGTGTAATTCCTTCATTCTGAATAGAACGTCCACTTGGTGTATAATAACGAGCAATTGTTATATGAATTGCGGTTCCGTCGCCCAACGGTTTCTGTTGCTGCACGCTACCCTTACCGAAACTTTGGCTTCCCATAACAAGCGCCCGTCCATTATCTTGTAAAGCACCAGCCACAATTTCAGACGCAGACGCAGAACCATGATTTATCAAAACAACAACTGGTTTGCCGTTTGCAAGGTCACCTTCTTTTGCATATGTACGTTCAATATTAGTTTTTTCTCTACCTCTTGTCGAAACGATTTCCCCACCATCCAAGAAAGCGTCAGAAACTTCTATTGCCGCCGTCAGATAACCACCTGGATTATTGCGAACGTCTAAAACATATCCTATAACATCTTTTTTCTCTAATTTTTCTATTGCCTCTTTCAGTTCTTTTGCGGTTGTGGCACCGAAATCAGATATTCTTATATAACCTATTTTTTCTGCATCTTCACCTGAATCGGCCAAAGATTTCACTTCATACTTTACAGAATCAACCTTTATTATTGCTCGTTTTAAAGTCAAGGTTTTCGGTTCTTTACCTTCTGAAACAATTGTTAACTTTACTTTCGTACCAGGTCTGCCTTTCATCTTTTTAACAGCCTGATTTAAAGTCATATCAAAAACCTGTTCATCATCGATATGAGTAATATAATCACCAGCCTTTATTCCTGCTTTATCGGCAGGTGTATCATCGATAGGTGAAATAACACGAACCGCCCCCCTATCACTTGTAATCTGTATCCCCAGGCCACCAAATTCACCATGAGATTTATCATTAAATTCCTTAAAGTCATCTGCCGACAAATACGAAGAGTGAGGATCCAAGGCACTCAACATACCGTTCATAGCGGCCTCTATCATCTTTTTTTCATCGGCTTCTTCCACGAAATTATCACGAGCAACCTCGAACACCAGAGCCAACTTTTTCAATTGTTCATAAATTTGTTCGTCTGTTAAATGTTCAATTGGTTCTTCTTTTTTAGATTTATCTGCCGCCACAGCCATAACTGGCATCAATAAAGCCACTAAAATCAACATCTTTTTTAACATACTAAATTCCTTTCCTGCAACAATTATAAATAAGATATGAATAACCATAAAACAAAAACAAGCGCCCCGCAACACGATTTTTATAAAAAACATACGAAAATCACTACAAAATATTGACAAAATAAAATTAAGCACTATTATTTTAATATAAAAAAATGGTTTGGGAATGCAAAAAGACAAAGAAAGAATTGAAGAAAACCGAAAGATAATAACCAGTTTATTATCTGGTGCCGGCACGCACAAACGTTTAAACAACGTAAACTGGCTACGTCACGAATTATCCTACACAGAACCCAAAACTCTTTTTTACATTCCAAATAGAGAACAACAACCTTATTTAGACTATAACTGTATGAAAAACATCGGTGAAGCCTATGATTACACAATTGAAAACTCAAACAAACAAATAGACGCCATAGAAATATGTAAAATACACAGTATTTTATGCACGGACACACATATCCAAGGCGGTTTATTTAGGACATCAGATAAAATAATAGAAATAAAAATTAATGGCGAGCGTTTAAAAGCACCAGATTTTCATTTAATACCAACAATTTTAAACGAAATTGTTTTCAAGGTTAATGACCCCAAAATTCCTGTATTGAATAAAGCGCTTGAACTACATTATGATTTAATAGCCTTGCAACCATTTGATGACTTTAACAAACGTACATCAAGATTAATTATGAATTGGTATTTGATACAAAACGGTTATAGACCTATTGTTTTCAATCAACCTACAGACAAACAAAAATACATTAATGCTATATCAGAAAGGGCAAAAGGAAACATAAAAGCATACAATAATTATATGTATGCTTGTATGATACGCACACAAAACGAGATAATAAAATTATTAAGAAAATCTAAAATTTTATAAAAATTACTTTTTAAACTGATTTTCTACCATAAACATATTCAGCATTTGCTTACGCATAAAGCTAATTTTTTCCAAATTATTATCCATACTTTTTTTATTTGCTGGGTTTACACGTAAATCATCTGCGGCCTTTATAAAACGCTTTAAAAAGACAACCATAATACGATACATCATAATATCTCTTAACAACTCGTTTTTTACGCCCGGCATAGTATATAAATCTTTATTATGCAAATTCATATATATAACATAAACGCTTTTATAAATATCTAACTCTATCTGCAATGGTGCAAAAACATCATGATAAATAAATTTATACCCTGCCTCTGCGAAATCGATAAAAGACAATTTATTCTTATCCGCATCATACAAAACATTACCATAATTTAAATCACCATGCGACCAAGCCTGACGTGTTTCATACTCGAAACCACCAATAGCATCACGAATTCGTGCCATTTGCATAGTTTCTTTTTTTGTAAACCAAATAGACATCTTATTTTCGACGAAAGAATCCAGCCTGTTAAATTTTATTTCATTAGAAATCTTATAAATTTCCATAGGTTTAACAGGTTTAGACTCATTCATATCAACCAGAAAACTACCGATAGAATTAATTATTTCAAACTTTTGACGACGAGATAATTTATTATAAACAGCCTGAGTCAATGGTTCTCCGGGTGCTCTTTCTTCTAATATCTGAAATTCGTCATCATTAACAAATCGCATAGCAGGAACATTATATACTGGGTTTCCTACTGCTCTAATTGCATCAATTGCCTCTTTCGTTTTGTGCTGCTTTACAAGCCATTCCTGTTTTTTTTCTTCTGTAAAGACCGGCAACGGACGCTTTAAAACAAAATCATCGCCGTAATAAACAGCGTAAGTTTCGCGACCATGATTATACTTAGTTATATCTATCATATTGACAAATATAGCAAAAAAACTATATTTTGTCAAGTATTTTAGTCTTCTTTAAATAAACGCGCGGGGTCAACGGCTTTATTTCCGCGTCTTACTTCCAAATACATTTCCGGTTTGTCTGGGTCCATTCGCCCGATAGGTTCACCCGCCAAGACCTCCTGTCCCAGCATAACATTTATAGCCCCCAAATTCGTCATAACCGTATTATATCCATTTTTATGTGACATTATTACAACCTTTCCAAAGCCCTTAAAACTATCTGCAAATTTAACTTCGCCATCAGCAGGAGCCATAACAAGTGCATCCCCACGCACTTTTATACGCCACCCATCTGATTTTAGCCCCAACGCTGTTTTTTCACCGAAATGAACTACTACCCTACCACGAACAGGTTGATTAAGTTTACGGAAAGAAAACCTTGAATCTCCAGACATTTCAGAACTCCCGACACCTGCAGCCAACTCTGAAAGCGTTTTTGCGCGCGCAGATAGTTCACGCAATTTCTTTTGCAGTTCAGACTGTTGACTTCTTAATTTTTGGTTTTGCACAGAACGAGTACGTAAAAGTTTATCCAACTCATCTTTTTCAGAAGCATATCTTTTTGCAGTTCTATCTAACTTTTCTTTTTCTATTGCGCGTTGCTCTTTTATTTTCTCTAATTCTTTAATTTTTTCAGCTGCGCTTTTTATTTCTGTATCAAAACTATTAGCCGCCCCAGATAACACCGCAGAGGTCAAAACATACTCACGCATATTTTCAGAATCAAAATTCGGGTGCGCCGCAACAAACAAAATACTTGCCGCAGCATCGGCAATACGTCCCTGGTTTTGTTTCAGAGACCTTTCTAATTCTGCTTTCTGAACATCTAACTCTTTTATTTTCTTTACAACGGCACCGCGTTGTTCTTCCAAATCACTAACTTTATCCGCGGCCTTAACTAATTTCTTTTTTGTATCGGCGACATCCTTGTCAGAAGTCTTTACTTGTTGTTCCAACTTCTTATTTTGTTGTTCTGTTTTTTTTATCTGTGCTTGGATTTGTGAAAGTTCACTGGTGGCGCAAACTGGTTGCGCCACCATAACAAACAGCAAAGAAAAGACGACACAAAGTTTCTTCATTAGTTCTTTTTTATAACTCGCAAGAACGTCTTTTTACCCTTTTGAACTATAATTTCTTCTGCGGGCTGTACTTCAGATTTCCAGTCTGTCACTTTTTCACCATTAATCTGAATTCCCCCCTGCTCCACCATACGTCTTGCCTCGGACTTAGAAGCGAACAAATTTGACGCGACCAAGAAATCCAACACTCCCATATTTCCGTTCATATCAACATCAACTGTTGGCATATTTTCAGAATTTCCACCACCACCGAACAGTGCCGCTGCAGATTCTTCTGCCTGTTTTGCGGCATCGCGACCATGCGCAATTTCTGTTGCAGCAAAAGCCAAAATTTTCTTTGCTTCGTTTAGTTCTGCCCCCTGTAATTTTGAAAGTCTTTCAATTTCATCCAGTGGTATTTCTGTAAATATCTTCAAGAACTTTTCTACTAAATCATCGGGTGTATTACGGAAATATTGATAATATTCATAAGGAGACGTTTTTTCTTCGTTAACCCAAACCGCATTTCCTGCAGACTTACCAATTTTTTCACCCTTAGAATCAGTTATTAATGCCGTAGAAAGAACAAATGCTTCTTTACCAAGTTTCTTTCTTATTAACTCGACCCCCATGATACTATTTCCCCACTGGTCTGCACCACAAAACTGCAATATACAATTATATTTTTTATATAAAGTTAAAAAATCAACGGCTTGGAAAGTCATATAGTTAAATTCCAAGAAAGTCATACCATTATCCAAGCGACGTTTTACGCTTTCCATAGACAACATTCTGGGTACAGTAAAATCCGTACCAAACTCTGTTAAGAAGCCAAGATGGTCATACCCCTTCATCCAATCATAATTATCAACCATGATAGCATCAGAATCACCGTCACCGAATTTTATAAATTTTGATATAGATTTACGCAAACCTGCACAATTTTTTTCTATTTGTTCATCTGTTAACATCGGTCGACCTTTATCGCGTCCCGAAGGGTCACCTATACGCCCTGTTGCACCACCGACCAAAGTAATAGGTTTATGCCCATATTTTTGGAACCAACGCATTAACATCAAAGAAGCCAAATGCCCGACATGTAAAGAATCACCAGTAGGATCGGTTCCCCAATACCCAACAATACGACCAGAATTTAAAGCATCATTTAACCCATCCATATTTGATGCTTGATTTAAGAATCCACGTGCTTCTAATTCTTGTAAAAGTTCATTTTTCATCTATAAAATCCTTTTATGCAAATGATACCAAAGAATAATCCACCTTGCAACTTTTAGCAGGAATAAAAAATCCGGCATTGTATGCCGGATTTTTTATAAGTCTTATTTATACAGAATATAAATTAGCCCAGCATTTTGGCAACTTCGTCTGCCAAGTTGTCTTCGCGTTTTTGAATACCTTCACCCAAAACGTAATAAGCGAAACCGGCCAATTTACCACCTGCTTCTTCAACAATTTGTTTTACTGTTTTAGAAGGGTCCATAACGAATGGCTGTTCTTCCAAAACTGTTTCTGCATAATATTTCTGAATACGACCGTTTACCATTTTTTCAACGACCTGTTCTGGTTTACCAGCAGTTGCACCAGATTCAATAAAGACTTTCTTTTCACGTTCAACTGCCGCCGGGTCAACATCCGCGATTGTCATAAATTCAGGTTTATTTGCGGCGATATGCATTGCTATTTTATTACCAATTTCATCAATTTTTTCAGAATCACCGTTAATTGCAACTGCAACACCAATCTGCCCCATACCAGGAACCAAAGCATTGTGAATATATGTGTAAATATGATCACCAGAAACTTTTGCGATACGACGCAAGTTCATATTTTCACCAATTGTTGAAATAGTTGCAGCAATATCATCTTTTACTGCAGCCAATGTTGCATCAAAATCACCTTTTAATTCCAAAGCCTTTTCTGCAACATCTGCAACTAACTTTTGGAATTTATCATTTTTAGCAACAAAATCTGTTTCTGCGTTCAATTCAACAACGCAACCCAAATTATCACATTTTACAACAGTTACCAAACCAGAAGCAGCAACGCGACCTGCTTTTGAAGCGGCCTTTACAATGCCTTTCTGACGCAACCAATCGGCAGCAGCCTCAATATCGCCATTATTTTCAATTAAGGCCTTTTTACAGTCCATCATACCTGCTGATGTTTTTTCACGCAATTCTTGAATCAATTTTGCTGTTATTTCTGCCATTGTGTTTCTCCCATAATTTATATTTTTATCAGATGTACGAACGTTATTAATTACAAAATTTAGTAATCAATAACGTGTACACCACATTCAATAACCAACATATAAAAATATATGCTAATTAATTATTTATCCGCCTTTTCCGCTTTTTCAGCCAATTTACCACGACGTTCTGCACGAGCCTCTGTCATTTTAGATTTCTGACGTGCTTCTTTGTCTTTTATATCGGCCTCATAGTCTTCTGCGACTGCAGCAGCCATATCAGATTCAACTTTTTTACCTGCAGCACCGCCTAAGCGTTTTTCAATACCAGACAAAATAGCGTCTACAAACAAGTCGCAATATAATTGAGTTGCGCGTGCAGCATCATCATTACCTGGTACAGGATAATCAACCATTTCTGGGTTTGCGTTTGTATCACAAATAGCAATAGTTGGGATATCCAAATTTTTTGCTTCACGAACCGCGTTCATTTCACGAGGAACGTCAATAACAATCATCGCCTGTGGTGTTCCGTGCATTTCCAAAATACCACCAAAAATGTCACGCAACTTTTCAACTTCTTTGGTCATAACGCCGACTTCTTTCTTTGTTAAGCCCAATTTTTCAGCATTTTCAATATCTGATTCCATTTTTTTCAAACGGCGAATAGATTGAGAAACTGTTGTCCAGTTTGTTAACATACCACCCAACCAACGGTTATTTACATAAAACTGCCCGCAACGTTCTGCAGCATCTTTAACAATATCTTTCGCCTGATGCTTTGTTGCTACGAACAAAACTTTACCACCTGCTGCAGTAATTGCTTCCAAAGCAACCAAAGCACGATGCAATAACGGTGCTGTTTTATTCAAATTGATGATATGAATTTTATCTTTTACGCCATAAACATATGGTGTCATTAATGGGTTCCAACGACGTGTATGATGACCGAAGTGTACCCCTGCTTCCATAAGTTGTTTCATAGAAAATGTTGGCAATGCCATGATTTTATCCTTTTTTCTGTTGTTATCCTCACCGTCAGTAAAAAGCCAAATTATATAATCTAGACAGAAATAAACACTGAACGGTTGTGTTCTTCGCCCAAAGAGCGTGCCCCAATAATACCCCAGCGCATATAAAAAATCAAGCATAAATTGATACTTAACCCCAAAAACAATTCTTTAACCACATATTGACAAAATATTTTTATGTATTATTATATTTTTCATAATGAAAGCCATACATTTTGTTTTTACAGTATTATTTATATTTTTATCCGTTCT
This sequence comes from uncultured Alphaproteobacteria bacterium, assembly GCA_944389265.1. Taxonomy (GTDB): domain Bacteria; phylum Pseudomonadota; class Alphaproteobacteria; order Rs-D84; family Rs-D84; genus Enterousia. Next base: position 125,800 of record CALXLS010000002.1, read on the forward strand.
TCCTGAAGGGCATGCAATAAATATTACAAACTGTACAGACAAGCAATACAGACAAAACAACCCAGACAAGTGCAATTTCTTCATAGATAATTCTACACCTATATTTAGCAGTGCTACTGTTTTAGGTGGCGCAATCGCACTACTTACACTTGCCAACGCCAACAAAACTTCAGAAACATCGATTCAAAACTCATATGTTCAACCCACCCTTCCCTCTTATAATATGGTCGGTGGTGACGTAGATTCAGTACATCTATCGAACACAATGGATGCTCCTGAATACACAAGAAACTATAACCAATATAACGATATAAGACTTGCATATTCTCTGGCACGTGGTTTTACAGGTAAAGGTTCTGAAATAGCAGTTTTAGACGCAGGTCTTGATAGCAAACACGGTCAAGCCGTAGCGGCCATAGCATCTGGTCCTATTGCCCCAGACGCAACCGTAAAATCCTATAAAATAGCAGAAGATTTTAATTTTGTTTCGTATAAAGAAATTGGAAATATTATAAATTCTGCAAGCAACGCAGACATATTTAATTCCAGCTGGTCCGTGTCAATGAGTGCAACTGCACTTAAATCAAAAAATCAACTAATCCAATTAACAGACAAAACTTTTGTTGACAGTTTATCCACAGCAGCAAAAAGAGACGCAATATTTGTCTGGGCGGCAGGCAACGACCATAGTTCACAAAGTAGTGCCTTATCAGCCATGCCTATTGTTATACCAGAACTAAAGGGGCACTTTATAAATGTTGTTGCATGGGACAGTGAAACGGGTGCACTAGCAAATTACAGCAACGCATGCGGAATAACAAAAGACTATTGCATAACAGCCCCTGGAACCAACATAGATACAGGAAAAACAAATGCAAGTGGAACAAGTTTTGCTGCCCCGATAGTATCTGCGGCTATCGCGGTCATTCGCGAAGCCTTCCCATATATGACATCACCTGAAATCACAGAACTATTACTGACAACCGCACGTGACCTAGGAACCCCAGGTGTTGATGAAATATACGGTCATGGGATGTTAGACCTAGAACGTGCAACACGACCAGTTGGGGCAGCACTTGTTCCCATAGATAATGGTGTAATGCAACAATTACGAACCGCAAGAGTATCTGGGAATGTTGCCCATAAAATAAAAAATGCGGATTTGAATTTTGCATTTTTTGATGACTTTGGACGTGCATTTGATGCAAAACTGTCTGACAATATTTCAATACAAAACCCCAGCAGAGCGCTACAAGAACTGCATAACGACGAAGAATTTGCATCTTTTTCAATAGCAAACTTTGAATTTGGTTTTAAAAACAATGACTTATTATTTGGGGACGGCTTTCTAAAAACGAATGATAAAAACATCATGACCTATATCGGTACATATAATGAAAAAAGCATCGGAAATTTAACATTTTTTCAACGTACACGGTTTGGAATTTCCGCATTACAAGAAGCACAAAATTCTATGATAACAGGATTTTCAAATATATATACTACATCTTTGGACTTTGGAGCAAACCTAGGGGATTGGACAATTTCACTTTCTATACCAGACAACATAATTTTTGGGAAAATGAATATCAGACTTCCGATAGGTCGCGCTGCCAACCGAGATATTATATACAAAGACTACACCATAGATTTATTCAGTAAACCATCAATAGAATATTCTGTTTCCTACAAATCAATAACAGCAGGTTTTGTAGACAACCCATACGGTACAGACGAAATTTTTATACTAACAAAAGGCAAGATAGCATTCTAACAGACGCGATTTTCTGGTTCTATTCCATGCGTTACGATAAACTTACTAAGCGTATCACGGTGAACATGTAATCTACGTGCAATTTTTGAGCGACTTAAACCGTCCCCCAGTTTTCTAGCAATATATTTTTCTCTGCCACATAATTTATATTCATTCCTACTACCATGAGGTCTGCCAATATGTTTTCCTTCTGATTTTATTCTGGCAAGTGCTTCTTTTGTACGTTGCGAAATTAAATTTCTTTCAATTTCAGCGGAAAGTCCGAAAGCGAACGCTAAAACTTTACTAGTAATATCTGTACCTAGTCTATAATTATCTTTTATAGTCCATATTTTGGCTCCGACATCCATACAATGGTGCAAAATACTCATAATCTGCAATAAGTTTCTACCTAATCGCGACAACTCAGAAGCAATAATTAAATCGTCTTTCTGAATTCTTTTTATAAGCCCGCCTAACTTTCTTTTTTGCAAGGCTTTTGTAGAAGATATTGTTTCTTCTATCCAACAATCAATTTTTATATTTTCTTTTTCACAAAATTTTTTTATTTCAAAACGTTGATTCTCTGTTGTTTGATGATCTGTCGAGACACGAATATAACCATATATCAATACAAGACTCCTTTCTTATATAGTATACATAATAAACCAATCATACGCCATGCAAGATTTTTATCGAAATCATATGTAAAACTTATAAACAGATAAAAATGTCTTATTTCGCTTGTCTTTTCATACTTTTCCTTATAACATTCTTTTGAATTTAATTAAGGTAAGAGGGCTGTTAATGAAACGCAAAAAAAATAACAAAAATAAAAAATTTTTAAACAGCAAAAAATTCCTACTTTATACAGCATGCACAATTTTTGCTTTTTGCGTTATCGTTTTCGTATCATGGCGCACATTTTTATTTAATTCAGACGCTACTATTATGAAAATTAGTTGTACAAGCCCTGTTCCAGAAACATTTACAGACTCTAATTCTATGATATTTACTGCGAACGGCGGTATTCCGGATATAAACAATAACCGTGAATTAAAACAGCCAGATTCTGTAATTCTTTCTTATGAACTAAAATCTGGTACATATCAACCTGCCTTTAAAATGGGTTTAACCAACCAGGATTTATCAGACAACATAAAAATAACACCATTTATAAAAGGCACATGGTATTTTCTAAATGATTCCGAAATAATTTTTACACCAACAGAATCATGGCCTGCTGATAAAAAATTCACAATCAAGATAGATAAATCTATATTAAATCCTGATGTAAAGGTAAATTCTTATAAAACAACTTTTACAACCTCTGATATAGAATCTGAAATAGAAAGTTTTAATCTATACCCTGCACCAGGAAACAAAAAATCTGTAATTAGTATTGCGGTTATAAATTTTAATTATCCAATAAATACAGAAAACTTCCATGATAAAGTTTCATTAAAACTTGATGATGAAAAATTAGACTTTAATGTAAAATTTGATAGATTTCGCAGAACTGCGTTTATAATTTCTGCCCCTATTGCTATAACAGATGAAGCACAAGTTGTAAGATTAAAAATAAATAAAATACCTGCATTAAATGGGAAATCTTCGACAGAAAAATTGACTGCACACACAACCGTAGAATCAGCGGATAATATATTTAAAGTATCATCTATTTCAACAATTGCTGCGGACGATAAAGACGGCAATGCGCAACAGTTAATACTGCTAAACACCACGACTGCTGCTGCAAAAAATATAAACTGGGATAAATTTATAGATGTATACCTGCTGCCAGAACATGCGAACACAGACGAAGAAGATTTAAATGATACTTATTCATGGTCAGATGATGAAATAACACCAGACGTATTAAAAAAATCTGAAAAACTTCTGATAACCAAAGTAGACTTTGCAAATCCAAACGGGGTTTATCAATATGCTTTTTCTTACAATGTATCGGACAAAAGAAATAGATACTTATATGTAAGCGTTAAAAACGGATTAGAATCTGAAAATGGTTTTTATTTAAAAGACACGACAAACAAAGTACTGCTTGTCATATACCCAAAAGCAGAGGTAAAAATTGCAGGTACAGGTGCCCTACTTTCTTTATCTGGCGGGAAAAACCTCGGCATTATGGCACGTGGGGGCATTGATACTGCTTATATAAACTTATACAAAGTAAAATCATCAGAAATAAATCATCTTATTTCACAGACTTATAATATTTTTGCAACAGATATAGAATTTAAATCTTGGTCATTTGGCGTATACGATATGTCGGTTGTTTTTCAAAAGAAAATTTCTTTTGCTAACACTTCTATGAAAAGTACAAATTATGCGTCTGTTGACCTGGGTGATTATCTTGATAGAACTCAGAACGATAAAACAGGAATATTTATTGTACAAACTGGTACATCAGAGAACTCCACACAATATAACGACAAGCGTTTGATATTACTAACAGATTTAGGAATTATCCGTAAAGTAAACTTGGATGATTCTTCCATTGTTTTTGTATCTAATATATCTGATGGCACACCTGCAAAAGACATTGAAATATATGTTCTTGGAAGGAATGGAAATGCTATATGGGCAGGTAGAACTGACATAGAAGGTCGCGCAGACATTCCAAAATTCGCATGGGAAGAATATAGAAACGCGAAAGAACCCATAGCAATTGTTGCAAAACGCGGTTCGGACATTTCATTCATTCCATATAATGATTATAATCAACAAGTTGAATATTCTAAATTTGATATAGAAGGCGAATACTATGCACCAGGGAATCCTTTAAACGCCTTCATATTTTCTGACCGTGGAATCTATCGTCCTGGCGAAGAAGTAGTTATTGGCAGCATAGTAAAAAACAAAACATTTCAATCTTTATCTGGAATTCCTGTAAAAATAGACATTCGCGATTCTCGTGGTCGTACAATAATGGAAAAAACATTATCATTAACATCTGATGGTATGTTTGACATTAAATATGATTTATCAGACGCATCACCTATCGGACAATATATTGTACAAGTATATTCACTTAACTCTAAAAATCTCCCCGATAGCATAATCGGCAGTACGACATTTCGTGTTGAAGAATTTGTTCCGGATAATTTAAAAATAACCGCTGCAATAAGTGGTGAATCTGAAAACGGTTGGTTGTCTACAGAAAACTTAGTTGCAAATGTTTCTTTATATAATTTATTTGGGACACCCGCTAGTGATAAAAAGATAAATGCGCAAGCAATTTTAAGTCCTGTAAAATTCTCTTTTCCGGGCTATTCGGATTATATATTTACGCCTAACTTTTTATCTGGGACGGGTTTAGCATCTAATACAGTTCAACGCACCCAAACCTTTGTTCAAGACATACCAGACATACGAACGGATGAAAACGGCAATGCAATACTTAATATAAAATTTGACCAGCCGATACCAGAAGGAACATATAAATTAACATTAAACATAAAAGGCTTTGAATCCGATTCAGGTAAAAGCGTACAAACAAGTCTTGCGACCAGGGTTTCCGATTCAAAATACCTTGTTGGTTATCATGCAAATTCTGATTTATCTTACATAAAACTAAATTCCGAAAGGAATGTAAAAATAGTTGCACTTGACCATACTGCTAATCCTATTGCTGCCAATGGTTTAACCAAGCGCTTGATAAAACGCGAAAATTTAATAAGTTTGGTAAAAGACTACAATGATTATTACAAATATCAAACTGTCACCCAGGACAAAATTATATCTCAAACAAATTTGGACATTCCTGAAAACGGTTTAGAAATCACATTAGACACAAAAAATGCTGGCACATACATTTTACAGATTTTAGACGCATCTGATAAAATCCTAGCAAACATAGATTATTTTGTTGCTGGCAGTGGAAATGCCGCACTACAAACAGACACAAAAGCAGAACTGGAAATAAAACTAGACAGTTCAGAATATACTCCTGGTCAAGAAATTTCAGTTAATATAACCGCACCTTATACAGGTACCGGTTTAATAACTATCGAACGCGACAAAGTTTATGCCTATAAGTGGTTTAATGCAGAAACAACATCTTCTGTACAAAAAATTCGCGTTCCGAAAAATTTTGAAGGGACGGGTTATGTTAATGTATCTTTTGTACGCGATATAAACAGTCGTGATATATTTACATCACCATATACTTATGCAGTTGCACCATTTACCGCAGATATAAGCAAAAGAAAAATAAAGATAAATTTATCTGCACCAGAAATCATAAGCAACGATAAATTAAAAATAAACTATTCAACCAGCGAATCGGCAAAGGTTATGATTTTTGCAGTAAACCAAGGTATTTTACAAGTTGCAAAATATCAAATGCCCAACCCACTTGCGCACTTTTTCAAAAAGTCTGCACTTCAAGTAAACACTTATCAAATCTTATCCTTATTATTACCAGAATATAAAATTCTGCGTGAATTCGCTAAAACTGGTGGTGGTGATTATGAATCATTCGATGGCGAAATGAATCAAGTTTTAACCAACCCATTCGGCAGAAAAACTTTACCACCTGTCGCATTTTACTCTGGCATAATCAACACAAAAGCAAATGAAAACAATGAAATAACTTTTGATATTCCTGAATATTTTAACGGAGAAATAAAAATCTTTGCAGTTGCAGCAAATAAAAACTCAATCGGTTCCGCAGATACAAGTACAAAAATACAATCACCGATTATAATATCTGCAAATTTACCACTGGTTGTTGCCCCAACTGACACATTTGATATAAATGCAGTTGTATCAAATCTTACAGACAACAGCGGTGCGAATGCGACAGCAAGTATTAACACCGAAACATCTGAAAACATTTCTATAACATCAAGCAAAGATTTAACAGGTAATGTTCCAGAAGACAGCGAAAAAACATTTAAATTTACTGCCCAAGCAAATGCAAAACTAGGGAACGCAGAAGTTGCTATAAATGCAGAAATTAAAAATTCTGACGGTAAAAAACTATCTTCAAGACAAACAAATAGCACATTATCTGTCCGTCCTATCACAACATTTAAAACAGCAATAAAGACAGGTAAACTATCAAAAACATCAACGGAAATAAAGAATTTTCAACTAGATATGTATCCTGAGCACAGTTCAAAAAAGTTATATATTTCTCAGAACATGTCTGTAATTGCGGCACCATTATTTAAATATTTATCAGAATATAAATTTACATGTTCCGAACAACTTGTATCAACAGCATTACCATATGCAGTTTCACCAGAAGACATATTAATTGGAACCACATATAAAGAATCTTCTGAAAAAGTATCGAAAGCAATAAACTTGCTAAAAAATAGACAAAATGATGACGGTTCTTTCAGTCTTTGGGGTAATGAAATAGTTTCCAGGAACAATGAGTCCAACACAGAAGCAGCATATTTAACAGCATATGTTGTTCAGTTCTTAACAATTGCAAAAGAGAATGGATTTACAGTTCCGAAAGAAATGTTATCACGCGGTATAAATTATCTAAGAAGTTATGCTGGTGGGAATATTGAAGATAATTATGCAGCCCAAGCAACAGCATTTGCAATTTATGTGATTAGCACGAATGGCTATGTCACAACAAGTTATATAGATTTATTTGAAGAATACGCAAATAAAAATATGAAAAATTGGAAAGACACAATATCTGGTGCATATATTGCGGCATCTTATAAGATATTAAGACAAGATGATTTAGCAGAAAGTTTAATCCAAGACTATAAACTTTCTGGGACAGAAAAATTCGAATACGAATCTGAATTTATGAACAATGTTGCAAATGATGCAAACTACTATTATTTAAATAATAAGTATTTCTCTACACAAAATATTTCAGATTCAAAATCTATAATGGGATATATAAATAACGGCAATTACAGCGCATATACATCTGCGGCGGTTATAATGGCAATATCAAGCAGCAAAAAAACGGAAGACATTTCAAATGCAAAAGGAATTTCTATTTCTGCTGATGGTCAAACTTTAAAAACCGAATCAATTGGGGGCTATATAGTTGCAACATTACCATCTGATGGAAAATCGCTTCAAATAACATGTCCGGATTGCAATAAAAATTCGCCACTATTTTATGCTCTGCTACAACAAGGTTATCCTATCGAAGCAAAAGCAGAATCAAACGGCCTAGAAGTAATACGAGAATATTATGACAAGGACGGCAACCGCATAGAATCCGGTAATATTGGCGACACCATAACAGTCAAAATTTTTGCTAAGACACGCGGGAATACAGATTTTGTAAATAATGTCGCAATTGTTGATTTATTACCAGGTGGCTTGATACCAGATACAGATTCTATGACCGATGATGCAGAATTTGTTGAAATGCGGGAAGATAGAGTGATTATTTATACATCTTTATCTCGCACAGGAACAGAATTTACATATACTGCACAATTAGGGACAGCGGGAACATTCCAGATACCACCTATTCATGCAGAATCTATGTATAACCCGCAAATTAATGCAACGGGAAAGACAGGTACCTTAAAAATATTAAATGATACAACCCTATAAATCACTTAATAATACCCCCCATTTGATGAAGAAGGCGTTTCAACGTCATTGGGTTTTGTATAGTGTTGTTTTTATTTTAATTTTTACATTTATTATAATAAAAATCTTTTTTACACCACCGCTTTTAAACGACACACATTTTTCAAAAGTATATTATGACAGAAATGGTAAACTGCTTCGCATGACATTAAGTGCGGATGAAAAATATCGTATTTATACCCCCCTATCAGAAATAAGCCCTTATGTACAACAAGCGACTATTTTATATGAAGATAAATACTTCAAATATCACTTTGGTATAAATCCAATATCTTTAATCAAGGCCACCAAAAGTTATTTATCAGGTACGCCCCACCCTGCTGGCGCATCAACGATAACGATGCAAGTTGCACGCATGAAATATGATTTGAACACCACAGAAATAAAAGGTAAACTGAAACAAATTGCCGCAGCAATTTACATAGATTTATTCTATTCAAAAGATGAAATATTAGAAGCATATTTAAATTTGGCACCATACGGTGGAAACATAGAAAGCATAGGTGCGGCATCTTTAATATATTTTGAAAAACCAGCAAGCAAATTATCAAAAATAGAAGCGATAACATTATCAACAATTCCGCAAAACCCTAGCAAAAGAGGCTTAAATACCAAGACAGGTATAAATAATATAATGAATATGCGCACAGATTTAGTAAGACGCTGGACACAGAAATATCCGTCAGACAAAGGTCTGGAAACATTCAGTCAAATGCCGATAAACGCGCACACAATAAAAGACTTGCCTTTTTTTGCGCCACATTTTGTAAACAAAGAAATCAGTAAAGCCAATAACTATTGGAATGAAATGGGGCCACAAAAATCTATTGTTAAAACCACCCTTGATTTAGACTTACAAAAATCATTGGAACAAACGCTGAAAAATGAAATAACCAAACGAAAATCATTTGGTGTTGAAAATGCATCTGCAATACTAATAAATTATAAAACTATGGAAGTTTTATCGTACATAGGTTCTGTAGATTACTTCAACAAACAAATCTATGGTGAAAACGACGGTGTTTATGCCAGAAGAAGTCCTGGTTCTACATTAAAACCTTTAATCTATGCAGCGGCAGTTGATGAAGGTTATATTCATTCAATGACATTATTAAAAGATGCTAAAATAAATTTTGGTGTTTATGCACCTGAAAATTCAGACAATGAATTCTATGGGCCTGTTTTAGCAAAAGATGCTCTGACACACTCCAGAAATATACCTGCCATAAATTTACTAAAACAAATAGGCACCCAGAAATTTTATAAAATATTATCAGAATCTGGTGTAAAAAACCTGAAACAACCTGACTACTATGGAATATCAATAGCCCTAGGTGGTGCGGAAGTATCCATGATGGAACTCGCTGAAATTTATTCGACAATGGCAAATCTTGGGCAGCACAAAAAAATAAAGACAGAATTAGAGGCCCCGATAGAAACAAAACAACAAATTTTATCACCAGAAGCGTTTTTCATAGTTCTTGATATGCTATCACGTCAATCAATTCCTCAAACAAATATTCCATTTGCAAAAAAGCAGACAGACAACATCATCCATTACTGGAAGACAGGGACATCTTCTTCATTTCGCGATGCATGGACGGCAGGTATTTTTGGTGACTATGTACTTATAGTATGGGTTGGGAATTTTGACGGCCGCCCTAATAACGCGTTTAGTGGTGCAAAAACTGCTGCGCCAATATATTTTTCTTTGGCGCGCAAAACATCTGAATATTTTGCGCGGCATGAAAAACCTATACAAAACAATAACTTCTTTCGCTCTGATTTAAATATATCTCAAATTGAAATGTGCGACAAGGTTGGGGGACTTGCAGGTAAAAACTGCCCTAAAAAAACGAAAGCATATTTTATACCTGGCAAATCCCCTATTGAAACATCATCTGTCTATCGTGCAGTTCCCATAGACAAAAAAACAGGTTTGCGCGCATGTACCAGAGATTCTGAAACTACAGAAATGAAGGTATTTGAATTTTGGGATTCTGAATATTTAGATATGTTTAGACGCGCAGGAATAAAACGCAACATACCTCCCCCATTTATGCCGGGATGCGACCTTGATAATATAACATCTGAACGAAGTGTTCCTGTTATAATCTCACCGATAACAGACACCAGAATAGTCATAACAAGCGAAAAAAATTATGAAACAGTATCTTTCAAAGCGGTATCTGATATGCCAGATGTAAAAATATTTTGGTTTCTTGATGATGCCATAATAGGCACCAGCGTATCCGGTCAAACGTTACAAATACCAGTGCAAATGGGTAAACATAATTTAAAGATAGTAGACGAGTTAGGCGCAACAAACAACGCAACATTCACTGTAATAAAATAAACATATATCAATTAATTAAACATTAGTTTCCTGAACATATTGCCGTTAATTCAGCAAGAATTTTGTTATGTAATTAAAAGATATTCCGAAAATAAAATTACTGCCATATAAATCTGTTCCGCGTGCTTTTGCCAAACGATATTGAGCATAAGGTCCCATAGAAAATTTATTCCATAGATTTGTATCCAATCTTATAACCGCACTTAAATCCCGTTCTAAGTCTGTAGAAATATATTCAGAATAATCAAAATATTCACGATAATAACCGTCGAAAGAAAATTTTACCCCTTTACGCACAACATATTCCAAACGCCATCCAAATTCTGCACCTAACTTGCTATTTTGTTCATGAGCATAAGTAAAATCATATTCATGAACACCGGTTAAATACAGACTTTTAACAATTTTATGATCGAACAAAGAAATACCCGCACTAGAACGAATAATATTCTGTCGCGGAGATTCTGTACTATCTGCAAATTGAGTTTCATATGCACCACGAACGGTTGGACCAAATTTTAACCCCGAGAATTCCCAGCACGCATAAGAAACATCACTAGAAAACAAAATTTTATCAGCGTTTTCGTCTGTTGTTTCTGGCGCATTATAAGGTTTTAGAGTAGTTCTTCCATACTCCATAAAAAGACTATTATCCCACTTAAACTTATTTTTAGTGTATTCTAAAATAGTATCAAAAACACCTTTGATATAATCCTGGCTAGTTGCATTTAACGCAGACACAGGAGAATCCGCATATTCCGCAGCATTGCTAACTTGTGTTTTTGATAAATCCAACCCTATACGACGAATAGAAAGCACTAACTTTGAGACATCAGTACTAACCTCTGCATCTGCATCAGCCCAAGCGGCAGGCGCAAAAGAAATCAAAAACACTAAAAATACGAAAAACCTTTTCATTCCTTCATTCCACGAGGCAAGGTATATAAAAATATAAAAAAGTCAAGAAAAACCGCTTAAAACACAATAGGAAATTACTTCCATATACGTAAAATTCCATCTTGGTCGTAGTATCGCCATCCTCTTTCACGAATAGCGATAGTAAATGCGGTACGACTATTCAAAGGTAATTCAACTGTTACTTGATTTCCATTTATATATTTAGTTGATAAATCAAGACCTTCCGCCCTAGCAATCTGTTTAAGTTCCATCCAATTAGCAACTTTATCTGACATTACTGCCTGCAAGACAAAAACATCCCCAGAATTATTATCTGTTAACCAATTCTGAATATTATTATCAGTCATCCATTGTTTAGCAGCATTTCTATCAACTGTCATTGTAATATTTGCGGAATAAGTCGTATCCGATTGCTTTTCCCCTTCGATACTGGACGAAGCAATTAAATTAGTTAAGTCAGCACCAGAAGTCTGATTAATTACCGCCCTTAACTGTTCTTGATTAGAATATTGTGATAAAGATTCTGTTATTATTTGTCTTCGTGCCTCATCAAAAGCCATATCTTTTGCATTTGCGGCCGTATCGCTTGTGACATTAACAGACGCAGTACCAGATAAATCTGCTGCACTAACAGCCCCGACAAAGGCACTAACAAACAAGACCGCAAACAGAATTTTTTTCACGATTTAACTCCGACAATTAACTTTTAAAATGTTGCGTTTATACCGACACGAATCCCCATAGATTTATAGAAAGACTCTATTTCACCATCATCAGAACATATCCAACCTGGGCAACTATTCTCTAGATTAACTATAGTTTGAGCATAGTCACTATCCGCAAGCATTTCTTCTACACTAGAATAACCTTTGCCATAATCTAATGTATATCCATTTAGTTCATAAGTTCCACCAGCTAATAATCTATTTAATTCAGTAGTGTAAAAATCCCCATTTAAGTATGTTATTGCATCTGCACCACGTACAGAATAATAATCATACGTCAACCCAATTGACAATGCAACAGAATTGGTTATCGCAGTTGTCCAATTTGCCCCAAATCCAAAATGGAATCCCGAGCCAATTCCCGCCTTATCTTCGACACTTTTCGGATGTTGCCAATCAAAACGATACGGCTGGTCGCCAGTTGCAGTATACCCCGGCAATCCCAATTCCACGCGTCCATTTACCGCATTATTCTGATTAATGACATAATCCATATCTAACGCGACATAAGGTCCAGACCAAGCAACATCATAGTTATGGCTTTCTCCTGGTTGATAAAAATAATATGTTCCTTCTGTATCGACTGCGACACTTCCACCCGGGACAGGTATAGAATAATAAGGGTTATCCCTATTTGGAATACTTTCACTATTTGTATTACCAGAACTATCAACAAAAATTAATATTGGATCACATTGTAATTCCCCACTTGCTAATTCAAAACAAGTCCAAGTATCAACCGCCAACCCATAATTACTTTCAGTTTTCAAATTATAACTTAAATGCCTATACCCAACAGAAGGAGTAAACTTAACATTTCCCCATTTCCACAAATCAGTTAAACCAATACCAGCATAAAACCCAAGCATTGTTCCACCTTTGCTTGTTCCCAGCGATACAACATTACTAAATTTAGTACCAAGTGGATTAATGCAATTTCCCTGTTCATCTATACTTTCACAATAACTAACAGAACTTCCACCATTTGACACATCATCATCTATCATACTACTTTCACCGGACTGCATTCCATATTTTAAGCCTGCATCAATTGCTAAATTCATGCTTCCAACATCAAAAGAATATCCGCCAGCGACATCTAATACATTCCATGATAAATTATCATAATGCAAAATACTTCCCGCATTTTTCATTTCAAACTGCCACATAGCAGTTTCGCGTGATATCCCGGCATCCAACCAGAACCCTTTTTTAGAAGAACTACTTGAAGTCGTTGCAGAAGAAGTACTTGTTCTTGCTTGATTTGCCGTAGCCGCCCCTGTATTTGTTTGGGTATATCTTGTGCTAGAATAAGACGGGGTTGTATAATTTCTATTATACTGACTATACCCTGTTTGACGCTGTGCATAAGAAGACTGACTTGAATAACTTTGCTGTGGCGATTGATAATATCCAGTATAATAAGTACCAGCCGCATTTGCTGCAACCGGTAAGAATGCAAACAAAGAACATCTAAATAAAAAACTAGGTAATTTTCTCATCCTTAACCCTTCCTTAATTACATATCAAAATAATTGTATCATAAAAATCTTGAAAATAAAAACGCTTCTTTGTAAGATTATATTTCTGAAGTCCTGTATATTCATCGTAATGTACATAATGCGGATATGGCGAAACTGGTAAACGCGTAGCACTAAGGATGCTATGGCTAACACCTTGGGGGTTCAAGTCCCCCTATCCGCACCAAAAAAAGCAATTTTTTTTGTTTTTCTTCTTGCCCGTCTTTTCATAAATTTGCTAAAATTATCAACATAAGAATGAAAGGAATAACACTACTTTTTTCTGTAGTCCTTGCGCTATTTAGTTTTCACGGTGCAATTGCGGACGAAGAAGTTGATGCTGCGCGTGCCGCCACACGTCGTAGTTCGTCTGCCACTGTTGTCTCTTCAAACCGCCAAACAAATCAATCAAATCAAACCCCACAGACAAACACTAGTACGGGGATATCGCGTTCAACTAATACTGCGGCAACGGGTGTTTCTACACGTGAACGTAGCACAAATACACGTACCAATGTTGTTGTAAGGGATAATGGTACCCGCACTTCTACAGAGACAGAAAATCAAACCGTTTCCGCGCGTACCACATCAAACGTACAATCCAGGGCCACAATTTCTCAAAACAGCGTCGTATCTGCGCCTGCACGCACAGCGACGGTTGTACGCAATGCATTGACTTCAACATCAAGAACGACAGGTTCCGTACCAGCAAATTCAAACTCTCGTGGCACTACCATTACTGCATCACGAAATGCGACAGTTAGTCCTACAATAAGCAGAACCGCAACTACACCAACAGACAGTACCCGCAGGACAACCACTACAACATCCGCGTCAAATCGGATTTCAAGAAGTGCGGTAACCGCGGAAGAAATCATGAACCGTGATTATACAAAATGTCGCGAGGTTTATTACAGTTGCATGGATGAATTTTGTGCAAATAAAGATAGTCAGTTAAAACGATGCGCATGTTCTTCACGTATAAACGAATTCGATGATGTAAAAACGCAGTTAAACGAAGTTGAAGAAAAATTATTAGATTTCAATCAACGTTTACTGACCGTAAACATGGATAAAGAAGATGCCGAGGCATTATTTGAAGCCACCGAAGGTGAACTTGCGTTTCAACAAGAAGACACATCTGATTCAAAGAAATTACTAGATGAAATTGCAAAAAAACTGAACACTACATTTGATGATAGTAATTTCAATCAGAACTTATCACCTATTTCATTATCTTTAAATGTAGACGCTGCATTTGACAGTGTTGATTCTTTACTAGGCGCATCAACCACAACGAAATCTGGTACTGAATTATATAGGGCGGCCTTGCCAGTATGTCGTGAAATGGCATTAGAAGTATGTTCACAAGACGAATTAGACATTGTTGAAAGTGGCTATCAAATGGCGATAGAGCAAGATTGCAATACCGTTGCCAAAGCATATGAAACACAACAAGACCAAGCGCGTGAAAAAATTCTTGAAGGCAGTGCACTTTTAGATATGTCTCGACTGGACATATATCAGAAACGTAATTCTGACGACATATTAACCTGCAAAAAGAAAATGTTAGACATGCTAACAGATTCGTCCGTATGCGGTTCCAACCTAGAAAAATGCCTTGATATAAGTGGTAAATACATAGACCCATCAACTGGTGAAGCCATTTTGACTATGGATTTAGTCAATCTAGGCAACCTGATTACACGTCCAGAGACAAATCAGACATGGACCAGTGCACCAGGTAATGACAAGTTTATATCATACCTTGATTCTAAAAAGAAATTCTTAGAGCCAGCCATGGAAAACTGCCAGGATATCGCAGATTATGTTTGGGACGAATTTATCGAAGATGCTCTGGCACAAATCAAACTAGCCCAGGAAAGCAAGTTAGAAGAAGTACGTCAGAGTTGTACAACTTTAACAACCCAATGTTTATCAGACACAGCGAAATCAATAGAAGATTTTGATGCGCGTGCTCTTTCTATTTTCGGTGTAGAGGCAGACAAGACAGTTCGTGAAATGTGTTCCGAGGTACAAAATGCTTGTACCGCATTATTAGATTCTTCTACTGGTGGAGAAATCTGGAATGAAGGTATGACAGAAATTGCAACAGACAAAACATACGAAACGATTATGAAGACATGTCGCGAAGTTGGTCGTGCATGTATAATACAATCGTGCAAATCTATTTCTGGTAATTTCGGTTTATGTGAAAACATTCAAACATCTGTTAATAGAAAGTCTATTATTAACCGTACAGCATGTTGGGATGAGGTTGTACAATGCGTTGCAAGTGCAGGTATAGAGTCTATAAATAATATTACCAAAGAATTAAACAAAGACGGAATGCTGGACACAAACGGTCGTTCTTTCTACTCTGCTTTATATGGTGCTGATTCAATATTAACAAATAAAGAACTATACGGCGAAGGTCTAATAGGTTCTTGTATAGAAACAGCGGAAGGCGAAGAAGCCAAGAACTGCATATTTGACATATGTGAAACAGAATGCGGGCTAACGAAAGGAACCGATACATATACTAATGCCGATTCTACAGATTGTAAGATTTGTCGTCTTGCAGAAAAAGTCTGGGGGAACTGTGAAGCTCACCCAAGTACAATTTTACGTACAGAAAACACTCATAACATGATAAAGATACCAGATGATGAAGATACTTTATTATCTTGGTTTGCAAAAAACACAAATACAGAAAATCAAATAGACAGTTGTCGTGATACGTCTTGCGGTCCAGGATTTACAGCCTATTGGGACACAACGAAACAAACGACAGTATGTGTATCTTCTGCAAACATATCGGACGACAATCAAATTTGTCCTACAGAAACATATTGGCGATTTTCGGTTGGTGGTTATTCAAACTGCTGCAAAAGTGCTACAGATACTGCAGGTGCACGTGACACATTCGGAAATTGTTGCTTGCAAGGTACAACCATAAATAACATAAAAGGAGTAAACTGGAATACAACTAAAGAATATTGGAAAGCAACAGATGCGGGCTCAACAATCGGCAGTACCGGTGCTCCGGCAACAGTAGAAGGTGTTGGTGGTGAAATTTCAAAAGCCCAGGGTTTGTGTTTACCAGCCAATGCAAAATTCGTTGTAGCAGTTCAGTTAAGTGATTCATATTATGGTTCTGGTTTAGGTTATGTGTTCTGTATCGGTAATATAACCGCTTCCGACGCATCTGATGAATTGGGTTATCCAAAAGGTCAAACATTAAATTGTGATGGAAATTATATAATTGTCAATAAAGGTACAGGCCAATATATAACACCAAAATATAACGATACGAATCAATATACCCCTTATCCGACGAACTACTACCTAGAACAAGATGTCGGTACTCAATGTAAACAAACATACCAATCTGGGTGGAAATGGTTATCAGATTCTAATAACGCATGCTCATCGCAAAAACCGGCAAATTGGATAATAACATACTGATAATAAAGTTAACAGATAGGAGAAAAAGTTAACAAATTGATTTATCTTATTTTTTATTTGACAAATAAAAATTTATTGTCTACCATAATAATGTGAACGAACAAAAGCAAGGTCACGTTCTTTATGAATAAGGGGATTTTATGATATGTATCAAATCCTTTTACTGGCTTTATCCAACCGGTATATCCGGTGGGGGGGCTAGCGGCGTTTCAGGCGTCAATGGGGGGATGGGGATAAAAACATTATCAACAAACTCTCAAAACCAAGACTGTGATTTTGCGACCTATAAAGACAAAAGTCCGGATTTTTCCGGGCTTTTTTGTTTTTCACAGGAAAAAAATCTTTTTTTACAACCAAAGGAGTAAAAAATGAAACTAAAACAAATTATTCCATATAAACTAAAAAGATTATTACCCGTACTGGGTTTAGCGGGTGCAAGCCTTGTCACATCATGTGAAAAAGAAGACGATATTATTCCATATAAAGATATAGAAATAGAATTTAAACAAACCGCACTGGACGCTGTTTGTTTTAAAAACCAGGACGGAACGATACAAATAAACCCAGTTTTAGAGTATTACGCAGCAGACCCAGAAGTACGAACAATATACCTTGTTCCTAGTTATATTTGGAACAACTACCACGCAGAAGATATAACTAGACTACGTAAAGACGTACTAGAACCTGTAATAAATTCATCTCCAAAATTTCGCGGCAAAGGAAACTTCGCATTTGAATACAACCAAGCATCAAAAGTTCCTGCAGACAGCCTTTGGTTAGTACAACAAGGTTGGACAGTACAAAGATAACAAACAAAAAGGGAAAACCATGAAATTTAATAAAAGCATTCCATACAAGATTAAAAGAATTTTACCTATATTAGGTTTGGCTGGGTTAAGTACAATATCTTCATGCAGTAAGGAAGACGATTTAATCAACCTAGATTTACAAGAAGAAATAACTATAAAATTTTCAGATGATGAGTTTAGAACAGTATTAATCTTAGACGAGAAACAAAGAACTGTGGGACCAAATGAAGCAATAATGTATTATGTAGCCCAACCAGAGATAAAAACAATATATATTGAACCTATTGGAAATTGGTATGGCTATAGATGGAATTTTATACCAAACATACGCAAAACTATACTTGAACCACTAATCAACTATTCACCCAAAATTCGGGGTAAAGGAAATTTCAATTTTTTTCCAGGTGACGCGTCCAGATGTCCAGAAGATAGTTTATGGATAACACAACAAGGTTGGACAATAAACCAACAACTACAAAGATAAAAGAACCGGCAATGCCGGTTCTTTTTTACTAAATTTTTTTACAATTGACAGTTAATCATCAAAAGTGCAAATATAAAATATATAAGTAATAATTACACTTAGGAGATAAAGGGTGAGAAAATTTATATTAATAATCATTTCTATATTTTTATTTTCACCATTATCAATTTATGCTGCGACCAATTGTTCAATGTCTGAAGACGGTAAATGTTCCAAGGGGTGTTATCTTTCAGGAATAAACTGTAAATTATGTGAGACTGGTGAATATTCAGATACAGAAGGGTTAACTAAATGTAAAAAATGTCATAAACCAAATGATGCGGAATTCGACGGGGGAATAATAGGAATTGAATCAGACGCATGTCCATGGACAATAACTTGCGCAGAAAATCAATATTGGGATGGTATAAAATGTACTTCTTGTGGGTCTTATTATCATTCTAATGGCGCAACATATAAAGGCAGCGGCCCTAACGGCCCAGAAGCACATCCAGAAGTTTGTGAACCTAACATATATAAATTAACACTAGAAAAGAACTTACCCAGCCAGCCCAGTGCAAATCCTCTATACGCATGGGTAAAATACGGAGTAGGATTTGCAAATTCAGAAACTTCATCAACTTGGAATCCAAGTGGTCCAGTTCCTACATTCGATAGCTTATTTGGTATAACCTTTTTTGGTTATAGCACATTACCTGACCCAACTGATCCTCAAGGTGAAATTGTTTTCTGGGGTGGTTTTCCTGTAGTTAGTAATCCGACAACATATTTTCATAGTGACACAACTTTATACGCAATGTGGATATATGCAAAATATAACGTAGAATTTTATAATTCCGATGAATTAAAAGAACCCGTATTCAGCAGTCAAGAATGCACAATAGGTCTCGAGTGCCTTGCTCCAACAAACTTTCCGTCAAGTCCTGGATTGATATTTTCACACTGGGTATGCGCTGATGGTTGCTCTGGTCAAATAAAACCTGGTGAACCAATACCAGAACCGACAAGTGAAGAATATACAAACCAATCTGGCACCGAACAAAAACCGCTAAAACTTTACCCGTATTATACAAAGTGTCCTATTGGTTTTTATTGTACTTCATCGAGTGAACAGAAACCATGTCCTATGGGAACAACAACTGCAAATACCGGCGCTGTAAAAGAAAGTGATTGCGTTATAAAACGAGGTACCAGTGGGACAAAATTCTGCGACAAAACAGGTTTCTGTTTCAATTTGCCGGGCAGTGGCGCTATAAAATATGAATAAAATCGATATTTGAAATGATTTTATTTACATCTTTTATTTCTGCATCTGTAAATTTTCCCAAAACCCAATCTGCAGGATTTATAGGAGAATTAAAATCACGCGGGTGCCCTATTCCTATTCTGATACGATTATAATCTGTTCCAATAGCAGCATCGATAGATTTTATACCATTATGCCCTGCACTTCCACCGCCAACCTTTTGACGGATGGTTCCTAATTTTAAGTCCATATCATCATGAATTACAAAAACGTTTTCTAACGGAATCTTATAAAAATTTACCAAGGCACCGACCGCCAATCCACTATTATTCATAAAAGTTTGCGGTTTTACAAAAATGACTTTATGACCATTTACATTCTTAGCATATGTAAGGGCATGTTTTTCTTTTTTCCACAGTGCAGATTCACCTGTTATATAATCAACAGCCATAAAACCAACATTATGCCGTGTTTTAGCATACTCTTCCCCCGGATTGCCTAGTCCGACTATTAAAAAAGGTTTATTTTCTTGCATAGATACCTCTGCTTTTTTTATTATAATATAACAAAAGGAGAAAATATGAAATTAAAATATATAAGTATTCTTAGTCTTATATCCGCAATTTTCATAACACAAAATGCAAAAGCAAATCTTTTAATTGACCCATATGTAGGTATTGCTTTTGGTACCGGGGGCCAAACCATTTTCACAGACGAAGAAGACAAATCTAAATCCGTACAATCTTATATCGCAGTTGTTGGTATAGATATTCCGATATTACGTTTTGAATTAGAATATGATTATATAACGAATGACAAATCAAAAATAAATTTAGGAATGGCGAATGTATACGCAAAATTACCAACCGCGATACTAAAACCATATATTGGTGCGGGGATAGGAAGCACATTTGATAGTGATATGTATGATATAGAAATAGAATCTACAACTGCATATCAAGGTATGCTGGGGGTTACACTGGACATTCCTGTATTACCCATTGATTTAGATGCAGAAGCACGTGTTCTGTACGCGCCTAAAATATACACAATAAACGACATAACATCTGACTTATTGCAATATGATTTAAGAATAAAAGCACGTTATGTTTTTTAAATTAAACAAGGGACAAAAATGCTGACGCTAATAGATGGTAATTCTTTATTATTCAGGGCTTATTACGGTGTACACAGCCGTCTAACCCGTACCGACGGGACACCGACAGGTGCAGTATATGGATTTTTTAATATGTTATTACCTATATTAGCATCCGCAAAACCCGATGATTCATTTGTATGTATATTTGACGCATCACGAATATCTTTTCGCCAAGACATATATCCTGAATACAAAGCGAACAGAAGTGAAACCCCTGCAGATTTAATTACTCAGTCTTATATGGTTCGTGAAGGTGCTGCTGCTATGGGTATACCAGTTTTATGTATTCCTGGGGTCGAAGCAGATGATGTAATTGCGACACTTGCAAAAGAAAACTGTACTACCACAGACGCGACTCGCATTATTACTGGTGATAAGGACTTAATGCAGTTAGTATCTGATTGTGTATTTTTATATGACGGCATGAAACAAAAAGAAATACGCACACCAGAAGTTTTTGAAAAATTCGGCGTTGGCCCAGATAAAGTAATAGACGTGCAAAGTCTTATGGGTGATTCTTCGGATAATGTTCCTGGCGTTCCAGGTATAGGTCCCAAAAAGGCATCTGAACTAATAAATCAATTTGGTAGTTTGGACGAACTGTATGTAAACCTAGACAAAATAACGAATGAACGTACCAGAAATTTACTAAAAGAAAATAAAGACAAGGCATACCTTTCTAAAAAATTAGTCACACTAAAAACAGATGTAGATTTATCAGGATTAAAAATAGAGGCATTTCATTTTAATACACCTGCTGCTTTAGAATATGTAAAGACAAAAATAGAAAGCAATTCCTTGGCAGAAAAAATACAAAAACTATTTCCTCTTGAAAAATTTAATGCAGCAGAAATGCCAGAACCATTTAAATATGAAAAATCAGAATGTGCCCTGCCCCATAAAACCATAAACAATAAAGAATTAGGCGATTCGCAAAAAAATACATTACAGGAACTAACCTTTGAAACAATTACCAGTATTTCCGAACTAGAAAAATTTCTTATAAAAATAAAAGATACTGTTGCAATAGACACAGAAACAACCGGCTTAAATCCATTAACGGATAAAATTGTCGGTATATCCATGGCGATTGACCGATTACATGGAATTTACATTCCTATCCGCCACAAAACAGCAAGCGCAGATTTATTTGGCAAAGAAACTGTCGCCCCAAACCAGTTATCACTAGAATCTGTTTATGAAAAAATTTGGCCTATATTTATAAATCCGAACATAATAAAGATCGGTCATAATTTAAAATACGATTTACATATTTTCGCCAATGAAGGCTGGGATGTCCAAAAAATATATCCTATCGACGATACAATGCTATTATCATACGCCCTGCATGGAACATTACACGGGCATGGACTTGATGAACTGGCAATAAAATACCTGGGGCATGAAAATATACCGTTTTCATCTTTATTTCCGCCCAAGACACGCGATTCAGATATGCACTTTGACATGCTGGACATAGAAAAAGCAACACCTTATGCAGCAGAAGATGCAAGTATTTGTTTTGCGCTATATGAACTTATGCGACCGGAACTCAATAAGAACGAAAAACTATGCAAACTTTATGACAATTGCGATTTACCATTAATGCCAGTTCTGTTAAAAATGGAACGCACAGGCGTACTTGTAAACAAAACAGGATTGCAGCAATTATCTAATGTTTTTCATGAACAATTGATAAAATTAGAAAAAGAAATATGGTCACTTGCAGGACATGAATTTAACATAGCCAGTCCAAAACAATTAGGTGTAGTTTTATTTGATGAATTGAACCTGCCTGCGAATAAAAAGCGTTCAACGGATGCAGAAACACTAACAGAAATGTCAGACATGCATCCGATTATTGAAAAGATACTAGAATGGCGTTCGATTGCAAAACTAGCGGGCACTTACGCAGACGCATTGCCGCGGCAAATTGCATCAGACGGCAGAATTCACACAACATATTTACAGACAAGTACAAACACGGGGCGTCTATCAAGTCGTGACCCAAACTTACAAAACATACCAATTAAAACTGAACTAGGTGAAGAAATAAGAAAATGTTTTGTTGCCCCGGACGGCTATATGTTAATTTCTGCGGATTATTCTCAAATTCAATTAAGATTACTTGCAGATGTAGCAAATGTTCATACATTTAAAGAAACCTTTAATTCCGGCAAAGACATACATGAACAAACAGCCAGAAAAATATTTAATATTCCAGACAATCAACCTGTACCAAAAGAATTGCGTCGTGCGGCAAAAACGGTAAACTTTTCTATCATATATGGAATTTCGTCATTTGGGTTATCTGGTCAACTTGGCATTACGCGCGCTGCGGCACAAGAAATAATAAACACATACATGGCAGGTCTTCCTGAAATAAAAGAATACATAGAAAAAATAAAAGATTTCGCCTTAAAGAACGCATGTGTTTATACTCCATGGGGCAGACGCATAGAAATACCAGAAGCAAAGAATCCACGGATGCGCGGATACGCGATGAGAGCTGCAATAAACGCCCCAATTCAAGGTTTTGAAGCAGACTTAATGCGTTTTGCAATGGTAAACATTGATAAAAATATCGTACAACCTAACGCGGAAAAAATTCGTATGATAATGCAAGTTCACGATGAAATGATATTCGAATGTAAAGAAGAATTTGCAGAAGAATTTGCAAAAAAAATAGAAAGAGAAATGGAAAACGTTGCGAAATTATCTGTACCTCTTGCCGCAGATTATGTAATAGGAAAATATTGGGGCAAATAAAAAAACGTCATAACCGCTTAAAAATACTAAAAAAAACAAATAAAAGAACCACCAATCTAAACGGTGGTTCTTTTTATACAACTAACTTTTTAAAAATTTTAACCATAAACAAATATCAAGTCAATTATAAATTTTGTTGATTTTAACCCACCGTTTATTTTAGGTAAAAAAACTTAAAAAATGGTATTTAAGGAGAAAAAATAAAATGAAACTGATAAAAATTTCAATTTTTTTATTTCCTTTTTTAATGCTTAGCTGGCCGACTATTGCAGGCGTAAATAGCGTAGGTTGTATCGCAACATCTGGTGGGTATCTACCATGTAGATCTTCGTCTGCAGAAAATAATAACTCTTGGCAGGCAACCTGCGGAACTAATGGGTATTTTGCAGTAAAAGGCGTTGCTATTTGTGGTCAAAATGGAAGTTCCGGTAACACAACTTCATCAATAACTCTTGGTGGTAGTGGCTGCTGGTGCAAAATAGTTTATCCATTTATAACAAAATATTGGATATATACATCACCCACAGGTTCCGGAAGTTGCGATTCAAACTGTGCATCATGGTGCGCAGATGCCATACGTTCCTCAAATGCATTCAGACAAGCAGTTACCGAAAACTTATCCCTATAAAAAACAAAGGAACCAAAAAAAATGATAAAAATAATAAAACTTGTTTATGTGCTAAGTTTCTGTATTTTCGCCCAAACATCTTTTGGCATAACAATACAATATTGCAGTAATATAAAAAACGTAAGTCTTACAAGAGGTAATGCGGTCGGTGCTGTTGATTGGGAATTAAAACAAGATGGCGATACTATGCTAGGGCTTGGTTTTTGTTCCAGTGATGAAGGCTATCCAAGCACATATTATTCAATGGACACTATAAACATAAGTTACAACTCAAATGATAAATATTGTTGGTGCAGAATTATATCCCCTGTTCTTTCACGCTGGACACATCCTGCAAATTATAAATTCTCAACTGCAACAGAATGTAGAGAAACTTGTGCCGCACGTTGTGGTTATTCAATGGGGTACGACACTGGATTTTTTAATGAGATTACCAACTATCTTCAATAATGAGGGAAAAAATGAAAAAAATTTTAATTATATTCAGCGCAATAATATCTATCTACCAAGCACACGCTGCTGAACCAGACGCAATTTGTACAGGAACACTAATCACAAGAATCGTTGCAGACAATCTTGTAGAATATGGTCAAACATGTGGTACAGGCTATGTTTCTGTTGGCGCATTAAAAACCATAGTAAACAACCCAGATTATACAAATTATATCTTTGGCTGGTATATGTATGTTCCAAAAAATTTAGAGTTTTTTGATAATACTGGTACATGGGTATATAGCGAAACATGCACAAATTTCTAACTATAAGATAAGGCTCTCCTCAAAAGAAAAAATCCTGCAGAGTGCAGGATTTTTTATTAGAAACCGAAAACCATTCTTTGTTTAGATTGACGTTTCTTTTCATTACGAACGGCTTCTTCTTTCAAACGTTTGCGTTTTGTAGTTGGTTTTTCATAACGCTGACGTTCTTTCATTTCGCGGTACAGACCTTCTTTCTGAGATTTACGTTTTGCAACGCGCAAAGCCTGTTCTACATTATTATCGCGAACAAGAACTTTTACCATAGGTTATTCACCCCCTTTTAACGCACTATCTTTTATTTTTACAAACTTTTGGTGGAGCTGATCAGACTCGAACTGACGACCCCCTGCTTGCAAAGCAGGTGCTCTACCAACTGAGCTACAACCCCAAAACTTTGCTTACTTAATAAGTTCAAACTTATAAAGCCCACAAATTTTATACATTTTTATTTCCATTGTCAAATTAAAAATAACAAATAACGAAAAACTAATAAAAATTATTCACAATCTATTATAAAACTAAAAACACAATTTGGCATATATTCCTATCAAACAAAAAAGCAAAAAAAACGCAAAAAACAAACAGTTTTTGCAAAAAAACACACACTAATTCAAATGAACAATGCGTTTCGTCATAATATTCATTTTTATGTTATGCGATAATCCGCCACAAGTCAATCATAAAATATGCTGTATTTAATTGTTCATTTCTAACAAACAAAACAACAGGAGGAACACATGTTTTTTGAGAAAAAATACCTTTTTTTCCTTTCCACTTTTTTATTTATATTACCTGCAAAGGCAGATCTTGCTCGACTAGACGGAATCGGTTGCATAAATACAAATGGCGCATATTATTTACCATGCAGTAGCCCATCTTATACCGCAAGTTCAGACTTTTGGAAAGCAACCTGTGGGGCAACCAATTCCATTCCTATTGAAGGTGTGGCATATTGCGGCCAAAGCGGTTCTATTGGGAATACCAGCAATTCGCTTACCGCAGGAAATTCTTGCTGGTGTAAAATCGTATATCCGTTTATTTCATCGTGGGCATACATTGGTGCTCTCGGAAGCGGCGCATGCCCAACAGATTGTGCATCATGGTGTGCAACAGCGATGACAAGTACGGATAGCAGTTATGTAAGTTTTAAAACCGCAATTTCCAATACACTAAGCATATAAAAGGAGAAAAAAGCAATGAACCCAATCAAAATCTTTTTATATCTGGCATCTTTCACAATATTTATAACATCTGCCAATGCATTGACTTTAAAAATGTGCAGTAATTATACCAGCCAAAGAAGTTCAAGCGGCTATAACGCGGTTGGTGATGTAGACTGGCAAGTAATAGACTCTGTATCGGGCAAATATATAAAAGGACTTGGTATATGTAGTTCATCTTCCGGCAGATACGGTACTAGCCCGGCCTCTTATGCTAATTTGATTACTTTCAGTTCAACAACTTCATCTAATAAATATTGTTGGTGCAGAATTATATATCCATTTGTATCCGACTATGTAAGATCAGACACAGACTATTCAACTTCCGATGCATGCATAGACGGCTGTGCGCAACGTTGTTCGTATATTGTTGCAATGGGTTCAAATGCAGAATATGTCAACATGATGGTAAATCACAGCAAATAAAAGGGATAAACAAATGAAAAAAATATTATTCATTATATCTATTTTACTATCATCAAACATTTACGCAGCCGAAATCAATGCACCATGTGACGGTAAATTATATACAAGGACACCCGTTGATATAATAGTAAATGATGCAAACAGTTGCCCCTATGGTTATATTTCTGTTGGTTCATTACCACAGGGTGTCCTAGGTTCTGGTTCTGAATTTGCGCAAAAGTTATTCTATTACATGTACGTCCCAAAAGGCATGGAATTTGAAGATACCACAGGAACCTGGGAATACGATGAGGCTTGTACAACTTTTAACTAAAAAATATTATAGATTATTGTAAACCTGTCCATTTTTACAAAAAGAGACTATATTCATCTTTCTCTGGACAGATTTTATTATAAAAACTATAATATGCAGGCTATGTTTACGAAAATCACTAAAAAAATAAAAAAAATTATTAAAGGCGACGAAACAAACGTTCGCATAAAATGGTCTTTATATGGTCGTGTATGGCGCGAGATTGGCAAGCCACAATGGAAATGGTTGCTTGCTGGCGTTCTGGCCACAATTGGTGCCGCGGCAGCAGAAGCGTATACGATAACGCTTGTTCAACAAGTGGTTGATAAGGCATTCATTCAAAAAAGTATGCAGTATATTTACTTTTTTGGTTTGCAAATTATCGCTGCTTTTGGTTTCAAAGGGATATTTAATTACGCAAAATCCTTAATAATGGCGAAAGCGGGTCTTATCGCCAGTGCAAACCTGCAAAAACGCATATACAACCATATGGTAAAAATGAACATCTCTAAATTCTATGGGGATGGTATTGGAAAGAATTTAAACTATTTCAGTGTGCAAGCGGGCGCAGTATTAAACCTTGTGACAGGAACAATAGTTAGCACAATCCAACAAATTGCGACATTAGCAATGACGCTTGCATTAATGGTATATTATGCCCCGCAAATGTGCGCAGTATTATTATTCCTGGTTCCTGCAATTATGGTTCCGATGGTATTGATTATGCGCAAACGTCGTAAATTATCTCGTGAATCATTTGGGATTGCGAATGATGTTTCACAGCATTTGAATCAAACTTTACATGGAATAAAAACAATTCAAGCATTTGCAACAGAAGATAAAGAAACAGAAAAATTTGCACGTGTTTTAGATTCTTCAATGGTAAATTCTTATAAAGGTACCCAAGCATTTGCTTTGCAATCACCTTTGCTAGAATTGATGATTTCCATTGGTTTATGTCTGGCATTAATTATTGGTGGCCACTTTATTGTGACAGGTGCAATCACAACAGGTGACTTTACCGCATTCTTATTAGCGTTAACAGCGGCATATAAACCAGCACGCAGCATTACAAGCACTAACGGAACAATACAACATGGGCTTTTAGCAGCAGAAGTATTATTTGATTTCTTGGATAGCAAACCAGACATTCAAGATGCACCGAACGCCAAGGAATTAGACGCAAAAGAAATGTCTGTATCATTTAATCATGTATCATTTGAATACAATGAAAATGAACCAGTATTAAAAGATATAAACTTAAGTGTACCATCTGGGAAAGTATGCGCGCTTGTTGGGCCATCTGGTGGTGGTAAAACAACTATGTTCAATTTGATAGAACGTTTTTATGACCCTCAAAAAGGTAAAGTTGAAATAAATAAAACCGACATAAAGAAATTTACTTTGCATTCACTACGCAAAAACATCGCAGAAGTTTCACAAGATGTATTCTTGTTCAATGGAACGATAGAGGAAAACATTAAATATGGTGCCCCAGACGCAACATTCGAACAGGTAGAAGCAGCGGCACGCGCAGCAAATGCACACGAATTTATTATGGGATTTCCTAAAAAGTATAAATCAAAAGTTGGCGAAGGTGGTGCTTTGTTATCAGGCGGTCAAAAGCAACGAATCGCTATTGCGCGTGCAATATTAAAAGACGCACCTATTCTGCTATTAGACGAAGCAACATCTGCACTGGATACACAAAGCGAAAAACTAATTCAGACTGCACTTAAAGATTTAATGAAAGGCCGCACAACATTTGTAATTGCCCATAGATTATCAACTATTTTAGATGCAGATATAATATGTGTAATAAAAGATGGTCACATTATTGAAAAGGGTACAGATGCAGAACTGGTCGCATTGGACGGTGAATATAAGAAATTACGAGACATCCAATTTAAGAGTAAAAAAAGCAAATAATACTTAACAATATATAACGTGGGAGGGGGATATAAACAACTATAGAAGAGAAAAACATGTCAAATAACCATAAACAAGCAACCGAAGCAAATATAATCAAAACATTGATTGAAGAATTATCAAAAAACTCTGACTTCATTGATGCAATAAAGAATTTAGAACGTCTTATAATATCTTTGGCACCTTCCATAGTAAACAAAATCACAGAAAACCTTATTACAGAAAGAATAGCCAATCTTTTACCCAGTACTAAAAAAGAAAAACCGACAAGAAAATCAAAAAAAATAGACTGGTCTACAGTCAAAGATATTGGCTTACGCCAAGCACATAGTTATCGTAACAAAAAAGGTATGCCAATAGAAGACGAACTAAACGAAGAATTAGCACGTCGTTTTCCTGGCTATGATAAAGGAACAAAAACTTTTGGTCATAATAAAAAAGTTTCTATAGACTGGTCAAAACTTAAAGATGTTGGGTTAAGACAGGCATACCTTTATCGCAAGAAAAAAAATTTAATTATCGAAGATGAACTAAACGAAGAATTAGCATGTCGCTTTCCAGGTTATAATAAAGAAACAAAAACTTTTGGTCATAATAAAAAAGTTTCTATAGACTGGTCAAAACAAAAAGATACAAGTCTTCGTACTCTACACAACAATCTTAAAAAAAGAGGTCTTCCTATTGAAGACGGGCTAAACGAAGAACTAGCACGTCGTTTTCCTGGCTATGATAAAGTAACAAAAATTTTTGGTAATGCTAAAAAAGAGCAAAAATCAAAAATATTAAAACCTTTAAAAAACTCACAACAAGAAAAACCTAAAACAATAGTAAGAAATAACAATTTAAAACTACCACTATTTTCATATTTAACTAATTCTAATAAATATAGTTTATATTTTGATAACGGTAACAATACTGTAAACCTTTTAAAGGCATCCAAAGCACCGTACGAATTATGTCTTTTTGACGAAAAAATTCAAATGGCAATTATTCGAAAAAAGACCGATATCAATTCTTATTTGCTATATGTCGTAGATTTAAAGAAAGGTAAAATATTTAGTTCCTTTAAACAAGGGGTTAAAATCATTCGTTATAATGCAAAAACACATGAAATATTTGTTGCTGCAGAAAAAGCATATTCTTATACGATAATATCTCGTGACAGCACAACACATAAATACATGAATATTCCTACATATGCAGAAACAATAAAAGCCGATT
The DNA here is from genome assembly GCA_944389265.1 of uncultured Alphaproteobacteria bacterium. Classification (GTDB taxonomy): domain Bacteria; phylum Pseudomonadota; class Alphaproteobacteria; order Rs-D84; family Rs-D84; genus Enterousia. The sequence goes on from CALXLS010000002.1 coordinate 156,090, forward strand.
CTTTACAGAAAAATACTATACTGGTCAATAAAGACGGTAAAGAAACCACATGTCCTGTAATTAAAATATCGGAACAAAAAGACTTAGAAGCACAAAATCAAAAAATAGAAACATTCTTAAATTCTACTTCAAGTGAAAAAATTTCTACTGTCAATAATACTACAACAACTTTGGAAATACCTAAGGAAGAAGAACCCACAAAAGAAGAAACAACCGCAGTCCATATTCCTGAACCTAAAGACCAAGAAAACAAAGCTAAATCGGAAATAAGTTATACTTCAACAGAAATTAAATATCAGAATTTAGTTGTAAGTGTAAAACAAAACAAAATAACATTTGATGGTATTTATAATGACATTTTTGTTAACGATAAAAAAATCCTATCAAATCACATCACCACTCAGATTAACTTACTTGGCGAAGATACTATATTAGCCGTACATGGAATTGTTACTGACAACAAAAAGTATCCAAAAACACCACAATGGATGATATACGATGCACAACTACAATCACGTGCGCCCAAAATAGAACAAACATTTTCAAAATATTATGTACAAATAAAAAATGTCACTTTGGCAGGTGATAGTATACGTTTAGATTTAACGAACCGTTCTTCTTGCATGTTAAAAATAGACAGAATGAAAAAAATTGCTGGAAATAAGCGATTCGTTATCAAAAATGAAAAGACTAAATAAAAGGCGGGAAACCGCCTTTTATTTTATTTCATGAAAGTTTCATTTTACTGTAAGTTCTTTACCATGAACATCGACATAAACGGTACTACCTTCACCGACTGAACCTGACAAAATCAAATCTGCGATTTTATCTTCAACAGCCGAAGTAATCAGGCGCTTTAATGGACGCGCACCAAACACAGGGTCATATCCATTATCACCCAACCACTTTATAGCCTTGTCAGAAACTTCCAGACTAATTCTGCGCTCTGCCAAACGCTTTTCAAGATTGTGCAATTGAATCTTTACGATTCCTGCCATAACATCTTTACCCAGCGGATTAAAGAACACAATTTCATCTATACGGTTTATAAATTCTGGACGGAAGTTTTTCTTTACTGCTTCCATATCTGGCAAATTACTTGTCATAATAATTATGGTATTAGTAAAGTTAACTACATGCCCCTGCCCGTCTGTCAAACGCCCGTCGTCTAATATTTGCAAGAAAACATTAAACACATCAGGGTTTGCTTTTTCTATTTCGTCAAACAGCAAGACCTGATAAGGACGACGACGAACACTTTCTGTCAAAACACCGCCCTGTTCATAACCAACATACCCCGGAGGACTACCGATTAAACGTGATACTGAATGAGGTTCCATATATTCACTCATATCAATTCTGGTCATAGCAGTATCATCATTAAACAGATATTCAGCCAATGCTTTAGCAACTTCTGTTTTACCAACACCTGTAGGTCCTAAGAACATAAAACTACCTGCTGGTCTATGTGGGTCAGACAGCCCTGCTCTGCTACGACGAATCGCACGCGCAATTACAGTCAGCGCGTGGTCTTGCCCGACAACACGTTTACGTAATTCGTCTTCTATATTCAGAAGCTTAGACTGTTCTTCAACGCTTAGTTTATCCGCAGGAACACCTGTCCACTTACTTACAACTGCAGCGATATGTTCTGGCAATACAGTTTTATACTCTTTAGATTCCGCATTCATTTTGCGAATATTCTCTTCCAATTCTGGTATTTTACCGTATTGCAATGCAGATGCTTTTTCATAGTCACCATTACGCATAGCAGACGCAACCTCTGCCTTTGCGGCATCTAATGCAGCCATAGCATCTGAAAGTCCGCGCATTTTTTCTTGTTCTTTACGCCACTCTGCGGTCAAGACTTTTGACTTTTCTTCCTCATCCTTGATAAGATTTTCTAAGTCTTTTAGACGTTTTTTAGAATCTTCATCTTTTTCTTTTTTCAAAGCCTGCTGTTCTATCTTCAGTTGCATCAAGTGCCTATCAATTTCATCTAACTTTTCTGGTTTAGACGCAATTTCAATACGAACACGTGCAGCCGCCTCATCAATTAAGTCAATTGCTTTATCGGGCAAGAATCTATCTGTGATATAACGATTAGACAAGCGAACTGCAGCAACCAGCGCAGAATCAGAAATTCTAACTCCATGATGACCTTCATACTTTTCTTTCAAACCACGCAAGATAGAAATAGTATCATCAACAGTTGGTTCATCAACGTATACAGGTTGGAAACGACGAGCCAGCGCAGGGTCTTTTTCAATATATTGGCGATACTCATCCAAAGTAGTTGCACCAAGGCAGTGTAATTCACCACGAGCCAACATAGGCTTTAACAAATTACCTGCATCCATAGAGCCTTCACCCTTACCGGCACCAACCAAAGTATGCAATTCGTCGATGAACAAAATTATCTGTCCATCAGAATCTTTTACTGCTTTTAGTATCGCTTTAAAACGCCCTTCAAATTGTCCACGGAACATGGCACCTGCCATCAAAGCCCCCATATCCAAAGACAATAATTTTTTCTTTAACAAATTTTCTGGAACATCACCTGAAACAATTCGTTCTGCCAGTCCTTCAACAATTGCTGTCTTACCAACACCTGGATTACCAATCAGCACAGGATTATTTTTTGTACGGCGTGACAGAACTTGTATAGTACGACGAATTTCATCTTCACGACCTATAACAGGGTCTAATTTACCATCTGCGGCTAATTTCGTAAAATCAGTGGTATATTTAGCAATTGCCTGTTCTGGTGTTTCTTGCATTTCTTCTGGATTCATAAAAAATCCTCCTTTATTTTCTCTTATATATAGTAGCATTTTTTAATCTTTCAAGGTATGGGAATCAAAACAAAAAGCGTATTGAACGTACACATTTTTTATATTATTCTTATAAAAAACAGAGGCATAAAAATGACAGATTTTTCCCAAAAAGATATAAATCAGATAACTTCACATGGCTTGACAGTTGAAGAAATAAATCGCCAACTAAATGATTTTCGTAATGGGTTTCCCTATGCAAATATAATCGCACCTGCCAGCATAACAAATGGGATATTTGTGCTTAATGAAGATAGCCTCAAAAAATATATCGAAAAATACGACGAATATAGAAAAAATCATAAAGTAGTAAAGTTTGTACCAGCATCTGGTGCTGCAACAAGAATGTTTAAAGACTTATTTGAATTTTTATCCGACGGGAATAAAAACTCTGTCACAGAAAAAGTATTAAATAACATAGATAAATTTGCTTTTTATGATGATTTGAAACAGTTCTTACCGGACACACCGACAGAAGAAAATATTATTTCTTGTATATTAACTGATGCTGGATTGAATTATGGTAAATTACCAAAGGGCTTAATAGCATTTCATAAATATACAAATTATAGTCGAACCGCACTAGAAGAACACTTGGTAGAGGGCGCCCAATACGCAACATGTGCGAACAAAGTAAATATACATTTTACCGTATCACCAGAACACATACACGGATTTAAAGCATTACTTACACGTGTTCTGCCTGAATATGAATATAAGTACGGTGTAAAATATGAAATCGAAATGTCACAGCAAAAAAGTTCTACGGACACAATTGCTGCGACACTCGATAATGAACCGTTTAGAGACCCAGAAGGCAACTTACTATTTCGCCCATCAGGTCATGGCGCATTGATAGAGAACTTAAATGAAATCGATGCAGATATAATCTTTGTAAAAAATATAGACAATGTTTGTACTGACAAATATCGCACTGATACTATTGAATACAAAAAAGCACTAGCAGGAAAACTAATAGAAATTCAAGAAAAAGTATTTAATTATATAAACGATATAGACTCTACTAACTTAGACGAAATTAAAAAATTTATTGAAACAGAACTTTTTGTAAAAGTTCCGACAGATATATCCAAGGCAGGAATCTTAGAAATATTAAATCGCCCTATAAGAGTATGCGGTGTTGTTCGCAACATAGGTGCACCTGGTGGCGGCCCATTCTGGGTAAAAGACAACAATGGACTAGAAACACTACAAATTGTAGAATCCAGTCAAATATCGCCTGACAATAGAGATATTATGAATTCTGCGTCGCACTTTAATCCAGTTGATTTAGTATGCGGCATAAAGAATATAAAAGGCGAAAAGTTTGACCTAACAAAATATATAGACAAAACCACAGGTTTTATATCAGAAAAATCATATAATGGTCAGGTATTAAAAGCCATGGAACGCCCAGGTTTATGGAACGGAGCCATGGCGAAATGGAACACAATTTTTGTTGAAGTTCCCATAACAACATTTACGCCAGTAAAAGTTGTATCTGATTTATTAAGTACGGCACATTGTAATTAAGCAAGAAAAAGTAAAAACAATGCTTGACTTTTCTTGTTTTTTATTATAAATTATGCCCCAGTTATAAAGGATTATTATTATGCCACGTGTATGTAAAGTTACAGGTAAGAAAACAGAAGTTGGGATGAACGTATCTCACTCTATGCGTCATACAAAACGTACATTCTTGCCAAATTTGCAAAAATTAAAGTTTCACAGCGATATTTTAAATCGTGATTTCTCATTACGCATTTCAACAGCGGGCTTGCGTACATTGACAAAGCATGGCGGTTTGGATGCATATGTTATGTCAAAACCAGTATCACGCTTGACAGACGAAATGGCAGCGATAAAGAAAGCGATTGAAAAGAAAAATGGCAAGGCAGAAAAACCAGCAAAAAAACCTGCACACAAGGCAACTCGCAGTGCACGTTTGGTAAAGAAAGTCGAAGCCAAGAAAGCGGCTGCGAAATAATCACGCAGTTTACGTTTTGGCCCCGTGGCGGAATTGGTAGACGCGCTTGACTCAAAATCAAGTTCTGCAAGGAGTGTCGGTTCGAGTCCGACCAGGGCCACCAGAAATAAAAATATCCCCATCTGGGGATGTTTTTTATCCTGTCGGACGAGAACCGTCGGTTCGAAACGATAGTTGGTGAAAACAAGCTATGCGAAGTTTGAACCTTACGAGTTGGCGAGCCCGCGAGCAATCCGACCAGGGCCACCAGAAATAAAATATCCCGCAAAGGGATATTTTTATATTTTGCGCTATAAGCATAAAAAAAACACCCGCAACAATGCGGGTGTTTTTCTTTTTCATATTTAAGCGGCTTTTTTACTTTCTTTTTTATTTTCTTTTAATATTTCTATGGGTTGCTTCTTCCCCAACACAACATTTTTATCTATCACAATTTCTGCCAAATCATCCTTTTCAGGAGCCTCAAACATAGGTTGCAACAGTAATTTTTCTAGTATGCTACGCAATCCACGTGCACCTGTCTTGCGTGCAACTGCCATTTTGGCAATTTCACGTAACCCATCATCTGTGATAGTCAATTTAACACCATCTAATTCCAACATAGCCGCAAACTGCTTTACAACAGCATTTTTAGGTTCCGTTAAAATCTTTACCAACGCATCTTCATCCAAATCTTTCAGCGTTGTTATAATCGGTAAACGTCCAACTAATTCTGGGATAATACCGAATTTAACTAAATCTTCTGGTTGAACATCCGCCAAATTATTTTTTGATTCGCGTTCTTTTTTAGATTCAACATGCGCACCGAACCCAATTCCTGCACGTTCATTCGTACGAGAACCGATTATCTTATTCAAACCGTCAAATGCCCCGCCACAGATAAACAAAATCTTGCTGGTATCCAGTTGAACAGTTGCTTCCCCTGGGTGCTTGCGCCCCGCACCACCAGCCGGGACATTAGCGACAGTACCTTCTATCAACTTTAATAACGCCTGTTGCACCCCTTCACCAGAAACATCACGTGTAAGTGACGGATTTTCAGATTTTCTTGAAATCTTATCAATTTCATCGATATAGATAATTCCACGGCTAGCGCGTTCCACATCAAAATTAGCATTCTGCAAAAGACGCGTTAAAACGCTTTCTACATCATCGCCAACATAACCCGCTTCTGTCAAAGTTGTTGCGTCAGCAATTGCAAAAGGCACATCTAGTATCCGAGCCAATGTCTGAGCAAATAAGGTTTTTCCCGTACCAGTTGACCCAATCAACAAAACATTAGATTTCTGAATTTCAACTTTTGATGTAGCCGCAACACTATGGCGTTTATAATGATTATAAACCGCAACAGACAGCGTACGCTTTGCATCATCTTGTCCGATGATATATTCATTCAAAAAGTTATAAATCTGACGCGGTGTAGGTAATTTAGCAGAATCTTTATCAAGTTCTGCCCGCCCATCATCTGCCATAATGTCATTACATAAATTGATACACTCGTCACAGATACAAACATTACGACCACTGACTAATTTTTTTACTTCATAAACTGCTTTTCCACAAAAACTACAAAACTGGGGATTATTCCCGTTTTTTTGTTCTTCTGCAGATTTAATTTTATCGTCGCTCATATCCCCTTCCTCAAACTTATTCGGATAAAATTATTTTCTTTTCAGAACGCCGTCAATCAAGCCGAAATCTTTGGCTTCATCTGGATTCATCCAGTTATCACGTTCCATTGCATCAAATAATTCTTTTTCTTTACGCCCTGTAAACGCGGCCATTTGCTTAATCAAAGTCTTTTTATTTTTCTGATATTGCGCCATCCGAATTTCCATATCGGTAATTTGCCCTTCGGCACCCGCCAAAGGCTGATGGATCATTATCTGAGTATTAGGTAAAACAAAACGTTTACCCTTTTCACCAGCGGCCAGCAAAACAGAGCCCATAGAAGCAACCAATCCCATACCAATAGTTGATACAGGTGCTTTGATATATTGCATAGTATCCATAATCGCCCAACCTGCTGAAACATCACCACCAGGCGAGTTTATATAAACAGAAATTTCTGCATTTGGATTTTCAGACTCCAAGAATAACAATTGCGCAACCACAGAATTCGCCATAGTAGGTTCAATCTGTCCATTTATCATAACAATACGATCACGTAATAATCTTGAATAAATATCAAAAGAACGTTCACCACGTGGTGATTCCTCTATAACCATAGGAATTAAAGCCATAACATAATCCTTACTTTTTTATACATAAAACTATATCATACAAAAACCCGATTCGCGAATTTATCATATATATAAGTACAAAAACAAAAAATACAAGCAAAACAAAAAAATTGACAAATTAGTATCGTTGTATAATATAGTTTTACTATTTAAAAGGAATTTTATGAAAAAAGAATACACAATAAGCACATATCTTTTAGAGTCACAGCGATTAAAGAACGAAATACGTCAAACAGAAGAATATATAGACTCTTTCATTGAAATGCATCCGAAAAAAACAAAAGTTTTAAAATTTCTTGATGAAAGAAAAATGACTTTTATTCAAAGAATTTTGCTTTTAACGAAAGACTTTAAAATCGCGAAGCATTTATTAAATGCACAAGAACAGAAAACAATGCTGGAAGAAGAATACGAAAAGAATCAAGAAATGCTTTTACTATACGCAAAAAAGATACAAGAAATAGAAAAAGCACACGAACTTTCCAGACGAATGATAAAAAACAAATAATGAATCCCGCCAAACGCGGGATTTTTGTTCAACAGTTTTAACGAAAAATTTTTAAGCAGCCTTTTTCATATCGCGCTTTATGCCACGAATATATTTACGCAACTCATCTATTGGGACTAAAGAACCGTCTCTTTTTTCTGCGGACCAGTAATCCCAGCCATTATAACTTACAGAATGTTGCAGTTTTGCGGCCATTACATGAATTGAGGCCTTACCATGCAAAGAATGTGTCAACATTCCGTCACGCGTAATCATAACACGTTCTCCGTGTGGGCTTACCAGAGTCTGCCCTACGTACAACAGCCCCGCTTCTATTAATTCCTTAAAGGCAACGCGTATTTCTTCACGTTTTGGCGCAGCAACTTCGATTTCAGATAAGTCGATAGGTTTGACACTTTCAACACGTTCACGTGCTGCATTTACATAACTTTCTTCTCTATCAATACCGATAAAATTACGACCTAATTCTTTAGCCGCCGCCGCAGTTGTACCACTTCCGACGAACGGGTCCAGAATCACATCACCTGCTTTTGTTGAAGAAAGAATAACCCTTCTTAATAAATCCATAGGTTTTTGGGTATTGTGCAAACTTTTTCCATTTTCATCTTTTACACGTTCTTCACCCAAACAAATATTAATATCCCAATCTGAACGCATTTGCTTACCGCCGTTCAGTTTTTTCATAGTTTCATAATTAAATGTATATTTACCTGTTTTTCTTGGTGTCGCCCAAATCAGTGTTTCATGTGCATTAGTAAATCTTGTTCCACGGAAATTAGGCATAGGATTAGTTTTTACCCAAACAATATCATTTAAAATCCAGAACCCTAAATCTTGTAATATAGCCCCTACTCTAAATATATTATGATAACTACCTATAACCCACATAGCACCATCTGGTTTTAAAACTCTTTTACATTCAGTCAACCAGGCACGAGTAAAAGCATCATATTCTTCTGGACTTTCAAAAGCATCCCATGCATCACGGACTGCACGTGCCGCAGTTTGGTCTTCTGGGCGATACAAAGTCTTTGCCCCTAACTGCAAGTTATAAGGACTATCCGCGAAAACAGCATCTACTGACGCATCGGGGATTCCGCGCATAACTTCGATACAGTCACCGATTAAAATCTTATTTAAGTATTTTTCCATCTCTCTCTGGTCTCAAGACACATTTTATCACAAAAAGCCCCTATTAAAAAGCGCACCCTAAGCAAAGACCCACAAATAAAACACTTGATTTTTATAAAAAAGCAATTTTTTTTGAAAAAAGTGCAAAATGCAAATTCTGCTTTACAGTTTCGGATTTGATTGCTACCGTATAGTAATATGAGATGTCCATATTGTAATTCTACAGACAGCCGGGTAACTGATTCCAGACCTGACATAGAAGACGCGATTATTCGTCGTCGTCGTGTATGTAATCAGTGCGGAGCAAAGTTTACGACAGTTGAACGCGTACAAATGCGCGATTTAATGGTACGTAAAAACAGCGGGAAACTAGAACCATTTGACCGCGAGAAACTGCGTCGCAGTATAAAACTGGCATGTCGCAACCGCGATGTTGGTGACGAACAAATAGAAAAACTGGTGACATCCATACATCGCAGACTTGAAACAGAAACCGCTGACGATACGGTAAGCAGTGCCATGGTTGGGCAAATGGTATCAGATTCATTATTGAACTTAGACCCGATTGCTTTCGTACGTTTTGTATCAGTATATCGTAAATTCTCAAAGATTTCTGATTTTAAGAAAATAATTGATCAAATTCCAGAAGCGGATGAAGGTGCCGCGGTTTGCCAGTTACCGAAAACATCTTTATTCTAGCAAAACCATGAAAAAAATATTTACATTTTTAATAGCAATCTTTTTGCCGCTTTCTGTTTATGCGGCAGATTTACCAAATATAGACGTACTAAATGATGCAGACGCAAGTTTGTACACACAAATCTTCTTATTGCAATCCGAGGAAGAAATAAGTGCAGCGCAAAAACTAGAAAAACAATTAACAGACCCATTATTAATGAACGAGGTTTTATATCAGCGCTATATTTCAAAAACTTACCATACACGCGGTAAAGAAATTGCATCTTGGATGGAAAAATATTATGACATGCCGGGCGCAGAAAGGATGGCAAAACTAGCAAAAATAAAAAAGGCTACTGTCCGCAGTGCAAAAGTCCCCCGCACTATAAGTGGTGGCGCATCAATAGAAACTGCGCAATCAGAAACATGGACTGCAAAAAAATATACTGGCACAACAAATACAAACATTAATAAATTTAAAAAAGCCATTCGCAGCGGTTCTACAAAAACAGCTCGATTAATATTAGAAGACCCATCTTTTAAGAAAAAACTTACAGAATCAGACTATGGTCGCCTTGCGGGTCGCTTATCATACATTTATTATACAAACGGTGAATTTGAACTCGCAAAGAAATGGGGTTTTGTGGCATCTGATGCCAAGTCAGAATACGGTCTCTGGTCAATGGGCTTATTGTACTTTAAAGAAGAAAAATTTGATGAAAGTGAAAAATATTTTAGCGAGATTTTAAAACTAGACCAAATAAATAACGCCAGAAAAACAGAAGCGGCATTCTGGGCAGGACGTGCAGCATATGAGAATGGAAACCGTAGTGAAGCAAAAAAATATTGGAAAATAGCTGCGGCACATCCCATGGCTTTTTACGGTGCTTTGGCTTCTATAATGCTTGGCGACACACCGAAATACGAATTCTTCGAACAAGATTGCTCTGACGACGATATAGAAGAATTACGCAACAGTAAATACGGGAAAATCGCATTAGCACTATTACAAGTTGGTAAAAAAGATCGCGCAGAAGCATACTTAAAATATATGATTACTGCGAAAGTTTCTGATAAAACATTACATGCAGTAAATTCTATTGCGACAGTATACGGTCTACCAAGAGTATCAATCCAGGCATCTAGTGTTATCCAAGACCGAGGCATCTTAGAAATTGACGATGATATCATTTATTCTGCCCAATACCCATTACCAGACTGGGAACCTATGGGTGGTTGGTCAATAGACCGAGCACTATTGCTTGCGATAACAAAACAAGAAAGCGGATTCAGAACAACTGCTAAATCGAACGCGGGTGCTAACGGGTTAATGCAATTAATGCCAAGCACAGCAAAAAAAGTAGCCCGCGAAAACAAAGTTAACTTATCCGATATGGATATGTCCAATCCAGAACACAATATGTTCTTAGGTCAACAATATATAGTAGATTTACTGTCTCATCCTAATATAAACAACAATATTATAAAAATGCTTGCCGCATATAATGCAGGTATGGGGACATTAGTAAAGTTTGAAAAATCTTTTGAAACATATGACCCTCTATTATATATAGAAAGTTTCCCTGCTTATGAAACTCGTAGTTATATAAAAAGAGTTATGTCAAATATGTGGCTATACCGCGCAAGGTTAAACCAGCCATTAACATCTATGAAAGAACTAGCAAACTCAGAATGGCCGCTATATAACAGCGAAGATGAATATGTACAAAAGCAAATTGCTGATAGAATGTCCATATAAAAAAGCCTCTTAAAAGAGGATTTTTCTAAACAAATTAATTTAATTATATTTAATAATATGGTATCTTTTTGGCTATCATGAAAATAATACCAGATTTTTCATTAGAAAAAGAAAGTGGTTTCGATTTAGTTGCCGGTGTTGACGAGGCAGGTCGCGGACCATTATGCGGCCCAGTTGTTGCAGCAGCAGTCATATTTCCTAATCACGAAATAGAAATTCCAGTAATAATTCGTGACTCCAAACAAATGACACCACATATGCGCGCAGTCGCTTATGAATGGATTACAAATAATACAATATGGGCTTGTGCAGAATGCAGTCCAAGCGAAATAGACGAATTAAATATTTTATGGGCATCAATGCTGGCCATGCAACGTGCAGTAAAAAAATTAAGTTCATCACCCCAGTTTTGCTTAATAGACGGGAACAGATTGCCTAAAGATTTAATAGGTAAACCTATTGTAAAAGGTGATGCAAAGTCATTATCTATTGCTGCAGCATCGATAATTGCGAAAGAAACCAGGGACAAAATTATGCACGAGCTTGCAAAACAGTACCCTGAATATGGGTGGGATAAAAATGCGGGTTATCCAACGGCATCTCATTTGCAAGCGATAGATAAATATGGTATAAACATGCATTATAGAAAAAGTTTTGGTCCAATAAAGGAAAGGATAAAAAATGGAACTAAGAACAATTACTAATATTGACGTTCGCGGAAAATTCATTTTATTACGCGATGACTTCAATGTCCAAATAGTAGACGGTAAAATCACCGACGCGTTCAGAATTCAACAAAGTATGCCTACAATCGAATACTTAAGAAAATCTGGTGCAAAAATCGCAATTTGTGCACATCTTGGTCGCCCAAAAGGAACAAGAAATATGGAATATAGTTTAGCACCAGTTGCAGAATATATGAAAATACCTTTAATTTCTGACTGCCTTGATAAAGATTTTATGAAAGATATGAAGGAAGGCGATATTGTTTTGCTTGAGAACGTTCGTTTTTATCCTGGCGAGGAAGCAAATGACCCTACTTTTTCTGCCGAATTAGCAAAAGGTTTTGATATTTTTGTAAATGACGCTTTTGCAGTATCTCATCGTGCACATGCAAGCACAGTTGGTGTGGCAGAAATTTTGCCTTCTTATGCAGGCAGACTATTAGCATCAGAAATATCTCATTTAAGTAATGTTATGGCAAATCCGAAACGTCCCCTGCTCTCAATAGTTGCAGGCAGCAAAGTTTCAACAAAAATAGGGGTATTAAAAGCACTAGCAAAACTATCGGACACACTGATTATAGGTGGGGCACTTGGCACAACATTTAATTATGCGCTTGGTGGTAAGGTAGGAAATTCTTTGTATGAAGCAGACCAAAAAGATACCGCACTGGAAATTTTGGAATATGCAAAACAAAACGATTGTGAAGTTTTATTACCACTAGATAAAGGTGTTGCAAAAGAATTTACTCGTGATGCAAAACGAGCAAACAAAAACTTTAATGAAATAGAAGATGACGATGTAATAATTGATGCAGGTGAAGAAACGACAAAACGAGATATAGAGGTAATACGTTCTGCCGCGACAGTTATTTGGAACGGGACAGTAGGTATGGCAGAATGGATGCCGACATGGTCATACGGTTCTTTCGCTTTGGCGAAAGCAATAGCAGAACAAACACGTGCAGGAAAACTAGAAAGCATCGTCGGTGGTGGTGATACCGTTGCTGCCCTAGAAGCGTGCGGGGTAAAAGACGATATAACATATGTATCAACTGGTGGAGGCGCATTCTTAGAATTCATTGAAGGCCGAACTTTACCGGGCATTGCAATTTTAGAAGATAAATAAAGAATAAAAATATTCCACTAAATTGTGGGATATTTTTTAGTAAAATACTTTTTATGTTCACACAAGAAAAAATATAATAAAAAAATACTCGCCAAATTATGGCGAGTATTTAATTTGCAATTAATCAGAATTAGTCATTCAAAGCATCGTTAATCTGAGCATAAGGTATTGCACCTGGGAATGCTTGTTCACCGATGATTAAGAATGGTGTACCGCTGATTTCGAACTGCTGAGCCAAATCACGAACGTTTCTCAATTCATTCGCAACAACTTCACCGTTCATGTCTTCTTTCAACTTTGCAGTATCCAAACCTGCTTCTTCTGCCATTTTCATAACATTTGCTTCAACTTTTTCGGCAATTTTTGACTGATCTTTCAAATCGTCCTGAGTATAGAATTCACGAGTCATTAACATATCTGTTAATTTTGCTGCTTTTTCTGGGCTCTGTAATTTAGCAGCAATAACTGCCTTTGCAGGACCATCAGACAAAGGACCATGAATAGAGAAATTCTTTACAACTACGCGAACATCGTCACGTTCTGCCAAAACTCTATCCAATTCTCCGTGTACACGACGGCAGTATGGGCAAGAGAAATCTGTCCAGACATAAATTGTTTTTTTCGCGTCACGATTACCCAAAACTGGGGCATTAGCCATCATTTTTTCGCCTTCAGAACGAACCATTTTGCGAATTTGTTTATTTTTTTCAGCTTGCTGCTGTTCTTGCATACCGTTTACCATTTCCTGAACGATTACAGGGTTTACTGCTGTTAGGTAATAAGGTACATACAAGCGGCAGATACTGCCAGAAATCAAAATGATTGAAATCAATTTGATAGATTTATGCAAAATAACATTTTTTGTAGAAGGTTTTTTCCCGTCACCTTTTGGCAACATCATGCCACCAAACATGAACAGAAGAATACCAACCACTAGAACCAAAATTGTCCAAGTCATAGTCTTTCTCCTTTTCTGTTGAACGAATTAACAATAGTCAAAAATTCCGTAAAGTGCAAGAAAAAATAAATAAAAAAATCATAAATATTTTTGCATCAAAAACTTTCTTGCCAATGGCAAAACAACGCCTTGATTATCACAAACATTCTGAATAAAACGACCTGTAATATCTAAATTTAACGGTAATTTATATATTATATTAAGATATGGTGCCGCACAGGTTTCACAAACTGCGCGTCCAGTTTTTGGTGACAAATACTTTAAATTATCTCGCGTACCGCAACCAGAACAGCAAGTTAAGTTCAAGGCATATCCCAAATCACTTAACAAATCAATTTCCCATTTTAAATACGCTTGCTCTGCATTCTGATTTATTAATCCTTGCAATAAAACAAGTGTCGAATTATATAAATTCTCGTATTTTTCTCTTTCTGGCAACAAAGCATCAATTAATGCAAAAGCACTATTCACGAACATCAAAGAAGATTGGTTTGCCATTAAACTCGCAACCAAATTTCTTTCTGCCTCCCAATGGAATACACCCAACTGAAAGTCCACACGTGCATTCCACGTAACTGTTCCAACCTGCCCTATTAAAGGTTTATTTTTCTTTGCCACCTGTGCGCCTCGCATCATACCGACTAATATACCATAATCATAAGTAAAAAAGCGCGCCAACGAATCGCGTTCTCCCAAAGGTTTTAAAGAAATCAAAATACCAACAGACTCAAATTTCATAAGAATGATTTTATACCATTATAAACAATATTATCAATCACAGATTAAAAAAACAAACCCGCCTAAGGCGGGTTTATCTTTACTTAGAAAAATCTTATTCTGCATCTGCAACTTTTTCTTCAGATTTTTCTTCTTTCTTTTCTTCCGCTTTTTCTTCTGCTGCTGCGGTTTCTTCTTCAACTTTCTTTGTACCGAAAGTCAAAACCTTACCAGCAACAAGAGCGTCTATTTCATCTTGTGTCTGTGCAACATAGATTTTTACAGGAACAATTACATCTGGATGCAAAGCAATTTTTGTATCGAATGCACCAATAGATTTAATTGGGCTACCCAACATAACCTGTGCAGATTCGACATTTACACCTGCAACTTCTTTCAATGTACGTGCAATATCGCGCGTTGATACAGAACCATACAACTGACCTGTATCACCAGCCTGACGAATCATGTACAATTTTGCGTTTTTAACTGCATCTACATTTGCTTCTGCATTTTTCTTTGCAGCATCTTGACGAGCCTGCAATTCTGCTTTCTTTGCTTCAAACAACGCGACATTTTCACGTGTCCAGCGCATAGCCTTGCCATTTGGCAACAAATAATTACGTGCGAAACCAGTTTTTACTTCAACTGTATCACCGATATTACCTAATTTAGTAACTTTTTCTGTCAAAATAACTTTCATAATCTGTCCTTTTTCAAGTTAGAGAATTAATCCCAAATATTAAAATTTTTAGCCTAAATTGTTACGAACGAATGGTAACAACCCCAGATGACGAGCACGTTTAATAGCAGTTGCTAATTCACGTTGATCTTTCTGAGAAACACCACTTATACGACTTGGAACGATTTTACCACGTTCTGTGATATAATGAGACAAAGTTTTTATATCTTTATAATCAATAACCTTGCCCTTTAAAGGGTTAGATTTTTTACGATAAATTGCTGCACGAACTGCCATTATTCAACCTCTTCGTTATTCTTTTTCATCATTATGGATGGTGTTGTTGCTAATTCATCAACACGAACGTTCAAGAAACGGATAACGTCTTCATCAATACGTGAGCGACGTTCTAATTCTGCAACTTTATCACCAGGCAATTCGATATTTAACATAACGTAATGTGCTTTACGGTTTTTACGGATAACATATGCTAAATTTTTCAATCCCCAGAATTCTGTGGATTTAACATCGCCACCCAATTCTTTAATAATTTCAGTAAATTTTGCCGCTTTTTCTTTAACCTGCGGTTCAGTCAAGTCCTGGCGGAAAACCAAGACACTTTCATAATAAGCCATTTTATTTCCTTTGGTCTTAACAGCCGACGACCCCATGTCATCAGCAGGAACGCCATCAATTATGCAAAAAATTTTAACAAAATCAAGTATTTTCTAAAAAGACTCAATCGGATAAAGACGATAAGTTTATAAATAATCCCTATTGACTTAAATTATTAAAATTTACTATCATTTATATATAAAAGAGAGATTGCATGACAAATCAGTTTCATAGAACGCTTAATCGTATGGCATTTTTTACTGCTTTACTTGCGGCAGGTTTAATTTTGTTTTATGAACCATTTTTGCGTATAGCCAGCGCAAACATATTCTTAAATGGTATAATTATTGGTACAACCCTGTTTGGTATTGGTCTAAGTTTCATAGAAATATTTAAATTATTACCTGAATATAGATGGGCAAGTGCTTATTTCAGGGGGAAAAAAAATGTTGAACTTCCACCTCGGTTATTAAGACCGGTTGCATTAATTTTACGTGCTCGCCCGACAAGAATATCTACTGCAACCCTACAAAGCATGTTAGATATGATTTTAATGCGCTTTGAAGATTCACGTGAATCTATCAGATACATAACCAATACTCTTATTTTCTTAGGGTTATTGGGTACGTTTTGGGGGTTAATAATTACAGTTGGTGGTTTTGCGGATTTAATCGGCAGTCTGAACTTTGATGATACTGCTGTACTAAGTGTTATGCAAGAAGGTTTGTCTAAACCTTTATCAGGTATGGCAACTGCATTTACAAGTTCGTTAATGGGGCTTGCAGGCAGTCTGATGATTGGCTTTTTGGGTTTACAAGTTCAGCTGGCTCAGAATGCGATATTCAATGAACTAGAAGATTATTTATCTGCTCATACAACACCTGTAATTCCAGACACAACGGAAACTATAAACACAGCAGCAAAAGAAATAAATAAAAACATTCAAGAACTGCAAAAAACAGTTTCGGAATTATAAAAAATATTAAGCGAGAGGGAAAAACAAATGTTAAACATTCGTTTTCGAGAAAAAACAAACACATGGCCAGCATTTGTAGACCTATTTTCAAATTTGGTCATAATTTTGATATTTTTATTAATTGTTTTTGTCTTTTTATGGACAACGACCAGTGTATTTAATAAAAACACAGGTGCCAAAGCGGTTTCCGAATTGAAACAAGCAAATGCTGAACAGGCACAAAAAATATTACAAATGACCGCGGACGAGGAAGAGGCAAAACGTTTGCTAATTTTAGCACGTGCTGAACTAGAAAATTTAGGTAATAGCAACACCAAATTAACAAATGAATTACAGCAAGTGAACGTCAGTATGGAAGAACTTGTTTCTGAATATGAAGCAAAAGTTTCTGAATTACAAAATCAGGTTGCAGAATTAACACAGCAATTAAACCAAACAACTTTAGACAAACAGAAAACTGCAGAATTAGAACAAGAACGTCGTGCCCTACAAAGTCAAATGGAAGCGCAACGCGCATCTTTAGCAGAACAATTAACAAAACTGCAAGCTGCATTAGATGCGGCAGAAGAAAAAGCCCATGAAAAAGACATCCAATATGTAGAAATGTCTTCACGCTTAAATAAAGCCTTGGCTGATAAAGTTGCAGAATTGAACAAAGTCTCACAATATCAATCTGAGTTTTATAAAGCGATAAAGACGGCTTTGGGTGACGGCGCATATATTCAACCAGATGGTGACCGTTTCATAGTATCCAGTGACATTCTATTTGGTAGCGGTTCATACAAACTGTCACCAGAAGGAAAAAATCAATTACGTTTAATTGCGAATGTAATAAAAGATTTAGAAAATAAAATCCCAACAGATGTTAACTGGATTATCCGCGTAGATGGTCATACAGATAGACAGAAAGTAGTTCCTGGGACAAAAGGATATTCAAATAACATGGAATTATCTTTATTACGTGCAAATGCAGTTGCCGAAGAATTGGCCAAGGCAGGCGTATCAAAACGTCGCTTAGTACCTAGTGGTTTTGGTGACTTACATCCTGTTGAACTGGGCACCGACCAAGCAAGCCTGCAGAAGAACAGACGAATCGAATTACAATTAACAAACAGATAAAAATACTGCCTTTTGGGCAGTATTTTTATATAAAAAAGCACCGATAAAAATCGGTGCAATAAAAACGAAATAAACTAGAAAGATTATATTTTTTCTACATAATCAACATCTATTTCAGTATTAAACCACCCTGCATCAACTTCACCATAAAGTTTTACATTATCAGATGGAGTGACAGTTTGTCCGCGCCAATCTTCTTTATCTATTTCAACAGTTATTGACCCAGTAGAATCTTCAAACAAATATTTTTCATCACCCATACGCTGAACAATATGACCTTTCACAATGACTGGGACATCATCACGCATTTCTTTTACCTGACTAACAGTCACGATATTTTCCGTTCCCCCTACAAAACCACCCATTGGAGATACTTTTTGTGGCATATTTGGTTGAAAATCCGCATAAGCACCACCAACAAACAAAGAACAAACAGTTGCAATAATTGAAATTTTTTTCATACATTAACTCCTTTCTTATGTTTATAAAATATATCTTATCACATTTATTTTACTAAATGTCTAGGAATAAATTTTCCAAAAATTATTTTATAATTCTCACATCCATCTGTTGGAAAGGAAATTCTATTTTTTTTGCAGGTAATTCTTTATAAATTTTTTCTAATAAATCAGACTTTACTGCATATAAATCTTTAAATTCCGTCCAATATCTTATAGTTAATATAACAGCGCTATCACCCAAGTCGCTAACAAAAACTTCCGGAACATTTTTTGTTAAAATTCTTTTATCCTGACT
Source organism: uncultured Alphaproteobacteria bacterium (assembly GCA_944389265.1). Classification (GTDB taxonomy): domain Bacteria; phylum Pseudomonadota; class Alphaproteobacteria; order Rs-D84; family Rs-D84; genus Enterousia. Next base: position 174,904 of record CALXLS010000002.1, read on the forward strand.
TAAAATATTTAATAAAATTTTTCTAGCAGTTTCTATCTTACTACCATAAGAAATTCCTATTTTCAAATCAGTTCTTCTTATTCCACCACGAGACAAATTAGTTATAACACCACCCGACAAAGACGAATTAGGATATGAAACTATCTGATTATCAAAAGTTTGTACTTCTGTTGTAAAAATCATTATTTTTTTCACTACACCGCTTTCACCATTTCCTATTTCGATAACATCCCCCACCTTAAACGGTTTAAACATTAAAATAACGATACCACCCGCAACATTTTGCAAAGTACCAGATAAAGCCATACCAACCGCCAAAGAAGCCGCACCAAGTACAGCGATAATAGAAGTCATATGCACTCCGACCGTAGTCAAGACCACAATGACGACCAAAATTTTTAACACTATATTTGCAGAAGAAACGAAAAATGATTGCAAAGAACCGTCCATTTTACGTTGTTCCATTAAATTTTTAAGTCCTCTTGTCAATCTATTTGCAAGCCACATACCAAAAATAAGTATTAAAATTGCAGCGATTAATTTAGCTCCGAAATCAACGGCTAATTGTCCCAAAGATTTTACAATAGTTTCCAAACTATCCGTTTCAATATTTAAAGATTCTGCATTCATTTTTTATCCTATATATAAATCAACCCTCGCGAACAATCGCGAGGATAGTAATGTTAATTAAGAAAATATATTACATAACAATATCTTCGCATTCTGATTTTGCCACTTCCGTTGTACAACTTGTATTTCTACTGTTATGGAACCAACTGCTACTACCTGTAGTTTTACAATTCTCTACTGTCACAGTTGTACAGATATGGCAAGTTCTTGTATCACGACTAAATATTGCTGTGACTTCTTTAGTCATACCACCACCACTCATGCTGGCACCACCCAGATATCCACTGTTTTTAAATGTTACACCACCTGCCTGTAAAACACCTGCACCGCCCTTTGTTAAATCTTCTGTAGACAAACCGGAACCAACATCATAACTAATCGCATATGGTGCAGTTAACGGAGTAGAAGCGACTACATCACCACTACCTGCCCCACCATTCTCTGCAATCTTCTGACACATATACTGCGCTAAATCAGTAGAAGCATTTTTAGTTGCTTCTGCTACTTCATAATTTAGCTTTGCATTATAATTGTCTTGCGCTTGACGTAAAGCAGCAACAGCGATTTGCATTTTAACCTGATTTAATAGATTTGGGAAACGTCCAGATGTTTTTTCCCCTGCCTTTCCAGTTATCTGTGATAAATCACGACCATTTACACAATACTGTATTTCTGGGTCTTGTTCTATCATAGTGATTGTACGATTTATAGTCCCTGCAATATTATTCAACTCTTCTTCTATAGAGGAAATAATTGCTTCAGAATTTGCAACTCCTGCATTATTAGCACGAACTTTTGCAAGATATTCTTGGACACCAATTTCACCAGGTTCTAATGTGACACGCCCACCTTCACCATCATCTATAACAGTTCCTGCGGCGTCACCCATTTTTATACTACCGAAAGAAATCATACCTGTCACACGGTATGTGGTACCGTCTTTTTGTGAACGCAAAGAACCTGTACCAATAGTATCATCTGCGGCAAACCTATTACAGTCTGTTGTACTGCCACAAACCTCGGCCATTTTTTGGTCAACCAAATTCTGACATTGTTCCATAGCAGCATTATCAATGTTCAGATATAATCCCATCAACATACTATCCAAATCATCCATAGAAAAATTAGGGTTATTTGCCTTACATACAACCAAAGAATCTAAAGGACAAATATTCTTTATATAGTCATAATCCATACCTATGCAATTTTCAAAATCTTTACCGCATCGTGTATCCGCAGTAAAGCAATCTTTAACCTCTTGTGTACAAGCATCGACTCTCATTGCGGCCAATTTATCTTCCACATACCCCCAAATCAAAGGTTCCATACGTTCACAAGGGTCAATTTCAACCTTACAGAAACTACGTGCCATATCTGGTCTGGACAAACACGCATCCATAGTAGCAATCCCTTTTCCTGCAATATCGTCTCTACAAGCATTCTGAATACATTCAGAAATATTAGTTAAACAAGACTGACGGAATTTTGATTCTGCCTGCATTTCTGCGACATTTATTGTTGGTGCCGCTTCTCTTAAGAAACTAGGCCAAACCATGTCACGGACTGCGACACAATTATCCAAAACGGATTCACAAATCGTTCGTTTTGCTTCCAGTATTTCCATAGTAGAAGCAGTTATATCATAAGTTTCAACAGTTTTTACTTTTGTACCAGCAGTACTAACAGCCTCGTTATTCTGCATATTTTCAGATGCAATCGTAGAAACACAATTTTCCCAGTTTTCGCCGCAGGCATCTTCTGTCTGCATACACTTTTTAAATTCGACCATGCACTGACCAAGGTCATATTTATTTGCTTCTTCAAAACTTTCTTTCAAAGCATTTCTAACTGCAGACTCCGCATTTGCCAGTTCAAGTTCTGCCGCTGCCCTTTTTTCTGCCAAAGTATTTTTAAAACCCAAGCAATCAGAAGTTATTTGTCTAGCATATAATTGACGTAAAAACTCTATATCCCCAGCACAAGAATCAGGGACTTGAGCATAACATAGTTCATGTGCTGCATTATATAACTCTGCACCAGTTTTATCTGCTATTGTGCTAACAGCATCTTCAAACACATCTTCTTCTGTATATAATGTATTTTCAAATAATGCCAACAAACTGGCTCTTTCTTGTTCTTTTTTTTCTGCTTCTGTTAACTCATTGTCACTAATTATATTACCTTCAGAATCATATCTACGTTCACCGGTAAAAATAATATCAGCATCTGCACCTGCTTTTACACGTTCAACTTCCACAGTATTAATTCTATTAGCCTCTTCTAATATAGCCTGAATTTCTGCAAACTCTTTTTCGTATTCAATACTATCATCACTGCACGTACAACTACCACCATTAGAATTATCTGTAATGCAGAATTGATCCATACATCCGAAATAAGCATCATAGCAGGCTTGATCATACAAACCAGTAGCAGTAACACGAGTCCTAACCGTTGTACCCTTTTGTATCGCAGATTGCTTTGTGGCGGTCGTACTAGTTAAAGCATAGGCCCCTGTTATCATACCACACGCAATCAACCCAGACATAAAACCAAAAAGATTTTTTACTTTCATCTTTTTTCCTTTCAAATCCGAACTTTAATTATTATTCGGATAAAATTACACATCTTTGGAACTAAGAATTACATGTTTATATCTTCGCAACTCTCAATTTCCTGACAGAATTCTTGTTCACCACCTGCGCTACGACCTGCAAAAAGCCCGCCAATAGCACCAACAACACCACCGATTGCAGTCCCCCAACCTGGCGAAACCATTGTTCCTGCCGCTGCACCAGCGGACAACCCGCCTGCCAATCCTTTTACCCCAGCAGTACCTTTACTTTCACCGCCAACTTCACAAACTTGTTGCATACGGCAAACATGACAATTACGTAAAGCGGGTTCAAAAGATACACTACGTATATAACTATAGTTTTTGCTAGACTTATCTGGTGTTTCTACTTTATAAGTATTTAAACAGTTTTGTTCTGCCGCTTCTAAATCCTGCTCACGCGATAACTCAGCAATTTTGCTTTCTAGTTCACGCATAGCACGATTTTCCGCACTAATTTGTGCAACTAATTTAGCACTATTAAACACATTTTCACCTAAACTTTTTTGTCCTGCAGGTTTTTGACTATCCTGACAAGCAGCAACTGTTTTATCTTTTTCAAACTGAACAAAGAAATCATCAACTGCCGCTTCTGTATTTGCTCTAACAGTTTCACGCAATTCAGCAAGCCCCTCTTCTGTATCTGGCACAGCAACCAAAGACGTAATTTTTGTATCAGTTGGCAAACAAGACATATCTGTTCCACAAACATTACCCAGTTGTTCACCGAAATAATTTAAACATCCCTGCAACATTTGATAGTCCATCTGCAACAAAGCTGCCTGAACAATTATATCAAACTGAGTTTCATTTTTACAAGATGGGAACATAGATTGCGGACAAAGTTCAGCGATTTCAATTGCAGTTTTACCGACGCACTCTGGCGCAGTAAAGTTATCACCACATCTATCACGCAAACACTGGTCAATATCATTTTGACAAAATTGAGTACGCAAATATCCTAATTTATCATTAACAACCGCTTTTATGCCGGGGATCATGGATTCACACTCATCAATTACTGGGCAAACACCCGCCGCGACATTAACATCTGTCAAACACGCAGAATTAGTCTCTGTTGAACAACCGTCTTCCAAACAAACCTGTATCCTAGCCAAACAAGTTGCTCTTGCATTTTTATCTGCATACTTCGCTGCTTCGACTAATATACTTTCTGCCTCCGCTTCCCAATCATCTAAAACATATTCACGAACGGCCATACACTGGTCTAATACATTTTCACAAGCATTTGCACGTCTACCCAACAAATCGGCATCTAAACAATTTTCAAAGTTTACACCACAACCACCCTTATCAGAAATACATGCCCGATAAGCCAACAAACATTCACCACGGTTATACTTATTTGTAGTATCTAGCATTTCTAAGCGAGCCTGACGCACCGCTGCTTCTGCCGTACGTTTATTAGATTCAGCAATTGCTTTTTGGTCATTTAAATAAGATTCAAAAGATTTACAATCTTGAACAATTTGACGCGCATACAAAACTTCTTCCATTTCGGCACTGCTGCCACAAGCCGCTAATTTATCAGAACAAAATTGTGAAGCCATCGCATATAAAGAATCACCAATATCCGCATCAGTTCCAAGACTAACTTCTTCTTCGGTTCCGCTACTTATCCAATCTAAGAAATTTATCCCTGAAACAGCAGAACTTTTCTTTGCCTGTTCGCTTTCACCGAACACAAGTTTTGCCTGGGCACCCAACTGTTCTCTTTCAACGCCCTCTGTATACAGCAAATCCGCTTCTTCTTGAATTTCCTGAATTTCTTGTATTAAAGATTTTGACTGATTAATATTAGACGAACAAGCACAACGATTTCCTTCTGACTCATCTAACAAACAGAACTCGTCCATACACGCACGATACGCATCTCGGCAAGATTGATTTCCTGTTTGTGAACTACCTTCATCATCAGATGTATTTACATTTTCATCCGTAGTAGAACTACTAGAATCAGAAGAGTTTGTAGTTCCTGCCGGTTTAGTTGACATCGTAGGATTAGTTGTATTTGTCGTAATATTTGCGGTCATATTAGGCACCCGCACACCAGCCATAGACATACGATTTACGCCAACTCTGACATTAGAATCTGCGCGTTCTGCGGCAAAAGCGAAACCTGGGAACGTTAATAAAACCGCCAAAATAAATCTTAATTTCATAAAACCCACCCTACATAAATTATTATTGATTTTATCAAATGAAGAGTTTGTGTGCAAGCACATAAAAACAACTTGCAATATTTTATTAAAAATAATATTATAAGCACTGTAATTTTTAAGTAAATTCTGAGGATAATTATGGCAAAAGATGATGTAATTGTTTTTAGCGGCACAGTGGAAGACAAACTTCCCAACACAATGTTTCGCGTAAAACTAGAAAACGGTCATGAAATTTTAGCAACCGTATGTGGCAAAATGCGCAAGGCTCGCATATGGGTAAACGTTGGCGAAAAAGTTCGTGTAGAAATGACGCCATACGACTTAGACAAAGGCAGAATAACATTTGTTGAACGCAATCGCACAACAGGTGATTCAACCGGAAACGCAATATAAAATTCTGCCCAAAGGCAGGATTTTTTCTTATTAAAAAAGCATATATTTTTTAAATATTCCTTTCCTTAAAAATATATTTTTGTTATCATACTTAAAAGATAAGGATGAAAAAGTTTTTGCTTTTTGTACTAGCGTATAGCATAGGCATCGGCTGTGTCGATGCTGCTGTTCGTGGCACAGAAACTATAAACAGAAACCCAAAAGATTCAGGCGTTACTACAGTTATTGCGCGTGCCGCGACAAACGCGTCTGCAACCACCCAAGGACAAAGCCAAACAAACAGAACGACAACGAATACAACTACACGTGATACAGGCAATACAATTTCCAGAACAACAACTGCAAAAAACATTACTCAATCTAACGTTTCACGCAACGCAACCACAGCCCGCAGCACATCTAATACAGCGCAATCATCGACTTCGCGGAATGCAGCGAACAATTCTGTTGTAAGAACAACAGCAACACCTAGGAAAACAGTAACTCCCTCTGCGCGTTCTGCACTAACTCCTGGTCGCGCATCTACGATATCGACATCATCAACGAATACATTTGGAACAAGTTATAATTCATGTCGCGATGCATATTTCACATGCATGGATCAGTTTTGTGCGAACGCAAATGACTCTTATCGTCGCTGTGTTTGTTCTTCTCGTCTTTCCGAAATACAGGAAAAGGAACGTGCTTTATCCCAAAGCGCAAATCAAATCCAAGATTTCAAAGATTTAAATCTAGAAGTAATACCTAAAACTGCCGAGGAAGTAAAAGCGATGCTTTCCGCAACAGAAGGTGAAAATGCTATAAAATCAGACAATTCTGCATCTGCCCAGAAATTAGCAGGTATAAGTGATGTATTATCATCAACAAAATCAAAATCCTTATCCACCCTAGGTACTCTGGACATCGCCGGTGATATAAATCAGATATGGGCAACAACGGATCTAGCATCAGGTGAAAACATCATAAATTTAACGGGTGAATCTCTTTACAATGCGGTTCATGCACAATGTGCAGAACTGGTATCTGGGAACTGTACATCAACAGCAACCTTTAATATGGTTGTATCAGCTTATGGTATGTACATTGAAAACGACTGCACAACATTGGCAAATGCGCTTGATAAAAGTTTAAACCAAGCAAACAGTACCATACGCGATACAGAACGTGAAATGAACATGGCACGTCTTGACAATTATAATGCACATAATTCTACTTCCATAAACGATTGTATTGCTCAGGTTCGTAAAGACATAACAGCAGATAACGCATGTGGTGAAGATTACGTACACTGCCTGGATATAACAGGTCGATATTTAAATCGTGAAACGGGTGAACCAATTTACACCCAAGATTTTTATCAATTAGAAGCGCAAACCTCTTTAAGTGGTGATATATTAACAAATCCGACAAACCGCATGCTTGTTGCAGAATTAAATCGGAAACGTAGTTTTGCAGAACGCGGTCTAGAAACATGTCGTGATATTGCCGATGAAGTATGGGATGAATTTATGCGTCAAGCAATTACAGAAATCTATCAAGGTCAGCAAGAAAAAATCAGAAACGTAAAGAACGAATGTTTAGACGTTGTAAACGCATGCTATGACGAACAAAGTGAATCATTAAAAGACTTTACAAACATAAAAGAAGAATTGCTATTAGGTTCTCGTTTGGAACTATCAGAAGAACTATGCCAAGAAAAACTATATGCATGCAGCAACCTATACGGGGATCCAAATGGTAATGGTTTAGAATTACTAATAACCGCCATGCATAACATAACCGACCAAAAAATTGCCCAAGAATGCGCCACATTGTTAAAAGAATTTGCAATTGATATGTGCGCTGTACCAAGCAATGACAGTTTACATTCATATCCTTATGGTTGTCGTGTTTATGCTCCGGGTGATCAAATTTATGCGTCTAATTGGTTCTGCAACCAATTACAATGGTCGTCTAACAATAATTCTGAATCAACGACACAACCTACAAATCCGCCTGTCACACCTACAAAAGGATATATATGTCCTTCATATAAGAAATATACATCTTGTAATATTGGTTATTACCTTGCGACAAAGAATACATCTGGGGAATGGGTGCACAATGCCAATCCAGTTCCGGGCAATTCTTGTATAGCCTGTCCTGCCAACGCACAATGTCCTGGTGGAACAAAAGCCCCAATTGGTGAATCCTTCGACCAAGAAGGAATTGACTGTGGTACAGACTATGCAGGAAGTTTGTACCAGAAGGTAGTAAAATATGCGACCCAGGTATGTATACGTCCTTCAGATTTAGAAGAAATTACTGCAGGTAAAAAAGATATACCAACCACAGTTTTAGAAGACGTTAATGTTGTAATGGATTCAATTCGTGTAGAAATGGCAAAGGTATTATCTGCAGAATGCGAACGCCTTGGTGGTGTATGGGTTGATACGCAATGGATAGACACGAAGCATCCGAAAGACGCTGATTCTGACATAACGACACGTGCCCCAAGTGACTTAATAGAAGGCTCTGATAACATACACGATATAACCGGACATATATTATACAAATATTTCTATGACGAAACTGGTGCTAATACAAAATGGGGATATTGCGCAGATAAAGAGCAAATGACAGCAACAGAAGAAGATGAAAAAGAAGGAACTAATAACACCACAGGTGAATAACAAAGTCATCTTGATAAAGGAATAAAAATTTGATAAAATAAAAGAACAAGAGAGAAAAATGAAAAAAATATTTGCAGTTTCTTTGATAAGCATACTCGCATCAAACGGCGCAAATGCTGCAATCAATTGGTGGGAAAGACCGACAGTTTGTCGTTTAGATCCAACTGACTGCTATACCAGCATGGGTACAGGATACGACAGCGAAATGTGGGATGCAAACAGTGAATGTTGGGGTATGAAATTAATCTGCCCAGAAGCACTAAAACGCGAAGAATACCAACCTGTTCCTATGGGGAAAACAGAAATTGCAAAAGGTACAGAAATCAAACAAGATTTCAACACTGATATATTAAATGGTGATTGTTTTGGTGTAAGAAAAACAACATCTAATGGAACCATGGCATCTGTTGATGGAGAATATGTAAAAGTTTGGTGTAACGGCATACTAGAAAACCCAGATGAATTTTTAACTAACGGTGAAATAACTTATGGTACACAACCAACCTGTTCTGACTTAGCAGAATATGGTTACGTTGGTATTGTAAACAATCGCTGTTACGGGAAATATTACGACGCATCAGAATATTTTATTGAATGTGAAGGTGATGATTTATTACCAAGTCGCATAATCTTATTAAATGGTGCCGACTATAATGCACCATCTGGTAATGCACCTGCAGACAAATCCGCAGCAGATAAAATATTCGATCAAATGGAATCTGTATCAGAAACGCAAAGACAAAAATATTTTGACAAAGACTAAAAATATTACAGGAGGCAACAAAGCCTCCTTATTTTATTCTGCCGTAACATCATACCGGATATTTTACCTCAATAAAAATAATTAACTAATTTTTCATATAAAAATCCCCCAACTGGGGGATTTTATTTTGGTTATTTTTAGAAATTATATCTGAACTTCAACATACCTGTCTGAGAAGTGTAATCTTCATGCAAGTCTAAGTCATAGTTCAACGATACTTCTACACCCTTATAGTTTGCAGTCAAACCGATACCGAATTCACCACCCAAGCGAGACAGACGTTTACTGTCAACAATGTATGATGCGGCACCAGGCATTGTGACTGTTGCGATTGCTTCATCAGACAATACGTCATATGTAGCTGCCGCACGCAATTCTGGACGCAAACTTAAACCTTTTTCTGTATCGATATCAAAGACATACTTTACACCTGCGACACCTGTCAAGTAATCTGTATCGCCAACTTTGATATCTGCCAAGCCGTTATTATAGTCGTCTTGAGAGATATGTAAGTAGCGAACACCTGCTTCTGGTGTCAAACCATTTGCAAAGTCATAACCACCCATGACCTGACCACCGAAAGATGTGACATCATATTCAGAGTTAACTTCAACACCGAATGCATTTGTCGTTTCTGTATAGTCCGCCATTGTGTAGTTCAATGCAGCATTTACATACCACTGTGCTGGTTTATACTGACCATATACGAATATGCTGTTGCTTTCAATATCTGTATCACGAGCATTTTCTGCGTGAACATCTGTTGAGTTATAAGCATAACCGATACCAATTGTATAATCACCATCAATCAATGCATCTGCACCGACAGCGACTCCACGAGTATAACCATCGAATTGACCGTTCAGTTTAGATTTATTGAACAGCCCCTGCGCCCATACACCATAATCTGCATTTGCTAAATCACCACCACTACGTCCAACATTTGCATTACCGGACATACGACCAGAAGCCAAGGACAAGACCTGATTCTGAACTGATGTAGCGACAGAATGAGTAACAGGTTTATCATCTGCTTTCAACTTTGCAGATTCTGCTTCAACATATTCTGTATTACCTTCTGCCAAAGCCTGCTGAGCTACCAACGAAGCTATTCCCATTTCATAGCTATCGCTATTTGCTAATCCTGCCAATACACCTGCTGTATCTACTGCCAAGTTTGTTGCGGCTGCAATTTCTTCGACAGCTTTTGTTTCAACTACGATAGCACTGCCATCCATAGAAACATTATACAAAGCATCATTTGCATTGATTGTCAGATTAGCAATTTCAAGGTCTTCATCTACAAAGATGTTATAGACCCCAGTTGCACCTATATTCAATGTAAGTTCTGCGGAATCACCAACCGTCAAGTCACCGACCAATTTACCGTAAGACTGAGAGTTTACGATAGAAGCAGCAACATTACCATTGATGTTCATTGTACCCTGATTGATTGTGTTAGCACCGATATTCAGAGTAGCCCCTTCGTTCAAACTCAAAGAACCTGTACCTGTGATACCGCCACCAATGATGGTTGTGCCATCAGCAAAAGTCAAGGAACCTAAGTTGTGGATATCATTTGCGACACCTGCTGCAGTATTACCTGCGAAAACGTTATCACCTTGGAAAGTCAAATTGCCTTTTGTGTCGTTATAAACTGCACCACCGAATTCACCAGAAGTGTTATTCGTAAATGTTACATTTTTCAATGTTGCAGTCTGCCCTTCATAACCCACTGCAGAATTTATATTGGCAAACGCGCCACCTTTTTTACCGGCTTTATTTCCATCGAATAAAACACCGTCAATCATACCGATTTTACCAGCATTTGTAATAGCACCACCCTGTTGCACTACACCTGTCAAAGCAGTATTATTTATGAACGCCGCATTTTCGATTTTTTCAACCGTATCTATCTGCCCAAGTGTACCGTTCCACAAAGCACCACCATTACCCCCCTGATTATATTCAAAGACAGTATCAGTAATACTTGTTATAACACCCTGGTTTCTGATAGCGCCACCATTTGAAGCGATATTACCATAGAAATAAGAATCAGAAATAGAATTAATTGTTCCTTGTCCTAAATCAGGCAGATTAGCATTGTTTATTGCACCACCATTTGCAGAATAGTTATTCTGGAAACGCATGCCCTTTAATTCAGCAATATTACCAGAATTATACAATGCACCACCTGCATTATCTGCACGGTTTGCATAGAACGTTGTATTTTCTGCTAATGTTAATTCGCCATCATTAAATATAGCACCACCAAAACCGCTTACATGGTCTTCTGATTGTGCCGCATTATTTACAAAGTGCCCTGTGATATTTGCAGTTCCTTTGTTATACAAAGCACCACCATAAACCTTTCCGGTATTAGAGAAAGCCAAGTTATTCTGGAAATTACCTTTTGCAGTAAATGTGCCTTCATTATAAACAGCACCACCTTGTGCGGTTGTCACATTTGTTGTAACGCTGTTTCCACCGAAATTACCTTCTACATCAACTGTTGCATTTTTACCACTTGCTTCTTTGATAGAAATAGCACCACCTGTAGAAGTTTTTGCTATATCTTTATTATCTGTCACGGCAACAACTTTATTATTTATAAAGTCGCCTGTGATTTTATCAATAGAAACATCTGTGTTTGGTCCCGCTTTGATATAAATAGCACCACCATTCGCATAAGCATCACCAGTTGCACTATTATTTACAAAGTTACCATTAATGGAACCGATTTTTGTTGTATCACCAGTTGCCCATTTACCTTCGATATGAATCGCGCCACCCCCAGCAGAAACTAACTTATCCTGAGAAACCATTTCATCAGAATAATCTTTGTCTTCACCGACAATTTCTGCGATTGCTGCGTTACCAACAAAATTACCTGTGATACTTTCTATTGTACTTTGATACAAAGCCAACGCACCACCGTTTGCGGTTGCTTTACTTGCAGTTTCTGATTTAGTATGTGCAGTATTATTAGAAAAATCGCCTGTAACAGCACCAATTTCACCAAAATTATAAATAGCACCACCTTGTGCATAAACGTCATCGGTCAAAGAGGCTTTTGCATCTTTATAAGCTTCCGCTTTATTACCTTGGAACAAGACATTTGAAACATCAGCTATCTTACCAGTTTCATCATTAAATATAGCACCACCTGTCTTAGCAGAATTTCCTACAAACTTAGTATTTTCTGCAATATTCAATGTGCCCTTATTATAAATAGCCCCACCTGCATTAGCTGAATTGCTTTCAAATAAAGAATTTGCACCGATATTTACAGTATTATAAAAATCTGTTTTATCTTCTGCTTTATCATTATTTAAATTAGCAATCGCACCACCACGATTAGCAGCGGTATTTCCTTTGAACACAGATTGACCAAGTGTTAAATTACTTCCAACAGTCACCCCATTTGATTTATCTGTCCAAATTGCGATTGCGCCACCATCTGCTTCTGTTGAATTTTTTTCAAACAGAGCGCCATCACCCATAACAAAATTTTCGGCGGCTTCAATTCCTAAAGCACCGCCTAACCATTTAGAAGAATTGCCTTTAAACACAGTATTCTTTCCGAAAGAAATATTTCTATCAGAATCTTCTGTTTCTGGAATCTTTACATATAAACCACCAGACATCTTATTAGATGTATTTCCTTCAAACGTCCAACCGTCACCTGCTGTAAACCCATTTAATGCCTTCATAGCACCACCAGAATTTACAGAAGAATTATTTTTAAAGGTTACATTATTAGCGCCATTCTTCGACAAAGAATCACCGTAACTTATGGTCAAAGCACCTGCCCTTTCATCAGCTACTTCATTCTTTTGATTTTCGAATACTTGACCTTCTTGAATATCAACAACCGCGGCCTTTGCAGAAGTCAGACCAACGGTAGAAATCATGCCACATACTGCAAAAACAGGCAGTACAGAGCATGCTTTAAGTAGTTTATTAGACATACTTTCTCCTTTAGTAAATTTTATTTTGGGCCTTCTGTACCAAAAAGCCTATCATACCTAGGACTATCGTCAACAAAAATATTTTTGATAATAATCCTATAAAAAACCGCCAAGGAAATGGCGGTCGGGGAGTTAAGAAAATCACCCAAAAGTATGACCCCGCCAGTTTTCGGGATACCCTATTTTATAACTGACGGCTCCCCGACCTGATACGGGGTTCAGAGACAATAAATGGCGCAAATCCGCGCCGTATATCATCCCTACATCTCAGCATAAAAAAACTTATGCTGCTTTTGGGTTGGCTTTCTTACGGCCCGAAACCACATCCCTGTGGATTCATAAAAATTATACGAAAAGCACATAAAAAGACAAGAAAATATTTTGATTGCAAATTTACGAAAATAATATATAATAAGGCGCGCATTGGGGCATAGTTTAACGGTAGAACTCCGGACTCTGACTCCGTCAGTGTTGGTTCGAATCCAGCTGCCCCAACCAATAATTCAACCCGCCTTGTGCGGGTTTAATTATTGGTCTGAGGCGATGGTTCAACAATGCAACAACCGTTGCTTTGGTTCGACAATGAGTAGATTTGATAAGCCTGCGAAATCAAATCGTCACGAATGCCCCGCAGGACATATATTTATATATGCCCGAGGGAATCAGCTGCGACCCGCCAATAATTCAACCCGCCTTGTGCGGGTTTATTTCTTAAAAATAATTTTATTCATTTTGTTTTTTATCCACTTATATTTATAATACTAACCATGAAAGTAATAACAATTTGGCAACCTTATGCACAAGCAATCATAATTGGACTTAAAAAATTTGAAACACGTTCTTGGCCTACAAAACACAGGGGCAAAATTGCTATTCATGCCTCAATTAAACCTTTATCAAAAGAACGCGAACTATTATCTGAAAAATATGGCATTAAAAACTTCTCTTTCGGTGAAATCGTAATTATCGCAGACTTAACCGATTGCATTTTAATGACAGAAGACTTTATAAAATCACAAACCCAAACAGAAATAGATTTCGGAGATTGGCGACCTGGGCATTATGCATGGAAACTTGATAACATAAAAGTTCTTGAAAAACCGATAAAAGCAACAGGTAAACAAGGCTTATGGAATTTCGATTTAAAAGGTTAATAAATGAACAACAAAGAAAAATTCTATAACATGCTAAAAAATTTTCGCAAGGGGGAAAACGGTGGTAACCCCAATGCTAAATTATGGTTTTGCGGTATTGAAAACATGGCGTATGGCACCCCACAAAAAGAACATAATCTTAATTTACTAAACATACCAGAATACACAAAACTTTCTGGGCAAGACCTAACAGGTTCTTTTAACAAAAAGATAAAATACATACTTGAACATTTAGGACTTATTGATTCTAACATCTCTGCGGACGATATGTATAAGTCTAATAATTTTTATTGTACTAATTTATTTCCTTTTGCATTTTATGACGCAAATGATTGTGATACAAAATACTTATATGAACTGACTGGCCTAAACACCAGACAAGAATACGAAGAAGCATGTCTATCCACCAAGACAAACAACAACGAATGGCAAGAATTTAAAAAGAATGCGAAAGTTATAATTTGTTTCGGGAAACAAAACTGGTCTCAATTTTTAGAAATCTTTTGCACCTCAAAATTTGATAAAGAAAAAAACAAACTATCATTACAATCATCTAAACACAATAAAGTTCTGATAAATCTAAATAACGGACAAACGATTATATTATGTTCTCACCCACGATACTGGAAAGACTGGTCTAATCAAGAAACAAATAAACTAATAAAAGAAATAAAAAAAATCTTAGCACTGTAAAAAACTCAGCGATTTCATTCCTGTGGCTAAAAATCAAATTAAAACACATAATATAAATATGCAAAAGAAGAACTTGATTTTTAGCCTGGCGGTCATCATGACATTGACCAGCGCAACAGTGGCCGATGCTTGTACAGGCATCACCCTGAAATCCAAAGACAATGGCGTTGTAGTTGCAAGAACAATTGAATGGGGTGAATCCGAAATGGAAAACCTTTATGTAATTGTTCCGCGCAATCATATTCAACAATCTATGCTACCTGACGGTGATTCTGGTGGTATGACATTTTCCAGCATGTATGGATACGTCGGCTTGGCCGTTGTCGAACCAGGTTGGGTTGTTGACGGTATGAACGAAGCGGGTCTGTCTGCCGCCCTATTCTATTTTCCAGGCTATGGTCAATATCCGAAATACAATCCTGCGAACAAGGGGAAAACAATATCAGACTTTCAGTTAGTATCTTGGATATTATCAAGATTTTCAACCATAGACCAAGTAAAAGCCGCAATTCAAAATATTGATGTTGTGGGCATCTATCCAAACGCATCAACTGCACACTGGCGCGTAACAGATTCTACCGGCCGACAAATAGTTATAGAAATTGTTGAGGGTAAACCACAAATCTACGAAAACGAATTGGGGGTTTTAACTAACTCGCCCAATTTCCCATGGCAAATTAAAAACCTAAACAATTATGTAAATCTTATGCCAGGAACAGCAGGTCCTGTAAAAATGGGTGGTATAACGCTTTCCGCATTCGGCGCAGGTAGTGGCATGCTTGGTCTTCCTGGTGATATGACCCCACCTTCCCGATTCGTTCGTGCTTCTTTCTTCCAGACATACTCTATCCAGCAAGACACTTCATACGATTCCGCAATGCTAGCATTTCATATACTAAATAACTTTGATGTTCCACTTGGCACAGAATTCCCTGTTGGCAAAGCACCTGTTGATATGCCTTCTGCGACCCAATGGACAATTGCAACAGATATGAAAGACAGAGTTATATATTATCACACGATGTATAACAGGACGATTCGTTCTATTGATATGGACAAGATAGATTTTGCAAATGTACCATTTCAATCTGCACCGCTTGATGAAACGAAGCAAGAAACAATCATTCCGATACAAATTCGTTGAACAAACGTCGCACAAAAGCGACGTTTTTATTTATAAAGTTTGCTTTTTTAGTCTTTCAGACTATAATCTCTTTTACATAAAAGGAGAAATTCTATGAAAATAAAACCTTTTGCAGGTGTACGTCCACCAAAAGAACTTGCAGCAGAAGTCGCATCCCGCCCTTACGATGTTTTGAACTCTGTAGAAGCCAAAGCCGAAGCTGGTGAAAAATCTTTATTGCATATTATTAAACCGGAAATAGACTTTGATCCGATTGCCGATGAACATAGTCAGCAAGTTTACGATAAGGCCGTAGAAAACTTTAAACTGTGGCAAGAACGTGGTTGGTTAGTTCAAGACTCCAAAGAAATGTATTATATATATGCGCAAACTATGGACGGACGCACTCAATATGGTCTAGTTGCAGCAGCAAATGTCGAAGACTATATGACAGGGAAAATCAAAAAGCATGAATTAACCCGTAAAGATAAAGAAGAAGACAGAATGATTCATGTCAGAATTCAAAATGCAAACATAGAACCAGTTTTCTTCGCCTATCCTGATGTTGCAGAAATGAATGACATAGTAAAAAACTATGTAGAAAAACACGAACCAGAATATGACTTCGTTGCAGCAGATGGTTTTGGTCATAAATTCTGGGCAATTACAGATGACGCTATAAACAATCGCATTACAGAAATCTTCAAAGAAATTCCTGCAATGTATGTTGCAGACGGTCACCACAGAACTGCCGCTGCTGCGCTGGTAGGTGAAGAAAAGCGCAAAGCAAACCCAAATCATACAGGCAACGAAGAATATAATTATTTCTTGGCGGTTATTTTCCCAGAAAGCCAATTAAAAGTTATAGACTATAACCGCGTTGTAAAAGATTTGAATGGTTTAACATCCGCAGAATTTTTAGAAAAACTTTCAGAATCTTTTGAAGTTGAAGAAAAAGGCACAGAAATATACAAGCCTAACAAATTACATAACTTTGGGATGTATTTAGACGGGAAATGGTATTCACTAACCGCGAAACCAGGAACATATAACGACAATGACCCTATCGGTGTTTTAGATGTGACAGTACTATCTAACTTAGTATTTGATAAAATACTGGACTTAGGTGACTTGCGCACCAGCAAAAGAATTGACTTTGTGGGTGGCATTCGTGGTCTGGGTGAACTACAAAAGCGCGTAGATTCAGGCGAAATGGTTGCAGCATTTGCACTGTATCCTGTGACAATGCGTCAGATAATAGACATTGCAGATACGGGTAATATTATGCCACCAAAGACAACATGGTTTGAACCGAAATTACGTAGTGGTTTAGTAATACACAAACTATCATAACAAACAGCCCCCTTACTGGGGGCTTTTTCATTGACATAAAAAGCAAAAATAAATATAATTAAAATAAATCAATGGGGACATTGGTTTGGGGCTGTAGCAAGCCTTTCTACAAGCGGTATTTTATACCGGATCCGCGTATATAAGCGGTGCACATATGCACCTTTTCTTGTATCCCCGTACTGCGAAAGGTCGGGGAGCCGCCTGCCATAAAACAGGGATTCCCCGAAAGCAGTGCGGAATCAATCTTGTAGATGATTTGCTAACTCCCCGACCGCCATCAAGTCCTTGTTGGCGTTTTTTAACAATCCAGGAAGGCCGAAATCATGAAAAAATTTATAACCTCTGTACTTTACACGACAATATGTATATTTGCATATTTCCCGGCGAACGCAGAACTTTGTTGTATTGTAAATGACATGTTCGTTGGAAAATGCCCAACAGCAGAAGACCTTGATTGGGGTTCTGCCGCACCAGATCCAAAATGCATTTGCACAGCTGGGGTTCCACCTCTTTGCAAAATGACAGAAATTTTTAGTCGGTGTCCAGATGGGACCGTTGCGGGTCAATATATAAAAGACTGCACCTGTACAGAATGCCAAAGTGGTGGTGGCGGAACAGGTGGTGGCTCACTATTACCATGTACTGCATGTGATGAAGTTGGTTGGCAAAGTAACGGCACAGGCTATGAAATTAAAAAAACAGGCGGGACATGCAGCGGCAACACAAGTTCATATCACGGTACCTGCAAAGGTCAAACAATAGAATATCGGTGTGCACCTGGTTATTGTGGTACAACAACTGACGGTAAAACAGGTTGCGTCAAAGCAGATTATGAAGATTTTTTGGTAAACTGTAGAGTTATAGACAAATTCGAAAACGAATGCCCTTCTGGTGTTACTAATTGCATATGTACAAATACATACCCCAAAATATGCACCGTACTTGATATATTTGATACCCCGCCTTCCTGGGCACAAAATTACTTTTGTGGAACGAATTATTGGGTTAGTACAGCAACAGGTCACGAACAGAACAAAATAGTAAATATCGAAGGAGAATCTTGCACATCCTTCTCTCAATCCTATAGATGCTCTGCCGGCTATTACGGTTCTACAACGAATGGAACTTCTGGTTGTTCAAAATGTCCTATACCTGGTACAAGTCTTGCCGGACAAAATTCCGCCATTGGTCAGTGTTATATTCCATCAAACACCCCTCAAACCGACACAACAGGGCAATATATATACAGCTTAAATTGTTATTATACGAACTAAAAATCCGCCGGTTGGCGGATTTTTATTTTGAAACTACTACGATTGCTGTACGCAAAACAGTATCTCCGAACATATACCCCGGTTGCATTTCTTCAACTATCGTATTAGATATTAACTTTTTTCCGTTTTCTTCTGGCACTTCAACGACCTGGATAGCATTATGATATTGCGGGTTTAAAACCTTACCTAAAGATTCTATTTTAGTTATACCGATTTGAGTAAAAGCACTTTCCATCGCAAGAGCCATCGACTTAATACCCTCATCATCAGGATTTAATTTCAAAGCCGCTTCAACAGCATCCATTACAGGCAAAAACTTTTTAGCGACAGACATCGCCCTATTACGTGCACTAGATTCTGCATCCAAAGCCGCACGACGACGAGTATTTTCTAACTCTGCCGCCAGACGCAAATATTTATCATTTAAATCAGAAAGTTTAGCAGTTAATTCAGCAACTTCTTTATCAGAATCTTTACTATTATCAATGGGTTCTGCTATTTTTTCTTCAGTTTCTTTATTTTCAGTATCAGAAATTGATACTTCGTCTACTTTTACTTCTTTTTCTTCCATGCCAAAACCTATTTTAAATCAAATCGGGGGCGGCGGATTACACCCCCGAAAACCACTATATAATTATTTCACACTTGTTATTATAGGTATGAAGTCGTCAGGTTTCAAGGATGCCCCACCAACTAAAACCCCATCAACATTTGGAATAGACATAATTTCTGCTGCATTTGTAGCTTTTACGCTTGCCCCATACAAAACAGGTGTTCCATACAATCCCATATTATTTAAAGTATCTGCTATTAATTTATGTGCTTCTGCAATTTCTGCTTCTGTCGGTGTCAAACCAGCACCAATTGCCCAACGAGGTTCATAAGCAACTATAATATCTTGATTAACATCACTTGG
The DNA here is from genome assembly GCA_944389265.1 of uncultured Alphaproteobacteria bacterium. GTDB lineage: Bacteria > Pseudomonadota > Alphaproteobacteria > Rs-D84 > Rs-D84 > Enterousia. Next base: position 194,643 of record CALXLS010000002.1, read on the forward strand.
TATAGATTCACGAACTCCAGATTCTATAACCGCCATTGTCTTGCCCGCTTGTTTTTCTTCCATAGTTTCACCGACACAAATTATAGGTGTCAACCCTGCACTCAACGCCAACTCTGCTTTCTGACGAACAATGTCATTTGTTTCTTCATGGTATTGACGGCGTTCACTATGTCCAACGATAACATATTTTGCACCAGTCTCCGCAATCATTGCCGCAGAAATTTCACCCGTATAAGCACCTTTTTCGTGTGCGCTAACATCCTGTGCACCCAAAGAAACCTTGCCAGAATTAAGCCCCAACATTGTATAAGGAACACATAAAATAACCTTATTCTCTGTATCTACATTTTGCAAAGCATCTACCATTTCTTTTAATGCGGTACGAGTTCCATTCATTTTCCAGTTTCCAGCAATAAATTTCATTGATTTTCCCCTTTTTTTCATTGATTTTTCTGATATCGTTTTGCTATGGTATCGCAAAAGGGGATTAAATGCTAGAATATTTACGTAATGCAGCAGATAAACCTGTTGCAAAAATTTTAATTGGAATTTTGGCTTTTTCGTTTGTTGGCTGGGGTGTTGCTGAATGGATTTTTGGTAGTGTTGCAGGAGATACAACACTTGTACGTGTTGGCAATGCAGAAATAACCATGCAACAATTCAACTTGGAAAAAGCACGCGAATTGTCAAATATGACCCGCGAACAGCAGCGCGCATTTTATTCAGACCCAGTTTCTGTCCAAGCTTTAAATGATAAGATTTTATCCAATCTTACAACACAAACCATGGCAGAAAATCGCGCAAAAGATTTAGGATTCTTTGTAACAGATTCAAAAATCGCCAATGAAATTCGTGAATTTCCGGAATTTCAATCAAACGGCGAATTTTCAACATACTTATTTGATAGCGTATTAGCCAACTCTGGTTATACAGAAGCAGATTTTGCAGATGTTTTACGTGGCCAAGTTTTGCGTTCTTATGTTCTTGGCGCGATGTCCTTACCAGTAAAAGTTCCAAATTTTGCTTTAACTGCCGCATATAATGCAAGATACAGTCAAAGACAAATAGATTATACAACAGTAAAATTCTCTGATTTCAAAGTAGGTGAACCTACAGAAGAACAATTAAAAGAGTTTTATGCGCAACATCCGCACGTAATTCCAGAACAAAGAACAGTATCATATGTATTAATTACTGCAGATATGGATAAACCAGACAGTTATGATGAAGGTTATGAACAAGCGATTCGCGTAGAAGATGACATTATTGCTGGTGAATCAATGTCTGTCGCAGCAAACAAGAATAAAGCAAAATATATTTCTCTTGGGACATTCGGTGAAGGCAATCGTCCGGTTGATACCTTATTAACAGACCAGATGATGAACCGAATATTCTCAATGGATGAAGGGTTAGAGAGTGAAATTATCGAAACGAAAAAAGGTTTTGTAATTGTTCGCGTTGACAAGGTAATACCGTCACACAATGCAGAATTTTCATCTGTTAAAAAGAATATCACATCTGATTGGAAACGTGAAGAGCAACGTAAACAAGCATATCTTCGTGCGAATGAAATTTTGATAGACTTAAATCAAAACGGAAAACAAGAAGACAAAAAGACCGTTACCGTTTCCAGAACTTCTGGTGCTCCAACAGACGTCTTGGTTGCAACATTCAACTCAGAATTAAATACAAATTCAATTGTACCAGGTTCTGACGCATTTTACGTTTTGCACATAGAAAAAGAAATTGCACCAAAAACTGACACAAAAAAAATGGCAGATTTGCGCAAAGAATTGGAAAATATCTCTATGGAAGAAATTACAGATGACTACAATGCATTTCTGATTAGAGAATATCCAGTAAAAATAAATAAAAAAATATTTAACAGATTTTTCAATAAATAAAAAAGAACCGCCAAAAGGCGGTTTTTTTTATTTAGATTTTTGTTTCATTTGTGTACGAATTTGTAATATACGATTTTTTATATCTTCACCATTGTAATAAACAACCCTGATAGAGCGCACAAATTTTTTCTGATCCGGTTTATCAAAGAAATCTTTATTTAAAATTCTTAATACAGATTTAGGAGTATAAAAATATTTACTTTTATGAACATTTGCTTTCAACCCATTTCTTGCAAACAAAAATCTTGCGACATCTATATTTTCTTTTTCTTGCAAAGCATAATAAAAATAATTTTTACCATCTTTAGCATTTAAAAAATACGTTTCTGAAGCCATACAAGATAATAAATAAATATCTTCCTCAGCAAAAGAGCTAAGTCCTTTTGACAATTTAGGTGCAGTTAAAAAGTTTTGTATATATTCAATTCCATTAAAAATATTCATTTCATAACCCTTATTTATAATATTTATTATAAGCAGAGGCATATATTATATAAAAAAAATAAATTATCAAGTATTCTAACAAACAAAACTTTCCCGCAGTCAAAAACTGACAGGAAAGTTTTGCCGGACAAATATGTAAATATTAAATTCCTAGTCTATGATTCAATTTCATCATAAATATAGATTCATTACCAAATTCACTCGTATTATTAGGATTTACACGATAAATAAAACCAATTGCACCATCTGTCCAAGGTCCAAAATTATGACGATAAGTTCCAACAAAACGTAATTCTTTTGCATCTGGGCTTAAATCAACATTTTCGATATGAGTATCATTTACAACTAAATCATACTTTCCACCCTCAACCTCAACTATTTCATAATCTGCATAAGCATATTGCAAACTACCTTTACTTACCGTAAGAGGCTGAGAAACACTAAAACTGAAATTACCTGCATCTACCCCGAAAGCGAACGCATTAGATTCGATATCTGATAAGCCAAGTATAATTTGTCCGCTTGCATCAGATTCAGTATGAGCAAAAGTAGAACGCAAAGTAAAATTCAATTTTTCATATGGGGAATAATGAATTTCAGAATCTACATAAGTAGTATTACCCTGCCCCATATTCAATAATCCACCACTTTGCGCACCCAATAAAGTATCTGTTTCATGCGCTGTACCAATAGATGTTGTAAAACCAAATTTTTCACCATTCCAAGAAACATCTGATTGCATACCTTGCATCAATCCTAGTCTTGCAGGATTATATTGTGAAGAAACAGTTGGGTCATTATCCAATAATTCTTCATCTGTTATTGCGCCAGAAAAAGCACGTGTACCAAAAGACCATTTACCCATATTATAAACAATATCAGAGGTTATCGCGTTTGAAGCCAACCCAAGCACAGGATTTGACATACCATCAAATCTGGAAGCACCGTCTGTAAAATAGCGTTGATATTCTGCGGCTAAATTCCAATTATCAACAGAATAGTCTAAACGCATATTATCCAATCCATTCAGATTATCTGCATAAGGTTTTTCAGATACAGCCATAGAAAAACCGAAATCTCCGAATTGAACTTTATTAGGTTCTGACTTACGTGTTTTAAAATCACCTAAAACATCACCCATATATAAACCGCGCTTATCCTGTACCCCCAGCGCAAAATCATTCTTCCAAATACGAGGCAAAGACATATCGCCATCTACACTTTCCAAAAAGTCAAAGAAAGGCGCACTAATTCTTGCTGTACTGGGACTTAATGCCGCAGAAGGCCGGAAAATAGTATTACTTGCTGCACGCCAATAAGCATTTCCTGAATCAGATACAATTTCGTTTCCATTATAATAATATATAGAATGCCCAGGTGTCATAGCTCTTTCCAAATTAATTAAACCATAACCATAAACCTCTGCAAAAGCATCCAGATAAGCCTGTCCTGTTAAATTATCTGCATAATAATCAGGTGGCAAAGAGTACATAGATTTCAAATAAGCAACCAAAGTGTCTGTTGTGAAAGAAGTTCCTGCATCTGTCGTACCAAGATAAGGTCCGTCAGCTGTCAACGCCAACAAAGTAAATATCTGTTGGTTATTCATATAATTAAATGCGCCTTTTAATGCTGCAACTGCACCTGCTGCCGAAGCAGTTGCCATTTCTGCAGTGGGTCCTGCTGCTGAAAAGCACCATGGGTCAATACCATTTATTCCAAGTCCCGCCAAACCACATTTACGAGAAGAATAAACGACATCGTCATCAGTAGTATCTGTACCTTTATTATCCTGCCACATAGAAAGATAAATTGGACCATATGCACTTCCTGTACCGTTTCCATAATCTTCTATACTATCTGCACCAGAAGTACCTTTAGAATGCTGTACCGCAACAACCGTCATAAATAAATGTTCTAAATTATCGTCATATAATGCAGGTGCATAATTTTCGAAAGTTGCGTCCAAAACAGTTAAAGATTTGCCATCTCCAACGCCATATTCAAATTCACCGGCAGGCATAACTAAAATAGGCAAACTAGAATTATATCCGTTAAATAGAGTATTGGCATAGCCCCCCTGTGTAGTAGTTCCGGAATCATCATTATCGTAATATGAATTTATCTGATTCATAAAAACAGTTTTCGTATCCAAACCACTATTCAATGCAAACAGCGAAGCCATTTCCCCAGTTGTTAAATAAGAAGTGCTGCGAGATTCAGGGTTCAAAACTGCATTTGCAATTGCCGCAGAACCACTATTACGCGCGTTATACATAGCCTGGAAATTCATAACATCAATTTCCTGCCACTCTTTTTGAACATATATATTGTTGTTATTTACTACATAAACTGCATCAATAGTATTTTTTCCCGAAGTATTTACATAATAATAACCATCTGTTCCGACATATATTGCAATATCTGTTTCATCATCACCACAACCACTAGTACAAGTACCTATCATCATAGAACTTTCTGAAGCAAGGTTATATGTAGTTCCATTAATTTCTATTGTCGGATTTGTGACCCCTGCCCCAGTTGTTGCCGCAGCAATGGTATAAGTTTTTCCATTTAATGTTATTGTATCCCCTGCTTCGATAGTATTAGCCGTTCCACCTGATGCAGAATCCGTCAAAGTACCAACCACAGACCCCTGCGTTGGATTTTGTACATCAACAAAGCCGTATCCGTTTCCAGTTCTATACACAGCCAATTGACCATTAGGAATAAAACCATACAAATCCCCATACGCACGCCCACCTGCTTCCCAACCTGCAACTATTTTGGCCAGCGCATTTTCATTTGCCGTAGCGAAAGGATTCATAGCAGTACCACTTCCCGACAAATCGTATCCGACAAGTTCAGCGCCGCAAGTTTCACCTTCCACACAAGGAGCAGAATAGTTCGCATACTTATCAACAGTATACGTATTTGAATTTGCACTTGCACTATCAGAATAAGTGATTCCATATCCACGCCCTGCCGAGCCTGTTGGATTTACACCATTAGCAGTAATCAAAGAAACAAGCATAGGTTTTCCACCACCTGCTTGATTTAAAATCTTTACAGGATTATTTGATTCATCACGGAATGTGGCCTGTCCCATATACCCATTTGCAAAAGCGGAATAACCGTGCATCATTAACAAATAATTTTGCATAGGAACCGAAATCCCGCCAGTCACATAGTTATTAGAGGTTTGAACAGACGGTCTAAAATAATTAAAATCGGCTTCACGAATACCACCTGCACTAGGGTCCCAATTTTGCAAATTAGATAAATAAGCCGCCTGACTATAAGAAATCTCGCCTGTTGTAGTAAAATAAGCAGGTCCCACAGGTATTTTACCACTTGCAGTAGCGCCACTATCTCCACCGTCACCACCGCCACCAGGTCTTGTTCCATCTGAAGACGAACCTACATTTTCATTACCTGGGTCAAGTACATCTGTCAATAGAAACAGTCCACCTACAACAACGGCGGCTCCCGCCGCCGCTAGTGCCATACCTTGGGCGGAAGACAACCCGCTAAATAATCCACCACTACTCTTCGGTTTATTCTTAGAATTATATTGTTTTATTTGTTGATCACACTTTGATGCATCCGCACCATACATTTGTAAAATCTGTGCTGCACGAATATCGTTATTCATCAACGCAGTACAAACGATAGATAACCCTGTACTATCAACATAATTAACATTTGCACCATTATTTATTAAAATTTGTACCTGCTGAATATCTGCATTTTTAGCAGCAGACAATAACTGAGCAGCAATAGTAAAATCATTAGTTGCAGCAAATAACGCACTTGGTGCTAAAAACAATGAAAAAAGTAAAATTCTGATATATTTCATTAACAATTCTCTCTATACAAAATATTTTAACACACAACAGAATTATATGTCTAGGAAAAACTTTTTTCACAAAAAAACACCCGCCTTACAGGCGGGCATAAAATTTAAAGAAAAATCATTACTTAACGAACACGTTGAATAACTCTTGTTCTTTTTACAATAACTACACCACTAGCCGCAGCATATTTTTTTACTGCTTGTTTCACAGTATCTGCTTTTTCATTCTGGTAATAGTTATTAATAACACCACCATTATTAATAGTAATAGTACCTTCATTTACAGCACCCTTTCCCAAAATAACAGTTGAGTTATTAGGAACCTGATTACCGTTTACAATTGTAATATCACCATTATTTCTTGCATTTTCATCAAGTTTTACATTAGCGCCAACAACACCATTAACATTATTATTTATGTTATTATTTATAACATTATTAATAACGGGTTGTTCTTTTTTCTGTTCTTGTTTTGGTTTTACAATTACAGGCTTTTTAGTTTTCTTTACCGGCGCTACTGGCTTTTTGCTATTTCTGCAATCTTCCAAGTCACCTTTTACAATAGTCAACGAATCGTTCAAGACCACAATAGAATCATTTAAGACACCAATAGAATCATTCAGAACAATAATAGAATCAGCCTGCACATCATTTGCATAGGATAAATCTGAGATTTTAGAGTTTGCCTCTTTCAACGCATCTGCTGCATTTGATAATTGAGTATTAGCATTTTTAAGTTGTTCGATATTTTGCTTATTGATATCACGTTCATCTTGTTTTTCAGAACATTGATGAACCCCGAACAACAACAATAATACCGCCGCAACACCTGCACCAGTATGAATTAAAACTTTTTTATTAAGATTTAAAGCCATTTTGCTTTCCTTTTTTTATTCTACACTTATAATTTAGTACAAAACAATACTTTTGTCAACTATTAAAATAAAAAATCTTTTTTCTCTTTCACAGCATAGTATTTTTTGATATAATTTTACCCAAAGAGAGAAATGAAGAAAAAAGCCTTATTTTTTGTGCTTGGGTTGTATTTTATGCCAGCGATTTCCGTTGCTGCAACCTGCTCACAAGCAAATTTAACTCGTTGTCTTGATTCCGCATGTGCAATAAATGTATCTTCAAACCCTGCGGCACGCTGCCAATATTGTGGTACATCAAGTGCTGGTACACCATCAAATTCTAATACTATGCGCAGTTTAACATTGGGGCAATCTACTAAATACATACTAACAGAAGATGAATTAGAAGACGCGCCAACAGCCCCCGGCAAACGATATGCATGGGCAACTGCAGAATGTATAAAGAAAATAGAAGGTTGTACTGCGGACGATGTTTCTGATGTATACGACAGTTTAATTGAACAATCTTGTAAAGCGGCTGGTATCAGCGCAAAAATGACAGAACTTCGTGCCGCTGCTGCGAAACCGGTCAGTGCTACAACTTGCAGCACAGACATTCGTGCATGCATGATAGACACAAAAAAATGTGGTCCTGATTTCAGTTCATGCGAAACAGATGCAGAATTCAACAACTTTTTTGCTGCATGCAGTGTAGAAGCCACCGGTTGTGATGATTACATATCAAGTATTCGTGACACACTTATATCTGACCGCGATACAGCAATTGCAAATGCAGACAAATTATTATCCAACATAGTCACTGCATACCAGACAGCACGCGACAAAAAATTATCTGATGCAAAGACCGCATGTACAGACAATACGGCTCGTGAAACATGTATAAAAAGTGTTTGTGAACGCAGTATGCCAAACAAATGCGCAGTTGGTTATGAATCAGAAAAATCAGCGGCAACACAATTATGTAAATTTTACGATTTGGCCTGTGACCTATTAAAATAAATAAAAAGATAATGAAGAGTATGATAAAAAATTTTAATTACATATCACAATCGCATACTATGCGAATACTAAGTCATGCGATATGCATAACTGTAATTGCACTTTTTGCCACCTCTTCTAACGGCGCAGTTGTTCAACGCGGCACGACAACTTCTGCCACATCCAGACCAACTGTTGCGACAAGAACAAATATTACTTCTCGGATGCCTACAATGAGCATTTCTCCAAGTCAAAGTACATCGACCACAGAAACAGAAGACGATGAAGAAGGAACCGTAGAAGAAGACGCAGAAGTAGAAGAAGAAATCGTAATTGAAAATAAATCTTCACAATTTGACGAAGTTTTAGGTTCGACCAGCACATCTGCGACAGATTCTTCCAGCACAGAACTAGCAGAAATGATACAACGCCAGCGCGCCGCATTAGATGCACAAGACGCGACCAATACAGCAACACAAACTATGCAAACCGCCCTTGCAAGTGGTCAAAACGCATGTGATATTGGTTTAAGGAAATGCATGCAAGGCAAATGCGGCAATGACTTTTCTAAGTGCAGCGGTGATACAGATACTAGCTGGGGTAACAAAATGGATTCTTGCCGTCGTGAAACAGAATGTAGCGGTGAAGAATACAGAATGTTTGCATCTGAAATAAAGGCAGACCGCGACATGAATGCACGTCTTGCTTCATACAACGCTGTGATAGATTGCGGAAACAGATACAACGACTGCATAATGACTCAATGTGGCGTAACATTTAGCAAGTGTTTGGGCAAAGCCGCAGGCGATGCGGCGATTGCTGCATGTGAAACAATTGCAAAAAACTGTACCCAACAAGACAATGGTCTTACGAATCGTACAATGCAAGTATTTGCGACTTTGCGTCAAGACGCAGAAAAGCAGGTACAAAAAGACGAAGAACGTCTATATGATTTACGCGACCAGATGGCGGAACAATGTCGCATGCTGGGTGCTATGTTTGACGAACGTAGTTTAGATTGTGTTTATACTGTTGAATTTTATGCAGGTGATGATTCTACACTTTATGCATCTAAAAAAGCGTACGCAGGAAACACATTTGATTGTACACCTAATTGGTTTGGTATAGATGTCACAACATTTATGGAAAATGCATACAGACTGACCAGAACACAGACATCTGCGACATCAAGTTTGCTGGGTTCCGGTCTTGGCGTTGCTGCAGGCGCATTAACATCTGGTGCAATTAGTCGTGCAATAGACACACAAAAAGCAGAAAGTGCGTTAAAAGACGCAAAAAAAGAATATCAAGAAAACTATGGTAATAACCCCACATCTTCTAATACCGCACAATCTAAAGGAAATGATTCTGATGCTGCAAAAAAAGAAGGTGAAACACCTGCAACAACAAATTCAACATCTGAACAAAAAACAGCACAAGCATCAGGTAATGAAGCAAAAACTACGACAACAGGCGCAAGTTCTTCTGCAGGTTCAGAATCAAAAGAAACAAAAAGTGTAGTACAACGAAAATAACGATATAAAAAATGAAAAAAATATTTTGCACATTCTTTTCCACATTAATCGTAATACCTGCACTTGCAGAACCGATAACTGTATCAGGAACAATTCTTGACGAAATGGGGGAACCGTTACCAGGTGCAAATATTTCTGCGTCTTCTACACCAAACACAGGTACAACATCTGATATAAACGGAAATTTTACAATAACAAACTTTCCAAGTGAAGACGACTTAAAAATATCCTTTGTCGGTTTTAAAACAGAAACTTTATCACCTGGTCAAAATCTGCGAGTCACTTTGAAAGAAGAAAGTTTCAAAATAAATGATGTAACAGTTGTAGCGACATGGGAAAGCAAACCATGTTCAACAGATCAGCTTACAGCAATAAACGCGAAATCTGGCATGACCGCCAGGAACCCGGATGGAAACGGTGTTTATTGTGTTCCTGACGCCTGTGTTTTTGGATACAAACTAAATAAAAAAGCAGAAAAATGCGAAAAGATTGAATGCGTTGGTCCACGTTATGTTTTAAATGAAGACGGTGACGATTGCAAAGATATGGTTGGCGAAAGATGCACATTAAACGACCCTCATGAAAAAGAAGCAAAATATAAATGGGAAAACAACCAACTAATTTGCGAGATAAAAAAATGTAATGACCATTATATTCCGAACGATGATGGCAGCGCATGTATACCTAGTGATGGTCCCTGCTCTGCGGAACAATTAGCAAAGATAGAACATGCAACAGCAGGAGAATTAAAGAATGGTATTTGTCATGCCACAGAATGTGAAGCAGGATATGAAGTAAATAAAGGTATTTGCACCGCAATTTCTGGCGATTGCAAGCCTATGCCAAAAAATGCAATTGCTGCCCATCGTGAATACAATGCAGAAGCCGGAAAAGAAATCTGTATAATTGACCAGTGTAAAGATGGTTACACACCATCTCAAGACAAACTTTCCTGCATAACACCGATACTTTCAGAAGAAGATGCAAAAAAAGAAATTGAAGAACTGCAGGAAAACGCAGATGAAATGAAGGCGAAAGAACAATCTACTGCAAATAAATTATTAGGTGCAGCCAGCATTGGTGCTATGGGTATAGGCGGCATGCAGGCTTTATCTGCCCTTTCTGAACAACGCGCAGATACCGCCGCAGAACAAGACATGGCCGCATACCTTGCAACATTTCGTTGTGACTATGGTCAAGGCAAAAACATACAAGGAGGCGAAACAGGAATTGAACTACCTGGTGGCAACCAACTATTTTCACTATACAATGAGTATGTTCAATTAGCCGCAGATTTAAAAATCCGTAAGGAAGCGCTAGGCTTAACACCCGGCATAGAATCAGAAACAATTCTGGATAAAGCAGAAACAGGACTATATGATGATGTCGGTTTGGGTAAAACAAACGGTGCATATACATCTTTGGCTGCTGCATTATCAGACCCGAATAGTGCCGCCGCTGCCGCATGGGCAGAACAGAAAGCGGATACCGCACAAAAATTAGAAACAGGATTAATAACCGCAGGAATCGGTGCAGCGGTTGGTATTGCTGGTAATTTAGCTATAAATGAAAACAAAAAAGCAGACAAAGAAGATTCCAAGGCTATATTAGCAAAGTATGAACCTTTGAAAAAACTAGAAAACAATGTAAGCGCCTTGCCAAATCAAGAAGCGAATGCAAAATGCCCGACAGACTCAACAGGAACATACCCAGATTGCACATGCAATGAACAAAAAAAATCATACAACAATAATACCAACACTTGCGAAAGTTGCCCAGGTGATAAAATGGGCAATGGTTCAGAATGCGTATGTCCTGACGGCACAGTTCCAGGAGATAATGATACCTGTCAAAAAATAACAACAAACATTACACCAAAATGTGACGCGACAGATACAAACATAAAAGTAGATCCAAATACAGGTGAATGCACTTGTGTAAATGGATACATAAAAACAGCAGACGGTCAAAACTGCGAATGCCCAAGTACAAGCCACGAAATAAATAACGGTTTATGCATAAAAAAATCAGAACCTGTTGTGGCGCCTACTCCGGTCACACAAACTGTAGTTCCAGAAAAGACAGTTTTACCTGCTAAAAATTTATTTGCATTAGGTTCTTATGAACTTACAAATCAAGCAATGTTAACTATTGGGGAATTTGCAGGTAGCGTAAAGACTCAAATGGGCACAGATACAAATTATTGCATAACAGTTGTCGGTCATACAGATGAAACAGGAACAAACGCTATAAACGAACCGTTATCTCAGAACCGTGCAAATGCAGTTAAGAAAGCTTTAACAAGTGCGGGGCTTTCAGAAGCCAACTTAAAAACATATGGTCTTGCCTCTACTGAATGCACATCTGAATTTCGTAAAAATGCAGAAGGATGCACCGCAGATAACAAAAACTGTGAAGCATGCCGTAAAGTCGAAATAAGTTTCTCAACCACAAGTTGCAGTAATAGTTAAATAAATAAAAAAGTCCCGCATACAGCGGGATTTTTTTTATTTGATATAATAATCTTTACATATTCGTCCTTAAATATTTTATTAAAAATAATATTAATCACAAAAAGGTATAAATATATTTTATAAATAAGATTTATTTCATTACGCATTATAAAGCCATATAAGACAAACTAAATGCATATAAAGAACTATCCAAGCATCCTATATGTAATTTTAATCCCTATATGCGTTTTACCAAAAGACAAATTAAAATATATAATGCGATAAATGTTAATAAAAGAATTTACAAATTCGGTACACACCTGTTAAAAAATATTCATGCCGCATATATCATCAATCTATATAAATTAAATTTCTTAGGATAAGAATAAATCATAAAAAACCCGCTATTAAAAGCGGGCTTTAATAGATATTTATACCTATCTAGATTATTCACATGCACCATAAGACTTAGCAACTGGATAATTTTCTATACACGCACTTCCAGATACTGTACACGCAGTTGGAACAAGCGTAGTTGTTGCCGCACCTTCTGGTTTATAATTTACCTGTGCCGCTTTACATTGATTTAAGTCTGTCAATGTGGCGCAAGCACGTTTCCAAGATTCACAATCATCAACTGTTGCAGTTGGAGATATTGTATCTGGCAAACGAAGATTCCACTTTACATAGAAATCTTTTAATGACCCTATAGAATATGACTTACCAAAGCCTACTTGAGCCAAACCGTCACCAACACGGCAATTAATGTTGCTACGTTCTACGAATGCGGTTATCGCAGTAGCCAAACCACCTGCACCTGCGCCGATACCTGCACCAATACCAACGCTTTTCCACATATTAGATTCTTCGCCATTTTGCAGCAAATCCGATATGTTATAAGTAAATACTTTATCCAAGCGTTCCATATCAACCTGTATTTCTACAGGGCTCTTGCAAGACATATCTGTTGTACTAGAACAATAAATACTTGTTCCTTTAGCACGCGCCAAGTTCAAAGGCTCGAAAGAACACAATGCATCTGAATCTCCTGAAACAGAAGCATCCGCACCTGCGACAGCCTGCTGATTTAAGAAATCAACACATTGTTGAACATCTGTAAAGCCCTTTCCGACACAAGATTTTGTAATATCTAAAGCATCAAAACAATCATCTAAAACCTCAAACCCGGAACAATTAATCGCACTGGTAGAAATAATTTCTACATCTTCAGAAATAGTTTCTACAGTATCGCACAATTTCAATGCAGTTTTTAACTGATTATATTTATCATACAATTCAACAACTTCTGCACACTGACCCTCATCCATAACATCTACATTTGGCGATATTCTTGTTTCCAGATATTCGCTTATTGTACCGAAATTACCATCTGTACGTAATTCTTCGGTCAACATTTCACGATGACTTTTTATACTGCAATCAAATGGACGTGCCCCATGCCCAACGATAGCACCGACACCAGCACCAACCAAAGTTCCACCACCAATACCAACAACGGCTGCCGTACTTGTATTATTCATCAACGAAAAACCGAACAAATCTTTATTACAAGTAAATGTATCTCCTGCTTGTTTCCATACTTCTGCAGGTTGATCATCACCTGCGGCACCAAACAGCCAACTATTTTTAATGTGAGTATCTTTATTATATGCAGCGACACGCAACCAACATTCAGCGGTTGTCGGATCCCAACGAGCATAATGTCCACGCTGACCATCAACCCCCGGATTATTATCGTTTACCTGAACACCTTGTGGTTGAGTTTTTATTAAAATATTACCGTTTTGATTGTTATAAGCACCGACAAAGTTGTTATATTCGGATGTGACAGTACCACTATTTGAAACAGCATTAAACGCAGAACCGTAAGTATTTTTATCCAACAACCAGCAAGTATTTTCTGCCTGATGTGGTGTCAAACCTGTCTTACGCAACACAAAATTATAGTATTCTGGTTGAACCTTACGTGCATTGAAATCAATCCAAACGTCTGCAGAAGAGCGATAAATATTTTTACAATCTCTACGAACTTCTGTAATACATCTTTCGACTTGCGCGTTACATAGTCCCATTCCATTAACGATTGCATTACGCAAATCTTCATTAAACAAATCGTTTAAACCGCCAGGCAAAGCGCCATTATTAACACAAGACAAAATATCTGTCATACAATTATCAATTGTATAATCAGAATTTTTTGCACCACCATCTGGGCATTCTGGTTCGTCCGGAATATCTGGTTCATCTGGTTCATCAGGAACGCTACTAGAAGTACCACCCGTTGGCAAGTTAGGAGATAAATTTCCAACTGAATTTCCCGGTAAAATCGGCATAGTTGGCATACGCTGTGATGCAGTTGCCTGCGTAGCACCAGTACGATTAATCCCCCTTACGTTATAGGAAGCACGCCCTAAATTATCTGCTGAATAACCGGCATCAACAAAAGCAAACAAACCAATTACAGCAATTGATGTACCAAAAAACTTACGCAAGTTCCGCATAAAAACTCCCCCTTTTTATCTTTATAATTATACCCTAAAAGAACATTAAAAAAAAGTATTTTTTAGATTAAAAACTTTACCAGATTGATCGCAATAAATATTGACAAATACGTATTATTGTCTATAATATTAATAAATGAATAAATTCTTAGATTTTTTAAAAACGAACAAATACGCCATAATATGGACCGCATGCTACATAACATTGATGTGGGTTATTTTGCTTGGGCTATTCAACTTTGATATTTTTTCAAAAGCGCAATGGATAAGACTTATGCATGCCGAATTACGCGGTTTCCCAGGTTTTGTATTCGGATTATTAATGTTGGCAGCACTACCTTTATATGCGGCAACAACTGCTATTATAATCAGGACCAAAAAACCTTTATTTACAATACCATTACCAAAATTCTTACAACCTGTTGCAGAAGAAAAAAAGGAACCGGAAGCAGAACCCGAAAAAAAAGAAGAACAAGAAGAAGAAAAAGATACATTTCCCCAAGGGCTACCTGCGGAATTACGCGCACCGTTTTTGCGCGCGCGTAGTACCATCAATCGTAGTTTTATAAAATCAAATTTTGATATAAGTAATGTCACAGAATTGCAACATAAAAGCGAAGAACCAGTAAAAGAAACAATTCCTGCAACACAAGCAGCAGGCGAATTACCATTACCGACAGATTTTAATTTTGAAAGCGAAAATCTTTCAGAAGAAGATTTTTCAGAAGGGAACTTTTCTGTTCCGAATTTTACACCTGTATTTCAAGATATCGACTTTGACGAGGGAGCCCCCGAAAAAGAAAGCGCAGTAAAAACTGACAAAGAAACTCAGGATAAACTTATCAATATTTTAATAAAACAAGGTCAGGAAGTAAGCATTGACGATGATTTGATAATAACTCAAAATATAGTTATAGCCATACATAACGACAATGACTTCTGGATTGCAGACAACGAAAATTGGTTTGCGGCAGGGAAAAGGAAAGTATCTCCTATAAAAAAATTATTAGAAAGAACATCCACCAACAAACAAGTTCCTATTTTATATCTAGCGGAAACAAACATAATGGATTTAGAAAGCCGTTGCACAGAATGGGAATCCCAAGGAATAAAAATTATAAAAAATATAAGTGATTTAGAAACGATATAAAAAACCGCCTTTTGGCGGTTTTTTATATAATTAGAACTGGGTATCATTGCAAGTTTCTACTGGATCTGCCCAACTCTTGCAGTACTTACTACCGAACAACGGATTCTTAGTCTTACTGCACTGCTGACTTCTTACACACTTATGGCAGACCAGAGTATCCCATTCGAATGTCGCTGTAATAGTTTCCTTATAGTTCCACTGGTTAAGCGACTTTGAACCAATCAACTCTCGTTGCAGTGAAGAGTCCGCACCATTTGCCCCACCAGAGCCCGCATTTCCGAGCAATCCGATTGCAGCAGTTCCTGTCAAACCTGCTCCGATTGCGATGGTTGCAGTTAAACTTAAACCGCCGGTAAAAGGTGCCGCAACAGCTGCTCCAACGAAAGCCAAAGCTCCAAGCACTTTACCAAAAGCACTTTTAGGTGGATTTGGTGACTTCGGCAATATAGAAGCATCTGCAAAATTTATACATGCTACACGTGCAATTTCACGGCGCGCATCCAGTGCATTTTCACCTTCTATTTCTGCCATTCTTTCACCGATGGTGACATAATCTTGCATCATTTTTTCACTTAATTCATCATACTTTTTATAGTAATTGTCTTTTGCTGATTTCAAAGCAGATGTAGCAATCATCAAACGCATCTGTTTTGTAAGTTCTGGGAATCTGCCTTCATTTGCGCCATTACGACCTATAACTTGTCTTGTATCACTTTGTGATGTACGCATACCCTGAACTTCACGTCCTGTCATACAATATTGAACTGTCGGGTCTGCTTCTATTGCAGAAATAGCCGCATTTATATTTGATTGCAAAACCGCAAGTTCTGATGATATTTTTTCTTTCTGCTGTTCTGTAACACCTTCTGAACCAACGGCAGCAAGATATTCATCAACACTCATCAATTTTCCATCTTCATCAAAATCGACGCTTTCCCAATAAATAGTACCGTCAATAACTCCTGCGAAAGGTGTTACCGGACCTAAACCAGCACCCATTGCTCCCTGAACACGCCCCAATTCAGAATCCATAATTTGTGACACATCTGTTCTACATTTTGCATAATCAATATCAAGACTATCATCACTATTGGTATATTCACAAATCTTATATTCCAAAGAACGTGCTCCGATATTCTCATCAACTGTCAAATTATCACAGTTTTCAGAACTACCGCATACTTTTATCATGGCTTCATTAGCAGCATTCTGACATTCTGTTAACATACTATTATCAATATTTAACATAATGCCCTGAACCATATTTGCCAATTCGTCATAAACAGCATCACCGCGAATTTCATCTTCACCATATACCATTTGGCAACCAACCAAAGAATCATAAGGACACATACGAACAATTGTATCCGTATCCAAACCGACACACTGTGTATAATCTGAACCGCAACGGTCTTCTGATTGCAAGCATTCTTTAACTTGTGTTGTACAAGAATCGACACGCATAGAAGCTAATCTAGCAACAACGAAATCCCAAATCTGAGATTGAGAGGCTTTCTCTGCAGAGGAAGCATCAATTCCACAAGCATTTAAAGGAATCTTACATACATTCAACATCGTTTCAGGACGAGTCAAACACATATCATAAGAACCATCTGGATCGTTTGGATCGATGTTATCTTTACAAGCCTTTTGGAAACAATCAGAAATAGAACCTATACAATTCTGACGAGCATTATTTTCTGCAATTAACTCAGCAGACTTAATTTGTGGTGCAGCCTCTTTCAAGAAGGTATCCCAAACTTGATCTGCGACAGCAACGCAAGATTTTGTAACAGATTCACACAAAGGCTTTTTAGCGACCAAAGTATCATATGTAGACGCAGAAATTTCAATACTTGTCACAGCACCCTGAATTTTATAACTTTTAGCCTTCTTTGAAGTGCTTTGTGTAATATTTGTATTATCAGATGCTGCGACAGAAGCGCAATTTGCAAAATCTTCCCCACACCCACCAGTTGTAATCATGCAATTTTTAAATTCGACTGTACATTGCCCCAAATCATATTTATTCGCCGATTGATATTGTTCCAGCGCAGCATCACGCAAAGCCTTTTCTGCGGCCGCCAATTTTTGTGCACTAGCATTTTTCTGCTGTTTAAGACTATTTTCATAAGCGGTACAATCAGATTTTATTTGCTGAGAATACATCAACTGCAACATAGACAATTCATTTGAGCACTCAGGTATTTGAGCCACACATATATCAGATGCCGCACGATATAAACTGTCCCCTTCTTTACCTTCTATAGCACTTTGTAAAGAATCCGCTTCTGCAAAAATATCCTCATCATCGAAATTAATTGTTGTATCCCACAAAGATAAATCTAATTTTCTTTCTTCTTTTTCATCAACCGCATTCAAAATAGCATCTGCAACAGCATTGGCATTTGCTATTGCAGCATCCGCCGCGTCGCCCATTTCTATTCTTTCAACACCCACAGTTGCCATTTGATAACTTTGCTGATCAAGTTTTTCAATTTCTGCCAAAACACTATCTAATTCAGCATTTCTATCACTACAGATACAGCGTCCTCCAGTATCATTATCCAGCATACAGAAAGAATCCATACATCCCATATATTTCTGACGACATTCTTCACTAACAACTATATTTTCTGTAGCAGTTGCAACCTTTGTCCCCGACCCAATAACACTTTTTGTTGTTGCGGCACGCGCAGTTACACCAGGCGTAGAAGAAGTAGAGGTTGAAGAAGTCCTACTAACCGTTGTACGTCCAGTCGTTGCAGCACGTGCAGAAACAGCCGGTGTTGCTGTCTGTGTCGCACTACGTGCAGTAGTCGCACTTCTTGCAGTAACAGCACTTGAACGCGCTGAAGAAGTAGTTGCCGCCGTTTGCGCACTAGCGGAACCACGTCTTTGTTGCGGAACTGCTGCATCTACATTAAAACCCACACCTGCTAATAATACAGAAAACAATAACCACTTTTTCATTCAAAATCCCTTCAACATTTATTTAATTTTACCACATATTAAGATTTTATTAAAAGCCTTTTTTCATATTTTTATCCATAAAGATAAAATTTTATCGCAACATATTGACATATTTTATTTTTGTATTATATTTAATTGGGTAAAAGAACAAAAGGCTCAAGATGAAAATCAACATACCAAAAATGAATATTGAAAGCGCACATAGCGATTATATCGCAATGAAAGACGGTTCAAAAACATACAACGAATTCAAAGCATTTTCATATTATTCCCCAGCGTACGTTGTCACGAACGAAGATATCAGATGGGTATCAGAACTAACATCTACAGAAGCAAAAAAAGTCTTAACCGTAATGGGCAGCGGTGAACAGCCTATGTTTTACAGCCTAAACGGCGCGACAGAAATAGATACATTTGATATATCTTTCTGCGCAAAAGCAATTTCTGACATAAAAACAGTTGCTATACATAAGTTAAGTCGCAAAGATTATACACACTTATTAACCGATTTACATTTTAGTCGCAACATTTCATCAATTCCAAATATAAAACAAATATTGTCAGAAATTCCTAAAAACAGTCAAACTTTTATTCAACAAATGAATGACTGTAATATTTTCAGTAACGGTCTAAGCCCACAAAACTATATAGACTATCTTCCTACGAATGAAGAATTTGAAACTATGCAGAAAAAGATATCCCAACCATTTAAATTTATTTGGACAGACATAAAATCATTACATTCACGTTTAATAAAAGAATATGACGTCATTAATTTATCTAATATTCTAGAATACATGAAAAAAGAGCAGATTCATTCTATTTTAGCAAGTTTACGAAACTATGTTCGCCCAGAAGGTTATATAATTGCCCAAACAGGCAACTGGGGAATATACAAAAACAGACAAGCCTTTTATGAAGCTTCAAAAAAATTCAAAAGATGGGCAAAAATTGGTTATATTCAAAAAGATAAGACCAACGCAAATTCTGAAATGATAGCCGTCTTACAAAGAACAAGATAAAGTCTGAAACAAAATAAAAAAAATAAAAAAATGCCCCAGATGGGGCATTTTTACAAACCATACACATTACTTTTTAGAAGCAGTGCGACGTTTAGTTGTTTCTTTTTTTGTTTCTGCTGTTTTTTCTTCTTTTGCAGTTTCCTTTTCAGCCTGTTCCGCTGCTGTTTTTTCTGCAGATTCTTCAGCAACCTTTTTTACAACCTTTTTCGCATTAACATCACGGTCGACCAATTCAATGATAGCCATAGGTGCAGCATCGCCATAACGAAAGCCTGCTTTCAAAACGCGAGTATAACCACCAGGGCGTTTTGCATAACGAGGTCCCAAAACAGTAAATAATTTTTTTACTGTTGCTGCAGAATCATTACCTAATTCACTTGCAGTCAAACGACGATTAGCAACTGTATCGACCTTTGCGCGAGTAATCAATTTTTCAACTACGCTACGCAAATCTTTTGCTTTTGGCAAAGTCGTTTTAATTTGTTCTTTTTCAATTAAGTTTTTCGCCAGACCAATAAACAAAGCCTTGCGAGCATTTGTATCGCGATTAAAAGTGCGACCTGCTTTCATATGTCTCATCGATTACTCCTTTATTTTGTTCTGCCCCAGTTTTCACCGGGGATTTCTGAGACTTCCCTAGCCTAAAACATAAATTTCAGAACCAGGAATTTATTTTTGTTTTGAATATTCTCCAAAAAAGACCATCCGCAAAATTTGAGCAAAAACATTTTCACTTTGCAAAAATTTTTCTTTTTTGTTTTTATTCTGTTTCACTATCAATCCTTATTTATATGGATCTTCATATTTTTTTGCCAATTCAGCAATATTTTCTGGTGGCCAACCTGGTACATCCATACCCAAACTTAAACCCATTGCTTCCAATTGAACTTTAATTTCGTTCAAAGACTTACGGCCAAAGTTAGGTGTCTTTAACATATCTGCTTCTGTCTTCTGTACCAATTCACCCAACCAGTTAATCTTATCGTTCTTCAAGCAGTTATTTGCACGAACAGATAATTCAAGTTCATCAACATGCTTCAACAATTTTGGATCGAATGGCAAAGCATCTTTTGCTTTTTCTTCTTCTGTAGGCGCATTAATCTGTGCTGGGTCTTCAAAGTTGATGAATACAACCAATTGATCTGTCAAGATACGTGCTGCGAAAGCGATTGCATCTTCTGGAGAAACAGAACCGTTTGTCTTAACAGTTAATTCCAATTTATCAAAGTCTGTTGACTGTCCAACACGAGTTTCTGAAACTGCAGAAGCAACATTCAAAATCGGCGAGAAGATAGAATCAACAGGAATAACCCCCAATGGCAAACCTTCTGCGTGTGCACTTGCAGGCACATAACCACGACCGGTTGCCAAAGTGATTTCCATATCCAAACTTGCGCCTTTATCCAAAGTGCAAATTTCGACATCTTTATTCATAACTTCAACATTACCAGTTGTTTCAATCATACCTGCTGTAACAACTGCTGGACCTTTTACTTTCAAATAAGCTTTATGCTGTCCTTCTGTCAAAGCCTTGAAATAAACACCTTTCAAATTCAAAATAATATCTGTGACATCTTCACGAACACCAGATATACTGGAAAATTCATGTTGAACCCCATCAATTTTAATATAAATCGGTGCACACCCCTGCAAGGAAGATAACAATACACGACGCAGTGCGGTACCTAATGTTAAACCAAATCCCTTTTCTAGTGGTTCTGCTACCAAAGTTGCTAAATTAGGATTATGCTCATCTACCTTGATATTAAGTTTTTTAGGCTTAATCAAAGTCATCCAGTTTTTTTCAATCATGAATATTTCCTTTAGGCTTAGTTTATTATTTTCACCATTCGGTTGCCCACATAACCTTATGTGCGCTCGCGAATTTTATATCAGAAATATATAAAAGTCAAACATTTATTAAGAAAAAAACGCTTAATTAACCCGCAAAAACAAAGTAGAAAAAACGCACAAAATGTTGACAACTAAAATTTATTGTCCTAAGATAACAATAATCTTACAAAAGGACAAATATGAAAAAATTATTTTTAGGTTTTATTTTTGCAGGTGCTTTGTGTTCTAATGCATTTGCTTATCAAGAAACAGAAACTTATACAGTTCGTGAAAAATTAACTATTGATACCGTTTCATACACAAATCGCGCATATGTTGCGCCTAAAAAAGCAAATTACAAAAACGATTGCCGTCGCGTGGCATCTTCTATTGAAGTTCCTCGTAATTACTGCGGTTGCCAAATGGCTGCAAAACCAGTTAAGGTAAAAACATACACAGAAGTAATTGACCATTACCAAGTATATAAACCTGTGACAAAATATGTTCCTGCTGGTACATTTTCAACTCGTAGAATTGTAAAATAAAAAAAATAAAACCAAAATAAAAATCCCGCGAATGCGGGATTTTTTATTATCAATAATTCATCATAATTATACACGACGAACTTTCTTTGGACGGCATCCGTTGTGTGGGATACGTGTAGTATCTGTAATAGACTGAACAATCAATCCTGCATTCGCCAAACCACGTACAGCAGATTCACGACCTTGACCAATACCACGCATCAAAACATCAACTGTTTTCATGCCCATTTCAGCAACTTTCTTACCGACTGCGTCTGCAACAACAGTTGCTGCATATGGTGTAGATTTTTTAGCGCCTTTAAAATTATTTGCACCAGCCGTTGCCCAAGTTAAAACTGCACCAGACTGATCTGTGATTGTGATACGAGTATTGTTATTAGTCGCGACAACATGGGCGATACCATGAGATACTTTTTTTACGACTTTCTTTTTAGCTTTTGTAACTGCCATTTTATAATTACCTTTTTAGATGTCTTCAATTAACTATCGTGTTAATCTCTACCTGTTAATATTATTTACCCTTTACTGCGGAACCAGCAACTACAACGCGCTTACCCTTACGAGTACGAGCATTTGTCTGAGTACGCTGACCGCGAACCGGTAAACGGTTACGATGACGAATACCGCGATATGTTTTCAAATCTTGCAAACGTTTAATATTCATTGCAACTTCACGGCGAACATCACCTTCTACTTTAAAGTTTTCTTCTATATATTTAGAAATTTTAACAACTTCCTCATCAGTCAAGTCTTTCGCGCGCAGACCATCTTTCAATTTCAAAGCCCTGCAAATCTGAGCAGACTTTGCAGGTCCAATACCATGAATGTATTGCAACGCGATTTCAATGCGCTTTTCTGTAGGAATGTTAACACCTGCTATACGTGCCATTTTTCATTTTCCTTTTTATTTATTGCGGAACATAATTTTATAAGTTCCGATACCAAACTCTTAAAAAACTGCCGTCAGATTTTCAAGAGTATTTTATTTTGCTGCATTATTTTATACAAAATGCTGCAAAAGTCAAATTTTGTTTTGCTTCTCATCAAGACACATAAAGACAATCTTTAACGGAAGCGACCTTTTTTCTGTGCGCTATTAATAACGCTTTTATATTGCTTTGCGACCAAATAAGACTGAACTTGATTCATAGTATCCAAGACAACACCAGCAACGATTAAAACGCTGGTACCCCCGATTGTCAAAGGCATTCCCATATGAGCATTCAGAATTATTGGTACAACGCAGACAACGACTAAGTATAAAACACCTATTGCCGTTGTCCGAGAAACAACTGCATCTAAATAATGCATAGTCTGTTCACCTGGGCGAACACCTGGTATATAACCACCTGCATTTTTCAGATTATTACTTGTTTCTTCTGAATTAAATATAACCGCAGTCTGGAAATATGCAAAGAACGCGATTAAAATTGTATATGTTATGATATAAGACCATGCACCATAAGTAAAGAAAGCCATAATATTTTGTACAATTACATTTTCGCTTTGCGCGAAACGCTGTATAAACGCCGGCAACATCATAATACTTGCTGCAAAAACAGGTCCCATAACACCAGACATATTAACTTTGATAGGCAGATAAGAAGCATTTGTATTCATGACACCGTTCGCCATAACCTGACGAGGGTATAAAATTTGAATACGACGTTGTGCCTGTTCAAAAAACGCAATCAAAGCTATGATACCGATAACGAATGCTATTACCAGCGCAATCATCGCAGGTGAAATTTGTCCGACAGACCCCAAAGATAACAACTGAGCAATACCTCCTGGGACTTCTGCTATAATACCTGCAAAGATTAACAATGATGCACCCTGCCCTATACCACGTGCTGTAATTTGTTCTGCCAACCACATAACAAATACGGTACCACCGACCAGAGCAATTATAGCGGACAATTCGAAAGCAAATCCTGGGTTAACAACCGCGGCAACCCCATTTACTGGTGCCATTGATTCCAAACCACGAACTACTGCCCAACCTTGAACTACGGCCAAGAAAACTGCTAAATAACGAGTATACTGGTTGATTTTGATACGCCCTGATTCACCTTCTTTGCGCAATTCGTTTAAAGATTTGCTTGTAGCCGTTAATAATTGCAGAACGATTGACGCAGAGATATAAGGGAAGATGTTCAATGCCAAAACAGACATACGCGACAAGGAACCACCCGAAAACATATCAAACATTCCCATCATACCACTGCCTTCACCACTAAACAAGTGAAGTACCGCAGAAGCATTAACACCTGGCAGAGGAATAAAAGAACCTATACGATACACAATTAACGCACCCAGTGTAAACAGTATGCGTTTTTGTAAATCAGATAAGTTTCCAAAAAAGTTTCTTAAAAATTTCATGCGAACGAACTTTTATTGTTAGTTTGCATCTGGCATACCAGATGCAAACATTATAAAGATTACTTATTTTTTATTGAACCGCCAGCTTTAACGATTGCTTTTTCAGCTGCCTTTGACCATTTATCAGCGATAATATTAACAGATGTTTTTATTTCGCCTTTGGCCAAAACCTTCAAGCCTGACAATTTACGATTAACGATTTTGGCATTTAACAAAGAATCAATTGAAATCGGTGATTTTGCATCAATTTTACCAGATGCGATAAATTTTTCGATATCACCTAAATTGATAGTAACATATTCTTTAGCGAAAGGATTGTTAAAACCAAATTTTGGGAAACGACGCAAAATTGGCATCTGTCCACCTTGGAAAGTAGCCTGTTTACGAGAACCGCTACGAGCTTTCTGACCTTTATTACCACGACCAGAAGTTTTACCCATACCAGAACCGATACCACGACCAACACGCTTAACATTTGCACGAGCACCGAAATTATCCATCAAAGCATTAAGTTTCATTTTTATTTTCCTTTTTCCTGCGGTCTACTAAAAAAGTAGTCCTTTTTCGCACACAAACAAGTGTACTCGGTTTATTTATTATTTTTCTACTATTTCAACCAGATGAGAAACTTTTGCAACCATACCGCGAACAGCAGGTGTATCACCAAGTTCTTTTGTTTTACCTACTCGACCTAAACCCAACGCAGCAACAACTTTGCGTTGATCTTCTGGGCGACCGATAACGCTTTTAATTTGCTTAACAATTATCTTAGCCATAATTCACTACTCCGTTTTTAGATGCGTTGATTATTTATCTTCTGCAGTTGCTGCAGGTTCTAATTTTTTACCGTCACGACCAGCGATAATTTCCGCAACACTTTTACCGCGACGCGCTGCAACTGTTTTAGGTGAATTCATTTTTGCAAAAGCCAAGAACGCTGCACGAATCATATTATTAGGATTATTAGACCCCTGAGATTTTACAACAACGTCTTGAACGCCCAAGCATTCGAATACCGCACGCAATGCACCACCTGCAATAATACCAGTACCAGGAACAGCACTACGAACAACCAACTTACTTGCACCGTATTTTGCTGCGCTATCATGATGCAAAGTACGACCTTCTTTCAGAGGTACGCGAATCATTTTTGCTTTCGCTGCTTTTGTTGCTTTTTGAACTGCCGCTTGAACTTCCAAAGCTTTACCTTTGCCGAATCCAACTCTACCAGCTTTATCCCCGACCACAACCAAGGCCGAGAAAGACATATTACGTCCACCTTTTACAGTCTTAGATACACGATTGATAGAAACTAATTTGTCTACCAAGTTATCCGTCTGCAATTTTTTATCATCAAAACGTGCCATTATAAACTCCGTATATTCAGAAACACATTATTAAATTCTAACACCACCTGCACGGATTGCTTCGCACAGAGCCTTTACACGACCGTGATAACGATAACCACCACGATCAAAATAACAATTATCAGCAATATTTGCTTTAACTGCACGTTCTGCGAACGCTTTACCGACTAACTCAGCACCGGCGATATTCCAACCTTTGCCTTTAAAGTCTTTTTCTTTTGAAGATGCAGCACAAATTGTATGACCCTTAACATCATCAATAGCCTGAATTTCAATATGACGCCCAGAACGAAAAACCGACAAACGGATTTTACCTGGATTTTTTCTTTTTAACGCCGCGCGATTTGCTAACGTACGTCTTTCTTCTGTAGACAAATGTTTTAACATTTTGTTTCCTTTTTTCCTAATCCCCGTAACAGCGGGAATCAAACCTTATTTATTATTTCTTCTTACCTTCTTTACGACGGATTCTTTCGCCCTTGTAGAAGATACCTTTACCCTTATAAGGATCAGCTTTACGAACCTTATGAACTTTATCTGCAAAAAGTCCGACCAAGCATTTATCAATACCTTTAATAGCAAATTCTGTTGGTGTTTCACCCATCTGAACTGTCAAACCTGCTGGAATTTCCATGATAACATCATGAGAATAACCTGCAACCAAAACCAACTTGTTACCATTAACGGATGCTTTATAACCGACACCCTTCATATACATTTCTTTAGTAAAACCGTTTGAAACGCCTTCAACCGCAGAACGAATATTACGAGTCATTGTACCCCACATAGCACGAGAAGCCTTATCTTCTGCATCTTTTGGTGTAACAACGATATTATCTGCTTCAATAACAACGTCAACCAAACCGGCATGCTTTGTATCCAAAGCCAAGTTCATTTCGCCTTTTGGACCTTTAACTGTTAAGACATTCCCAGCAATTGCCGCAGATACGCCTTCTTTCAGTTTAACTGGATATTTTCCTGCACGAGACATAACTTAAACCTCACTTCTAATTAGATAACCTTGCACAATACTTCGCCACCGACATTCATCAAGCGCGCCTTGTGATCGGTCATAACGCCGTTTGGTGTAGAAACAATCGCGATACCCAAGCCGTTTAAAACTTTTGGCATTTTTGCACTACCAGAATATACACGACGACCTGGTTTTGAAATTACAGAAATTTCTTGGATAGCACCATTTCCGCCAACATATTTCAATTCAATGACCAAATTAGAACGATGTTCGTCTATTTGTTCTTTGCGGAAATCAGTAATAAAACCTTCATCTTTCAAAACAGCCAAAACTGCTGCACGCAATTTGCTGTTTGGAACAGTTACAAATTCTTTACCGGCATTCTGACCGTTACGAATACGAGTCAGCATATCTCCGATTGGGTGTGATAATGACATCTTTTACTCCTTGTTATGAACGAGTTCTCTCGTTCTGCTGCCCAGTTGCATTGTCCACAACTGAGGTTAAAAATTACCAACTTGACTTACGAACGCCCGGTAGTTTACCTTCAGACGCCATAGTACGAACCTGTTGACGGCACAAACCGAACAAGCGAGAGAAACCGCGTGAACGACCTGTAACAGAACAACGATTACGCAAACGCGTAGGATTCGCATTACGTGGCAATTTTGCTAATTTCTTCATTGCATCCATACGTTCTTCTGGCGTTGCATTTACAGACATTTTTGCCTTGATTGCTTCGCGCTTTTTAGCGTACTGAGCAACTAATTTTTCACGTCTTTTTTGTTTGTTTATTAACGCTAATTTAGCCATTTTTATACCTTTTAATTATTTCAAAACCAATGGCAAGCCGATTTTTGTCAGCAATGCACGTGCTTCATCATCAGTTTTTGCGGTTGTTGCAATAACGATATCCATTCCACGAATCGCATCAATTTTATCAACAGAAATTTCTGGGAATATCAAATGTTCTTTGATACCAAAAGCATAATTTCCACGACCGTCAAATTTAGATTTTGATAAACCACGAAAATCCTTTACACGTGGCAACGCAACAACAATCAATTTATCCAAGAAATCATACATTCTTTTGCCACGCAATGTAACTTTAGTACCGATAGGTTGACCTTCACGCAAACGATATGTAGCGATAGATTTCTTTGCACGTGTAATTACAGACTTTTGTGCTGCAATAGCAGTCAAATCTGCAGCGGCAGAATCCAATTTCTTTTTATCAGAAATTGCTTCACCAACGCCCATATTCAAAACAATTTTAGACAGTTTTGGAACCGCCAATTTATTTTTATACCCAAATTCTTTAATTAATTCAGGTACAACTTCTTTTTCATAAATTTCACGCAATCTGCTTTGCATTTTTTTATTCCTTAACGTTTTGTCCCCGTAACAGCGGGAACCGGTTTTTTTTACAATTCTACGCCAGACTTTTTTGCAACGCGAACTTTTTTACCACCTTCAACTTTGTATCCTACGCGAGTTGCTTTTTTAGTTTTTGGATCAACCAAAGCAACGTTAGATACATGAACAGGCGCTTCGCGATCAACAATATGACCAGCTTGTTCTTGCGTTGGTTTTACGTGCCATTTGTGACGATTAACACCTTCAACTACAACGCGTGATTCAGACGGGCGCGCTTCCAGAACTTTACCTTTTACGCCTTTATATTTTCCCGAAATAACTACGACTTCGTCGCCTTTCTTAATTTTCATTTTGTAACCTTTTCTCTAACTTCTGGACCAAACTTTTATTTTAACCCATTGTTATATTACTTCTGGTGCCAAAGACACGATTTTCTGAACGTCATATTTACGACGAACTTCACGTGCGATAGGTCCAAAAATACGTGTACCAATTGGTTCGAAATTATTTTTGTTTATCAGAACAACTGCATTGTCATCGAAACGAATGATTGAACCATCTGGACGTTTTACAGGGAACTTTGTACGAACGATAATAGCACGTTGAACTGTACCCTTTTGAACTTTACCGCGTGGAATCGCTTCTTTAATAGCGACGACGATTTTATCGCCAACTGTTGCATAACGACGATGAGAACCGCCCAAAACTTTGATGCACATTGCTTTACGCGCACCAGAGTTATCTGCAACTGTCATAACTGTTTCATTTTGTATCATATTTTCACCTTTTACCTGCATGCAGGGCAATCCCCTGCTGCTTTGTTATAGGTTCCGACTGCCCTGGTCTGAAAACCCTCACAAGACCTCAAAGAACCTGTTGTGATTTTAGTCCACTACTTCTACTGAACCGTCTTTAGAGACACCAACGCGCCCCTTTACAACCCAAGATTTTGTCTTAGAGATTGGACGATGTTCTTCGATGGCAACGATGTCACCAACTTTATATTCGTTGTTTTCATCGTGAGCCTTATACTTTTTATTCTGCTTAACGAACTTACCGTACAAAGGATGACGGAAACGACGTTCAACTTCTACAACGACTGTTTTGTCATTTGCTGTACTTTTAACTGTTCCTTGCAGTATACGTCTTGGCATAACTATAGTCCCTTACATTTTTCTATCTCAAACTCTATAAAAGCACAATGCAAGAATAGAATTTGAAGCCCATTTTTATACCCGATTTCGGCATATGATAACTAATTTTTTAGAAATCTCAACAAAAATCGGCAATTTGTTATTATTTTTTTGCAGCGTTCAACTGAGTTTTTACGCGTGCAATTTCGCGACGGGTTTGACGCATAACGTGTGTTTTCGGCATCTGACCCGCAGCATGCTGAAAGCGCTGTTCCATTTGATCTTTCTTCAAATTTTCCAGTTTGCCGTGCAATGCTTCCAACGTCAAAGATTCTTTTTCAACTTTCTTTTCTGCCATTTTTTAACCTTTTTGCCCATGCCTCTTTTCGAGTGCGCAATTATAAATTAGTTAACCTTACGTTCAACGACTTTTGTTTTTACCGGCAGTTTTGCTGCAGCCAAAGCAAATGCTTCATATGCAACTTCCGGTTTAACACCGTCTAATTCGAACAAGATACGACCTGGTTTTACGCGGCAAATCCAGTATTCAACTGCACCCTTACCTTTACCCATACGAACTTCTGCAGGTTTCTTAGTAACTGGTACATCTGGAAATACGCGAATCCACAATTTACCCATACGTCTCATATGACGAGTAATTGCACGACGCGCTGCTTCAATCTGGCGCGCTGTTACACGTTCTGGTGTCAGTGCTTTCAAACCGAAAGAACCGAACGCCAATTCGCTACCACCCTTAGCCACACCATGAATGCGACCTTTGTGCTGTTTGCGAAACTTTGTTTTATTTGGCATTAACATAACAATAACCTTTTAATTTCTTTATTTAATTTTTGATTTTACCTGCACCATATAGATGACAGTCAAAAATTATTTGCTCTTCTTTTCGCTGCTACCAGCATATTCTGTTGGACGAGCCATTTCAGATGCTAGTTTTTCTTTATTTACGACATCACCTGTGTAAATCCAAACTTTCACACCGATAACACCGTAAGTTGTTTTTGCTTGAATTGATGCATAATCAATATCAGCACGTAATGTATGCAAAGGAATACGTCCTTCACGTATCTGTTCGCTACGAGCAATTTCCGCACCATTAAGACGACCAGAACACATAACTTTAATACCTTGTGCACCTGCCTTAACTGCGTTTTGAACAGCTTTTTTCATTGCACGTTTAAAAGAAACACGACCTTCAATTTGTTGTGCAATATTCTGAGCAACTAATTGAGCATTCAAATCAGGACGACGAACTTCATAAATATTTACAACAACTTGGTCATTTTTAACCAACTTTTTGATGTCGTTACGTAGTGTTTCAATATCTGCACCATTTTTACCGATAATCATACCAGGGCGAGATGTATGAATTGTTACAACTACTTTCTTAGCAAAACGTTCAATAACAACTTTTGCCAAGCCTGCTTTTTTCAGTTTCTTTTCGATAAACTTACGAATTTTGATGTCTTCTGCCAACAAATTCGCATAGTCTTTTTTATTTGCAATCCAACGTGAATCAGTAATTTTATTAATAAATTCACGTAATGAGATTGGTGATACTTTCTGTCCCATTTTATTACTTCCTTAATTTTATGGCAAATGTTCTTGAAACCGTATAGGTTTTATTCAGGGTGCCTTGCATCCATACCACTTGCCATGTATACCTTATTTAGCCTTTTCCTTTTTGGCGGCTGTTGTTTCTTTTTTTACAGTTTTCTTTTTTGGTGCAGCCCCAGATTCCAAAACGATTGTCAAATTAGAAAAAGGTTTCAAAATCGGACGAGCACTACCGCGAGGACCGGCCATAATACGCTTCATTGTCAAAGCCTTGCCGCACCAAATTTCTTTGACGAACAGGCTATCTGCAGGCAGATTTTTATTATTTTCTGCATTTGCAACCGCAGACAACAAAGTCTTTAAAACTTCACCAGCAACGCGTTTTTTAGAAAATTTCAAGACATCGATAGCACGTTCTACTGGTAAACCACGAACAGTATCGCAAACCAGATTCAATTTCTGGTGGCTAACGCGGATTAATTTATTAAATGCGCGCGCTTGATTATCTTTAATTCCATATCTTGTCGTTGTCATAACTATTTACCCTATTTTATTTTTTGGCTGCTGCAGCCTTTTTATTAGCCGCATGACCCTTAAATGTACGAGTTGGTGCAAATTCACCCAATTTATGTCCAATCATATCTTCTACGATAGAAACAGGAATGAATTTATTACCATTGTGAACTTCAAAAGTCAAACCAACCATTGGTGGTACAATCGTGCTGCCACGAGACCATGTTTTAATTGGTTTATGGTCATTTTTTTCGTTCGCCGCTGCTGCTTTTTTCAAAACAGATGGGTGAACATAAGGACCTTTCCATACTGAACGAGACATCAATTACTCCGTTTTTATTTTTCTCTGGTACCATATAGATACCAGACTACTTATTATTTTTTCTTTGCCAAATGTCTGCTGCGAATAATCATCTTTGCAGTACGTTTATTGCTACGGGTACGATATCCCTTGGCTGGAATACCTGTACGTGATACTGGTTCGTGGCCCTTAGAGTGACCATTACCACCACCCATTGGGTGATCAACTGGGTTCATAGCCATACCACGAACTGATGGACGAATACCTAACCAGCGTGCACGACCTGCTTTACCCAAGTTTACATTACGTTGGTCAGGGTTAGAAACGCTACCAACTGTTGCTAAGCAATCGGAATGAACTTTACGCAACTCACCGCTGTTCATTTTAATCTGTGCATAAACGCCATCTTTACCCATTAACTGAGCATAGCAACCCGCACTACGAGCCAACTGACCACCAGCACCAGGTTTCAATTCAACGTTATGTACGATTGTACCGATTGGCATATTCTTTAACGGCATTGCATTACCTGGTTTAATATCTTCACGTTCACCAGATATAACAATATCACCTGCTTTCAAGTCACGTGGTGCCAAGATATAAGAACGTGCACCATCTTTATATTCAATCAATGCGATAAAAGCCGTACGATTTGGGTCATATTCTAAACGAATAACAGTTGCAGGAACACCCTTTTTCTTACGAGCAAAATCAATCAAACGATATTTACGTTTATGTCCGCCACCCTGATGCATAACTGTGACGTGACCGAAATTATTACGTCCACCTTTGGACTTCAAACCAACAGTCAAAGACTTTTCTGGTGCGCCACGATGCAATTCACTGCGATCAACCTGAGTCAACCCACGTGTACCAGCAGTTGTTGGCTTATAATGTTTCAATGCCATTTTTTCTTACCTTTATTTATGTTTTGACACTAGCGTCCTTTAAAATGGGATTTCTCTGCCAAAACCGTTTTTATATATTTGCCGACAAATCCAATTTTGCATCTTCCGGCAAAGATACATATGCTTTTTTAACCAAGCGTTGTGTGCCTGTACCACGACCACGGAAGGATTTTACCTTACCTTTTATAACTACAATGTTAACCTTAGTCGGTTTTACATTATAGATAGCCTGAACAGCACGAGCAACATCTTCTTTAGTAGCATTCGCTGCAACTTCAAAAGCAACACCATTGCTTTCGGACAGCTTTGCCGCCTTTTCTGAGATTATCGGACGACGCAGTATATCATAAATACCAGCAGTCGCAACGATTTTTTTCTCTGAACTAACTTTCTTTTCTGCCATTTTTTTACCTTTTCGTCATCACTTAACAAACATTAATTATGCCAAGCGCGCTTCTACTGCTTTGACTGCATCTGCGGTCAAAACCAATTTTTCGTGTTTCAAAATATCCAAAACGTTCAAACCAATTGTTGGTAATACATCAACGTTTGCGATATTTGCAGCTGATTTCTTAAAGTTTTCATCTATATCTGTTGCCCCAACGAACAAAGCAGAAGAAATACCTAATTTTTTCAACTGTTTTGCAAAAGCATTTGTTTTTGCTGCAGACAACTTTTCAGAATCAATAACAACTAAACTGCCGTCTTTAACTTTTGAAGACAACGCCATTTTCAAACCTAATGCGCGAACTTTCTTTGGCAAATCAATAGAGTGATCACGAACAACAGGTCCATGAACTACGCCACCACCACGCATATGAACATTGTATCTTTCACCCTGACGAGCATTACCTGTTTTCTTTTGTTTGAAAGCTTTTTTACCGCTGCCTTCTACATCAGAAACGGTTTTAACAGCATGTGTCCCAGCGCGAGATTTTGCACGTTGCCAAGTAACAACGCGATGCAAAATATCTGCACGAGGGTCCAAGCCGAAAATCTGGTCAGACAATTCTACTTTACCGACCGCTTTACCATCAAAATTAATAATATCTACTTGCATATCTTTCACCTTACTCTTCTGTCGCCCTACTTAATTATTCCGCAACAGTTTCTGTTTCGGTTGCTTCTGTTACTTGTTCCGTACCAGATTCAACTGCGGCTGCCGCTGCTTTTGTTGGAACTGGTAAATCTTTCTGTTCTTTTTTAACTGCGTCAACGACCAATACGAATGTGCCGTTTGCACCTGGTACTGCACCTTCTACGAAAATCAAGTTTTCTGCTTCATCAGTACCAAATACTTTCAAGTTCTGAACAGTGACTGTTTCATTACCCATCTGACCAGCCATTTTTTTACCTTTCAGAACGCGACCTGGCCATTCACGCATACCTGTACCACCGATAGAACGATGCGCTTTTAAAACACCGTGAGAAGCTTCCTTACCACCGAAGTTATGACGTTTCATAGCCCCTTGGAAGCCTTTACCTTTACTTGTCGCTTGAACATCGACGAATTGACCGGCAACGAAATGAGACGCTGATAATGCAGTCCCTGCTGGGATAACGCAATCATCAGATACGCGGAATTCAACAACCTTACGATACGGTTTAACCCCTGCTTTTTCAGCAGCAACCGCCTGCGGTTTTGCCACGTGTTTTGCTTTTGCTTCGCGCATACCCAAGATATTCGCGACATAACCATTTTTTTCCTGCGTGCGATTTCCAATGACAGTGCAATCACCAACAGACAAAACTGTTACTGGATGAGCAACACCGCCATCATCATACAGACGCGTCATTCCTATTTTTGTTGTAATTAATCCGCTACGTTTCATTTTTTTATGCCTTTTTCCTTTGTTAGTAGGTTAGTGCCTGTACACACACTTTTTAGAGACACTAACTCAAACAATTACAATTTAATTTTCACATCAACACCGGACGCCAAATCCAACTTCATCAAGGCATCTACTGTCTGAGGGGTTGGGTTAACAATATCTACGACCGCTTTATGATTACGGATTTCGAATTGTTCACGTGATTTTTTATCAACGTGAGGTGAACGGTTTACAGTAAATTTCTTAATCAATGTCGGCAAGCGAACGGGACCGACTACATCAGCGCCAGTGCGCTTTGCAGTTTTAACAATTTCTTCCACTGATTCCATCAAGACTCTATGGTCAAACGCTGTCAATTTGATGCGAATTTTAGATGCTGGTACCATTTGTTCGTTTTCCTTATTGTTATCCGGGCCGGTAATCACTGGCGTTTCATCCAGTTACACCGACCCGCTATCATTTTATTATTTAATTATCTTGGATACAACTCCTGCGCCAACTGTGCGTCCGCCTTCACGGATAGCAAAGCGACGACCTTCGTCCATAGCAATAGGTGCAATCAACTGCACTGTGATACGAACGTTATCGCCTGGCAAGACCATTTCTTTGTCTGCTGGCAAAGTAATTGTACCTGTTACGTCTGTTGTGCTGAAATAGAACTGTGGACGATAGTTAGAGAAGAATGCTGTATGACGGCCACCTTCTTCTTTCGTCAAGATATAAACTTCAGCTTCAAATTCTGTGTGTGGTGTGATGGAACCTGGTTTGCAGATAATCTGACCACGTTCTACATCTTCTTTCTTTGTACCACGCAACAACAAACCTACGTTATCACCGGCTTCACCCTGATCCAACAATTTACGGAACATTTCAACGCCTGTAACTGTTGTTTTCTGAGTTGGGCGTAAACCAACGATTTCGCATTCGTCACCAACTTTAACTGTACCAGATTCGATACGACCTGTTACTACTGTACCACGACCTGTGATAGAGAACACGTCTTCAATTGGCATCAAGAATGGTTTATCAACTGGACGTTCTGGTAATGGGATATATTCGTCACATGCTTTCAACAAAGCATCGATAGATTCTTTACCCAACCCGTCGTTTTTGCCTTCCAAAGCAGAAACAGCAGAACCACGAATAATTGGAGCATTGTCACCGTCGAATTCATTTGCAGACAACAATTCACGGATTTCCATTTCAACCAATTCCAACAATTCTGGGTCATTAGCCAAATCACATTTGTTCAAGTAAACAACGATTTTTGGAATACCTACCTGACGAGCCAACAAGATGTGTTCACGTGTCTGTGGCATAGGACCATCAGTTGCAGCAACAACCAAGATAGCACCATCCATCTGCGCAGCACCTGTAATCATGTTTTTAACATAGTCAGCGTGTCCTGGGCAGTCAACGTGAGCATAGTGACGGCTTTCTGTTTCATATTCAACGTGAGCAGTATTAATTGTTATACCACGTGCACGTTCTTCTGGTGCGTTATCGATTTGATCAACACCTTTGCCTTGGTCTGCACCAACGCCATAGTAATGAACGATAGCAGCTGTCAATGTTGTCTTACCGTGGTCAACGTGACCAATAGTACCGATATTAACATGCGGCTTAGATCTTACATATTTTTCTTTTGCCATAGTTTTCTCCTTAGGCTTTGCTTGTTAATTTGATTTCTGATATCTGGTTTCCGATTCATACTTTCTGCATTCAATCATAAACCAGAAATCAAAAATCACAATCTTTTTTTATTTATTTTGTTAACTTCTTTATTACTTCATCTGCAACGTTCTGAGGTACTTCGTCATAGTGCGACAATTCCATATAAGGATTTGCACGCCCCTGAGACAAAGAACGCAACGTTTTTACATAACCGAACAGATTAGCCAATGGGACATAAGCAGAAATCAACTGATTACCAAACTGAGTTTCAATTCCGTTAATCTGTCCACGACGACTGTTCAAGTCCCCGATGATGTCACCGACGTATTCTTCCGGTGTATTAACCGAAAGTTTCATAATCGGTTCCAGCAATTTTGGCGATGCCTTCTTCATTGCTTCACGGAAGCAAGCACGCGCCGCAATTTCAAAGCACAATACATTAGAGTCAACTTCGTGATATTTACCATCTACCAATGTTGCTTTGAAATCCACTGTTGGATAGCCAATCAGAACACCTGTCTGCTGTGCTATCTTCAAACCTTTTTCTACGCCGGGGATATATTCTTTTGGAATAGCACCACCAACAATCTTGTTTTCAAATTCATAGCCCTTACCAGGTTCCAAAGGTTCGAATTCAATCTTTACCTGAGCGTACTGACCTGAACCACCAGACTGTTTTTTATGCGTATATTCTTCTGTGACCGGTTTGCGGAAAGTTTCACGATATGCAATACGTGGTTCACCAACGTTTACATCTACTTTAAATTCGCGCAATAAACGATCAACCAAAATTTCCAAATGCAATTCACCAACACCAGCCAAAATAGTCTGACCAGATTCTTCATCAACAGATACACGGAAAGAAGGGTCTTCTTTTGCCAAAGCTTGTAAACCCAAAGACATCTTTTCAATATCTGCTTTTGTTTTTGGTTCAACTGCGATACTCATAACCGGTTCTGGAACATGGATGTTTTCCAAGATAATTGGATTTGCTTCATCACACAAAGTATCACCAGTAATTGTTTCCTTCATACCAACCAAAGTAACAATATCACCAGCAGATGCTTCTTTGATTTCTTCACGTTGATTAGAATGCATTAACAACATACGACCAACGCGTTCACGTTTATCACGGTTAGAGTTATAAATATAAGAACCAGATACCAATTTACCTGAATAAATACGGATGAACATCAAGTTACCAACGAATGGATCATTTGCAACTTTAAACGCTAATGCAGCGAAAGGTTCTTTTGCATCAGGTTTACGTTCTGCAACTGTTTCACCGTCCATTTTTGTCCCTTTAATCGCAGGAACATCCAATGGTGATGGCAAGTAATCAACAATTGCATCCAATAATGGTTGAACACCCTTATTCTTAAATGCAGTACCACACAAAACAGGATTAAAGTTTTGATTGATAGTACCTTTACGGATTAATTGTTTGATAGTTGCAACATCTGGTTTTTTACCTTCCATATAAGCTTCCATAATATCATCGTCTAATGTGACAACTTCTTCGATAAGCTTATTATGCAATTCTTCTGCTTTTTCTTTTAAATCTTCTGGTATTTCTATGATATGAGGATCTTTACCCAAATCATCTTCCCAAACGATACCGCGCATTTCGACGACATCGACAACACCACGGAAGTCAGATTCTGCACCGATAGGGAAATTAACGACTAATGGATTTGCCCCCAAACGTTCACGAATCATATCAACACAGCGGAAGAAATTTCCACCGATACGATCCATCTTATTTACAAAACAAATACGAGGAACATTATAACGATCAGCCTGACGCCATACAGTTTCTGTCTGAGGTTGTACACCAGACACAGATTCAAAAACAGCAACAGCACCGTCCAAAACACGCAAAGAACGTTCTACTTCCATAGTAAAGTCAACGTGTCCCGGTGTATCAATCAAGTTAATACGATGATCACGCCAGAAGCATGTTGTTGCAGCGGAAGTAATTGTAATACCACGTTCTTGTTCTTGTTCCATCCAGTCCATAGTGGCGCCACCGTCGTGAACTTCGCCAATTTTATATGTTTTACCGGTATAGAAAAGAATACGTTCCGATGTAGTTGTTTTACCTGCGTCAATATGGGCCATAATACCTATATTGCGATACATATTTAAAGGTGCGGTTTTTCCGACTGACATGTTATTCTTTCCTTATTTTCTTTTATTGTTTGCCTACTTTGGTTTAATTATTTTCATAAAAAGATTACCAACGGAAATGAGCAAATGCTTTATTCGCTTCCGCCATTTTATGAGTATCAATCTTTTTCTTGAATGCGCCACCCTGACCATTCAAAGCATCACGCAATTCACCAAACAATCTATCTTCCATAGAACGTTCACCACGTTTACGAGCGAACATAATCAACCAACGCAAAGCCAATGTCTGCTGACGAGCAGGTCTTACTTCGACCGGAACCTGATAAGTAGCACCGCCAACACGACGACCTTTTACTTCAACAGAAGGTTTTAATGCATCAACTGCTTCCAAAAACGCAGCCAATTCATCACCGTCTTTTGCTATCTTTTTCAGTTTATCCAATGCACCATAAACGATATTTTCGGCAACTTCTTTTTTGCCATCCCACATAACAACATTAATACATTTTGCAACAACCAGATTATTATATTTGGAATCTGGTAATATTTCACGTTTTGCTGCACTTTTACGTCTTGACATTTTATTTCCTTTTTTATTTCTTCATCTGGGTTACCCCAAATTACTCACACAGCACTGCTGCGTGCACAATTAATTATTTTCCAGCCTTTGCACCATACAAAGAACGCCCCTGCTTTCTGCTTTCAACGCCCTTAGTATCCAAGACACCGCGAATAATATGATATTTAACACCCGGCAAGTCCTTTACACGACCACCACGAATCATAACAACGCTATGTTCCTGCAGGTTATGACCTTCACCTGGAATATAAGCCGTAACTTCACGACCGTTAGCTAATTTAACACGAGCAACCTTACGTTGCGCTGAGTTAGGTTTCTTAGGCGTGGTTGTGTACACACGAGTGCAAACCCCACGTTTCTGCGGACATTCCACCATATCAGGTGCCGTACTTTTTACAGCAACTTTTTTACGTGGTTTCCGAATCAGTTGATTTACTGTTGGCATTCAAAATCTCTTTGTTTTTTGCTACTTTTTTATCTGCACAAAAACTGCCTATCAGACTTATTTCAACGGGATACCCGCGATTATAAATCTGTCAGAATATGCAGATTTCTGTGTTTTTTTCTTTCCTTATTTACACGGAAAGCGAACATACTATAACCATGAAGCCCAACATTGTCAAGAAAAAACTAGGATTTTCAATCAAATTTCAAGACAAAAATCCCCTAAAAACTGGGAATTCTATCACAAGCACAGATGACAACTTTTTTATTTGTGCTAATAATATGCTAGACAAATAAAAAAATTAAAATACAACTGAAAATTCCACGCCTAATTTCCAATCATCATCTGGCAATATTTCGCTATGTTCACTATTCTTAGTTTTAAAGTGATATTTTATATAAGGGTGGACAGAAGCGTTATCGGACATATTATAAACAATTCCTGCTTTTATAGACCTATCATACAAAGTCACAGGCGCTTCTATTTCCTTAAATTTAAAATTAAATTCTGTCTTTAATGCCAGCACATCAGAAAAATAATACATACCTTCAAGAGTTATACCAAGATTCCAAAAATTTTGGGGCTCTGCAAAAACAAATTGCCCAGTCACTTTTGCAGCCCATTGGAAAGCATCACCAGCAATACCATGAATACGAATACCTGCATCAACATTATTATACCCTATTCTCTCGTCTGTTTTAGCATTTTTCGTCCAAGCAATTCCATAATCTGCAGACAGGTCTAATTTAAACCCATCGTAAGTTAAAACCTTATAACTAAACCCAACTTGAGAATCTGCGTAATCATTTCCTGTACTGAAAGACACAGTCCAGTCATCTAAGAATGTATAATCAATCTCTACTCCCAACTCGTCTATTGTACCAGCAGAAATATCATCATGACCCGTACCAGACTTATTAGCCCCAGTTTTAAATTCTGCACCAAACGAAGCAGAAAACTCTTTATCTTCCGTAAGTCTACTAACATCAGAAATACCCTTTGCATTTGAAAAACATGGATAAAGAAACAATAAAGAAAAACTAATTATAAAAATTTTTTTATTCAGCATGACTTACACCATAAGTTTTCAAATAAAATGTTGCCATACCTACTTATAAAAATTCCACAGGAAGCAAAACCTAAAATATAATGTATGAATAAATAAAAAAATAACCCGACCCCCAAAGGTCGGGTTAATCTTTATACAAACAATTTAGAACTGGATACCAAATTTAGCACCAAAACCGAAACCATCTGCGATAGTCCACTGACCTGCACCTGTATGCGCCATAAATTTAGAAACATAAGCACCAATGAACTTATTATCGTCGATATTGTAGTTAGCACC
Source organism: uncultured Alphaproteobacteria bacterium (assembly GCA_944389265.1). Taxonomy (GTDB): domain Bacteria; phylum Pseudomonadota; class Alphaproteobacteria; order Rs-D84; family Rs-D84; genus Enterousia. Next base: position 235,271 of record CALXLS010000002.1, read on the forward strand.
TAACTTACCTTCCCAAGTTCCTGCATTTTCTACTCTATCATCGATAATTCCTGTATATTCAGCACCAACCAACAAAGACCAACTATCGTTCAACGCAAAGAACGCATCTAAGCCCATGCTAAGAGAATGCCATCCATCGTCGCCCCAATTAAACGATTCTGAATTAGAATAATCAAATTCAAAGTGTCCTGCGACGGTCCAAGCGCCCGTCATATAACCTGCGCGAACGCCGACATTCCAATTGTACCAAGTCAGGTCTTCATCCATAAAACTTGCGCCATAATCCCAAACAGGGTTAACGCCATAACTACCATAAACATCTGCTTTCCAATTAGCCATATCTAACAGACGATAATTTACACCAATTCCCAATGTACCCCATTGAGATTGATCAAACCAATTATTCTCTGCCATAGACATTGCAACACCAACAGCCAGTCTATCAGTAATACCATAACCAAATTCTTCGTCCAAATTAACAGATGTTGTAGAATTTGTATTAGAACCTACTTCTGTCATGCTGTAGAACTTTCCTGCATCTGGACGATACAATGGATTATCATTAATAACAGCAGCATTTGCGCCCGACACAGCAAAAACAGCTAACAATGATGTTAAAACTAATTTTTTCATACTCTATCCTTTCAGTTGAGTTATTCAAACTAGAAAATATTTATCTAGCTAGGAATATTTTAGACCGCAACCTAAACCATTTTCAAGTTAAAAGATTTTTGCAAAAAGCCCAGAAATATGCTATAATCAGACGGATTTACGATTCGGAAATCATTCTTATTGACACAACCAAACACACACATTTCAAGGCTTTCAAAACATTAAACAAACATAATTATTAAAAAACATAATAAACAAAAGTTACTTATTTATTTTTTATTTTTTTTATTTCACGCCAATCGGCATGATTTTTCATATGTTCTTCATAAGATTTTGCAAATTTATGTCCACCGTTTCCGTCTGCGACAAAGAATAAATAATTTGTATCCGCTGGTTGCAGAACCGCTTTTATAGCATCCATCCCGACATTTGCGATTGGTGCTGGTGGCAAACCGTAACGTACATAAGTATTATAAGGACTTTCTACTTTCAGATGCCCACGCAATAAAGGCGTCCCCTGCATATCCCCCACCCCATTAGTAATAGCATAAACGACAGTCGGGTCTGCTTGCAAACGCATGCCCCTTTCAAGTCTATTCAAATAAACGCTTGCGACGATAGGCATCTCAGATGCTTTTGGTGTTTCTTTTTGAACGATAGAAGCCAAAGTAATAATATCATTCCAATTTTTAAGTTGCTTTGGCATCATTCGACCAGTTTTTTCCCAAACAGCTTTTATATTCTCCATTTTCTTACGCATCAAATCCAAGAAAGCCAATCTTGAGGTACCTCTTGCGACCCGGTAAGTATCAGGGAACAGATCACCGTCATGCAAATCACAAACTGGTAAATCAGTACCTGCCCCACATTCTACGCTTCCAGTAAGACTAGGAGTTTCTAGCAACAATTTTTTTATTTGTTTGACGGTCAAACCTTCCGGGACAACAACTGTTATTGTAGCGACATCACCTTTTGCGAACATACTAGCGATACGCCACACACTTGTACCTGCAGGTATATCATATTTTCCAGTTTGAATCTGTCCACCATTTCCACGAACAGCCATTTTAAACAGAAGAATCGAATCGATAAAGCCATAATCTTGTAATTGCGTTGCGATAGCAGAAACACTTGCTCCTTTTGCAACTTCAAAAACAGAATCAGTTTTTACAGTAGATTTTAAACCCAAGAAATAAAATAGAACTACTAAAATCAGCCCAGCAAAAACCCCAACTGATTTAAAAACATTATTTTTCGAAATTTTTCTTTTTTTCATGACCGACAAATTATTACAAATAAAAACCAAATTGCAAAAGTAAAATTTATTTTTAAAACATTTGAAATAATATTTATATTAATTTCCATAATACACAATTAATAAACAACATTTGCTTTTTATAAAAATATTATGGTATAAATAAACATCATTGGAAGGAATATTTTATGATCACAAAAGATAATTTAGAAAAATATCTATATTTTATGGGATTTACAAAAAATGGAAATATTGCAACCTCTCCTGATAATATAGGAATTACTATAGATTTTGAATCAAAAAAAATAAATTATCCAGAAAATCTAGTTATTATAGGTAATCAAACAACAAATTTTGATAAAAAAGAAAACTTTGTTGTTCTAGATTGCGTTATAAGATTGTTAAGAATGGGCTATTTAGCCTCAAACATCATTTTAGAACAAAAATGGCAACTTGGACATGGTGCTAGCGGAGGAAGAGCAGACATTCAAATAAAAGACAATAACGATAAATCCGTTATTATTATAGAATGTAAAACAAGCGGTAGAGAATTCATATCAGAATGGAATTCTATGAAAGAAGACGGAGGACAATTATTCTCTTATCTACAACAAGAAAAGGATACAGAATTTATATGTCTATATACTGCGGACTTTGTTGATGATATAGCAACAAATGATTATTATTTAATTAAAGTTCAAGATGAACCAAACTTAAAATTACCGACAGATAAAAAGGGATATTCGTCCGCAAAAAAGGTTCATGACTTATTTAATGTTTGGAAGAATACTTATGGTTTTGACTACAAAACAAAGGGTTTTCTAGAACCAAACATAAAACCATACCAAATCGGCAAAAGCACAATCAATCTTGACAATTTACAAGAAGTTGATTCTGCAATTGTTCAGAAAAAATATAATGAATACGCAACTATTTTGAGGAAACACAACGTAAGTGGTAAAGAAAACGCATTTGACAAACTTGTAAATTTATTTTTAGCAAAGCTTATAGATGAAATACAAAATACAGAAAAAAAAGAAAAAGGACAGCCACAAGATTTAAAATTTTATTGGAAAGGCTCATCTTATGATAATCCTTATGATTTACAAGATAGATTACAAAAACTTTATAAAGACGGTATGGAAAAATTCCTAGAAGAAGATGTTGTTTATATAGAAAATTCACAAATAAACAACGCATTCAAACTATTCAAAAAAGATCCAGACGCAACAAAAAAAACAATATTAGACTATTTTCACAAATTGAAATTCTATTCAAACAATGATTTTTCATTTATAGATGTACATAATGAAGATTTATTTAATAAAAATTCTGCTATACTTTTAGACACGATACGTATGATTCAAGATATAAAACTAAAAAATGACGCAGAACAAACTTTTTTGGGGGATTTATTCGAAGGATTTTTAAATCAAGGAATAAAACAAAGCGAAGGTCAATTTTTTACTCCATTACCTATAGTTAAGTTCATAATTTCTTCACTTCCTCTAGAAAGGATGATAAATCAAGCAAACTGTCCACTACAGGTTATAGACTACGCGTGTGGAGCTGGTCATTTTCTAAACGAATACGGACGTCAAATAAAAAATTTTGTAAAAGAACCGAAAGCATACTACCAAGCAATAACAGGAATCGAAAAAGAATATAGACTATCAAAGGTAGCAAAAGTTTCGGCTTTTATGTACGGACAGGACGGTATAGACATTATATATGGTGATGGTTTAACAAATGAATTTCACAAAAATAAAAACAAAATAAAAAAAATTGAAAATGAAACTTTTGACTTAGTAGTAGCAAATCCTCCTTATTCTGTAGACGGATTTCTTGAAACTTTATCAGAAGAAGATAGAAATAAATTTGAGATTTTCTCAAGTGTTAGTAACACAGAAAATTGTAATGCAATTCAATTATTTTTCATAGAAAGAACCAAACAACTATTAAAAGACAATGGAATAGCCGCTCTTATATTACCGGATACAACTCTTACAAAGAATGAAAAAATATACAATGAAGCTCAGAAAATTATATTGAAATATTTTGATATTATTGCAATTTGTTCTATGAGCAAAGGAACATTTTGGAAAACCAAAACCGGAACATACATACTGTTTCTAAGAAAAAAATCATCTATACCATCTCTAACGGAACATTACAAAAACCGTATAAACACTTGGTTTAACAACGATTTTTCAAAAGATATAATTTTTAATGATACAAGTTTGTTAGAAGATTATTGCCATCAAAAAAGCACAACATTAGACAAATACAAAGAATTTATAAAAAAAGCAGACAAAGTGTCAAAAGAAATAGAAAAAGAGAAATTATATTATTATTTATTAGCAAGAAACAATCCTCAAAAAATACTTGTCTTACAAACTCCAATAGACACAAAAGAAGCCAAAAGATTTTTAGGGTATTTTTGGAGTGATCGCAAAGGTCAAGAGGGGCTACATTATAATAATGAAAAAAACAATGCGGAAAAAGGCATTGATATAAAAGGAATAAATCAAATAAAAACCCCATTATTTGATCCCCAAAATTTATTTGATGACCAAAATAAAATCAACTCACTTATAAGGAATAAATTTTCTGGTCATCCTATAATTATTCCATCTACATTATTAAGTTATGTTAAAGAGTTAAATCTAGTAGACATGCTTGATTTTACAAAAGAAAAATTTAGTCCAAATCTAAATCTAAATGCAGATGTCAAAATAGACATAAAAAGCAAATTTAAATACGAAAATCTCGGAGACTTGATTATCGAGAATAAAAAATCAACAATACAAGTAACCGAAGCTCAAAATACTCCAAATGGTAAATACCCATTTTTTACCAGCGGAGAAAAAATCTTAAAAACAGATAAAAAACTTGTATCCGATAAAAATCTTTATATGTCCACGGGCGGCCTAGCATACATAAATTATTATGATGGTGATGCGGCATACTCTACAGATACATATTCCTTTAAAACAAACAAAGATATTGAAATTGAATATATTTTTGAAATTATCAACTCTATAATACCACAAATAAATCAATTATATTTTAAAGGGTCTGGATTAAAACACCTACAGAAACCAGAATTTAAAAAGATAAAAATTCCAGTTCCTAATTTATCAACCCAAAAAAATATCATAAAAGAATGTAAAGAACAAAATGATATTGCTAAAAGAGCCCAGGAAAAAATAAACGACAACAATAAACGTATTTTATCTCTGATAAACAAGTCTATTTCTAATAATAAACTAACAACATATAAACTAAACGATAGACGTTACTTTAATTTGTTTATTGGCAAAAGAGTAGAAGAAAGAAACACAAGTCAAACAGGTCAATATCCTGTTTATTCAGCAAATGTTAACACATTATTTGGGGAAGGCTATACAGACAGAAATCCATATGAAGACATCCAAAGTATAAAAGAAACCGGCTTCAATTCGGATAGCATCTTATGGGGAATAGATGGGGATTGGATGACCGGATGGCAAGATAAAAACAATGAATTTTATCCAACAGATCACTGTGGGGTTTTGAGAATAAAAGATGAATCTGTAATTAATCCTTATTTTTTTAAATTCGCATTTGACATTTTAGGAAAAACTTATAAATTTGACAGAAGCAAAAGAGCCAACATAGAAGCCATTTCTTCTTTATCTATAGAAATACCAGATATATCCATACAAAATGATATAGTTAAACTAATAAAGAATCTCGAGAAAGAAAACGCCCTTTCACACCAAGAAATAATAGTATCAGAACAAGAAAAAAAAGCCATTATTGAAAAATATCTAAATTAAAATCATAATTCTAAAAATAAATATATACAGAATAACAATTTTTGGTCGGAGTGACTGGGTTCGAACCAGCGACCTCTACGTCCCGAACGTAGCGCTCTACCAGACTGAGCTACACTCCGCCAATCTTAAGTAGCCGGATTATGCTACTAGACGCCAAAAAAATCAACTCTTTTTATATGTTATTTTTCTTTCACTTGTGAAAAATATCTGCAATACTCTATTCTACAAGGTGAAACAGGTATAAAGGATATAATAATATGTTTGCACTTAAATTTTTAAAGAAAAATAAATTTGATGATTATAAAGATTATATAGAAAATGGTGCGCCGCAAATTCCTAGCAACTTTAATTTTTCTTACGACGTAATTGATGCACTTGCAAATGAAGAACCAGATAAAGTCGCACTACTTTGGACAAATGATTCAGGTGAAAAGAAATCTTTTACTTTTAAAGACTTATCAAAAATGTCGAACGCGGCGGCCAATTTTCTATCAAGTCGTGGTTTGCAAAAAGGCGATACAGTACTTTTATTTTTGCGCCGTCGTTGGGAATATTGGATTTTAATGTTGGCGATGCACAAAATCGGGGTAATACCTATTCCTTCAACAAACCAGTTAAAAACAGAAGACATTGAATACCGTATTCAACAAGCTGAAGTAAAAGCAATTATCGCTTTTGATGATGGTCATGTTGTAAATGAAATAAAGAACGCTATTGGCGATAAAGAAATACAATTCATAACAAACGAAGAAGTTGCAGATTCTTTATCAAAAATGCCTAAAACACTAGAACGTGTTTCTAACGAAAATACAGACACTATGGTAATTTATTTTACAAGCGGTACAACAGATATGCCCAAAATGGTAGCACATAATTTCATCTATCCCCTAGGGCACATAAACACAGCGCTATTCTGGCAACGATTAAAAGAGGGTGACATTCACTTTACTTTATCCGAATCAGGTTGGGCAAAATGTTCATGGGGAAAGATGTATGGTCAATGGCTAGCGGGGGCAACTGTATTTGTATTTGATTTTTCAAGTATTGCAACAGCCCACGATTTATTAACCGCAATTTCAGAAAATCATATAACATCATTTTGTGCTCCTCCAACGGTATATAAAATGTTGATACATGCAGACTTTTCAAAATACGACGTATCTTCACTAAAAAAAGCAGATATTGCCGGCGAGGCTTTAAATCCGGAAGTATTCGAACGCTTTTATAAAGCAACCGGTATAAAATTACGTGAAGGATTTGGCCAAACAGAAACTTGTGTAATGCTATTCTGCAATGAGTGGATTGAACCGAAACCAGGCAGTATGGGTATGCCTGCAGCGGGTTGGGATGTTCAATTATTAGACGAAAGTGGTCGTCCCGTTCCAGATGGTACGGTCGGAGAAATATGTGTTTCACTAAAAGACGCTCGTCCTACTGGCTTATTCCAGGGGTATCATAAAAACGAAAAATTGACATCACAAGTATTTCGTGATGGTTATTACCACACAGGAGATGTAGCATATCGTGATTCGGACGGTTATTACTGGTTTGTTGGAAGAAATGATGATTTGATAAAAACGTCAGGTTATCGTGTAAGTCCATTTGAGGTAGAAAGTGTATTACTAGAACATCCTGCAGTTCGCGAAGTAGCCGTAACAGGTATTCCAGACCCATCGCGGGGTATGGCAGTTAAAGCAACGATAGTATTAAATAAATACTTTCAACCAACCGATATTCTGATTCGTCAATTACAAGACCATGTAAAAAGTCGCACTGCATCATATAAATATCCACGAGTGATAGAATTCGTAGATAGCCTGCCGATGACAATTAGCGGAAAAATAAGACGTGCTTTAATAAGAACGTTAGATAGCGCAAAGAACACTATCATTGAACCTATAAAAAGTACAATTGGTCTTGGTAAAGACGAAGAAAAATAAAAAATATAGAAAAAAAACGCGGGGGACCCCGCGTTTTTATTAAGCCCTGTTATGAGTTTTACTTTTCAAATTTTTTCAAAACCAAACTTGCATTTGTACCACCGAACCCGAAAGAATTACTTAAAGCAACATTAACAACACGCTTTTGTGCTTTGTTCGGAACCAGATTAAAATCACCAACCTCATCTTCTGGATTTTGCAAATTAATTGTTGGTGGGACAATACCGTCACGAATCGCCAATACACAGAATATCGCCTCAACTGCGCCTGCAGCACCTAACAAGTGACCTGTCATAGATTTTGTTGAAGACATGCACACATCTGTATCAGCGAATAAAGTTTTAACAGCTGTCAATTCACCGATATCCCCTAGCCCAGTTGATGTACCATGAGCATTTATATAATTAACGTCAGACGGTTGTAAGCCAGCGTCTTTTAAAGCCGCTTGCATTGCACGCATACCACCTTCCCCACCAGGAGCTGGTGCAGTAATATGATACGCATCACCAGACAAACCATATCCTGCAACTTCGGCATAAATTTTTGCACCACGCGCAACCGCATGTTCATACTCTTCCAAAATTAAGATACCGGCACCTTCTGCCATAACAAAACCGTCACGATTTTTATCCCAAGGACGAGACGCACCAGCAGGGTCATCATTACGAGTACTTAAAGCCTTCATCGCACAGAATCCAGCAACACCTATTTTACCAACTGCACCTTCTGAACCACCTGCAACCATGATATCTGCATCACCATGCTGAATTAAACGAACTGCTTCACCAATAGAATGAGCTGCAGATGCACATGCGGTCACAACAGATAAGTTTGGTCCTTTCAACCCGTACTTAATTGAAATATTACCAGCAGTCATATTAATAATTGCTTTTGGTATAAAGAAAGGGCTTATACGACGAGGACCCCCTGTATACAATTCGACACAATTATCATATATAGTATTTAAGCCACCGATACCTGCACCGACAGAAACCCCGATACGATTTTTATCACCGTCATAATCTATTAATCCTGCATCACGAATAGCTTCATCCGCAGCGACCATACCATAAACAATTGACTTATCCATTTTACGCTGTTCACGAGGATCAACAACTGCATCTGGATTATATTGCCCCGGTTCTGTACCAACAACTGGCAAACCTGCAATTTGTGAAGTTAAATCAGAAACATCAAACGTATCAATTTTACGTACCCCGGAAACCCCACTTACAATATTCTTCCACGCGTATTCAATACCAGTACCAACAGGCGATACAATTCCCATACCAGTAATAACGACTCTTTTCATACTTAACATCCTTTATAAAGATTTAACCGATTAGTTATATAATAACTTGTTTCGGGTAAAACGTACAGAAAAAAATCCGTCACCACAAACAAATGCGAGACGGATTATAATCTTCATCAAAATTTCATTACAAACTATTATTTTTGATGTGCTTCGATATATTTAACTGCATCACCAACTGTAACTAACTTTGTTGCATCTTCATCAGAAATAGTGATATCAAATTCTTTTTCAACTTCCATGATGAATTCAACAACGTCCAAAGAATCAGCACCCAAATCATTAATGAAAGATGCTTCTTCTGTAACTTCAGCTTCTGGAACGCCCAATTTTTCAGTTACAATTTTTTTTACTTTTTCAAAAGTTGTCATTTTTTATCCTTTGTTTCAGTTAATTTTTTGGCCCAACCATGGGCGTCACTAATAAAAACTATCATTTTATGACAACAGTGTCAAGAAATTATAACAAACAATAACAAAACTTGACAAACGTGTTTTTATATGATTAGACCATAACATCATCGATAACAGCATTCATATTTGCTCTAAAATCTTCTTTATCAGAAGCCCAAATAAGTTGACGCGATAAAAACTTATAAACATCATCCATTGTTAAATTTGGAATACCCGCTTTTTCTGCAATATGTTTCCATGCTAATCTTGGATCTGTTAAATGTCCTCTACCGCGTCCCGGGAAAACCCACTTACAATCCTGAGGTAAATCTTGCAATAAAACAACCGCCGCATCAGACAAAGGTCTACCGCACCAAGTATAATGATTAAAATCTAAATCTTTCCACTGCATAGAAAAAATTTTTGATTTTGGTTCGAAACCATAAATTAGCATTAAAAAAGCAGCACGTAAGACTTGATTATCTTCATTTTCTATTACACGCACAAGTTTATTGAAACCAAATTTATTAATAGGTCTGATGCGCCGTTTTTGTTCTATCTTAGGTAAATCCGAAACAGGATTTTGTTTTACATACCCCATATCAATCGCATACTTAAAGACACTTTGCAAAAGTTCCTGCATTCTACCTGCAATCGCCCGACCTTCTATCGCCCCAATAACATTGGTGATGTCCTGAGAAGAAATTTCTGAAACATATCTTTCAAATAAAGGTTTTAAATGCCTGTCAATAGCACGTTCTAATTTATCATAAGAATAGCTATTTCTTCTAACCCGATTCGTCATATATAAGTCTAACAATTTACGCATCAAAATTTTTTTGTGACGAATAGTTTTCTTTTTAGCCGCCTCTTCTAAAATATTAGGTACAGCTGCCCTAGCCGTTTCTATATCAGTTTCAGGATAATTACCTATTATTATTCTTTTGTCCTTACCGTGAACACGTTTTCTAACAAAGAAACTTTTTACACCGCGACTTGTTATATACATACGCAATCTTGGTTCTGATATGTCTTGTACAACATCAAATCCAGAACTTGGGGCCGGTAAATTATCCAATATAAAAGGATTAAAAAAGAATTGATGAGCCATATCAAAACCTCTTTATTTACTTTTATTTTTACGAATTAACTTTTAAAGCATTTATAAATGCGGACTGCGGTATTTCTACGTTACCAAAAGTACGCATACGTTTTTTACCTTCTTTCTGTTTTTCAAGAAGTTTTCTTTTACGTGTAATATCACCACCATAGCATTTTGCAGTAACATCTTTACGATATGCTGCGATAGTTTCACGTGCGATAATTTTGCCACCGATAGCAGCCTGTAAGGGGATTTTAAACTGATGTCTTGGTATTAAATCTTTCAACTTTTCGACAATTTGTCTGCCCCTCTTTTCTGCGAAACTTCTGTGACACATAAAAGACAAAGGTTCTACATTTTCATCGTTTACAAGGATAGAAACCTTTACTAAATCTGATTCTTGATAACCATGTAAAACATAATCAAACGAAGCATAACCAGAAGACAAAGATTTTACTCTATCATAAAAATCAAATACAATTTCTGCCAAAGGCAAAAGGTAAACCAATACCGCCCTATTTCCGACATAAGAAATATTTTCTTGCACACCGCGTCTTTCAGAACACAAAGACATTATTCCGCCCATATACTTATCTGGCATCATAATAGTAGCACGCACCCAAGGTTCTTCTATAGACTGAATTCTTGTTAAATCTGGCATATCCGCAGGATTTTCTAAATCCATAACACTACCATCTCGCAAATGAACTTTATAAAGCACGCTTGGCACTGTATTAATCAAACTAAGATTAAACTCGCGACGCAATCTTTCGCTTATAATTTCCATATGCAAAAGCCCCAAGAAACCGCAGCGCAAACCGAAACCCAGCGCAGAAGATTTTTCTGTAGTAAACATGAACGAGGCATCATTCAAGGCCAACTTTTCCGCACCGTCACGTAAATTAGGATAATCATCAGCCTCTACAGGAAAGAACGAAGAAAACACGACAGGAATAGAAGGTTTAAACCCAGGCAAAGGTGTACCAGAAGGATTTTTTGCATCTACAATCGTATCACCAACTTTACAATCATGAATTGTTTTCATACCAGTAATAATGAAACCAATTTCACCTGTATCTAAATTATCTACATCAACCATTTTAGGGGTAAAATAACCTATTTTTTCAACTACATATTCTGCCCCAGTTGCCATAAATTTTATTTTTTGCCCGCGTTGTAATTTACCATCTACGACGCGAACTAATATAACAACACCTAAATAAGAATCGTACCAAGAATCAACCAACAGTGCACGAGTCGATGCATTTTCGTCTCCCCTAGGTGCGGGTAATTTTTTTACAATTTCTTCTAATAAATCTGGGACACCTGCCCCCGTCTTACCGGAAACACATATAGCATTTTTAGCATCCAAACCTATAACATCAGCGATTTGCTCACGCGCGGCATCAACATCGCTAGAAGGCAAATCAATTTTGTTCAAAACGGGCAACATTTCTAAATCGTTATCCAATGCCAAATAAGCATTAGCCAAAGTCTGCGCCTGTACACCCTGCGTTGCGTCGACAAGAATTAGAGCACCTTCACATGCAGCCAAACTACGTGAAACCTCATAAGAGAAGTCCACATGTCCAGGTGTATCCATTAAATTTAGTTGATAAGTTTGTCCGTCTTTTGCCGTATAATTCAAGCGAACAGTTTGTGCTTTAATTGTGATACCACGTTCACGTTCGATATCCATAGAATCCAGAACCTGCGCTTTCATTTCTCTGGACTGCAAACCACCAGTAATTTCGATTAATCTATCTGAAAGAGTCGATTTACCATGATCAATATGGGCAACAATAGCAAAGTTTCTGATATTCTTTTGATTCATATTACAACCTTAACATTATGCGGCAATGATACACCAGCATATCAAAAGTTGCAATTCGTTTTTTCAGGAAATTTTAACAATTTATCTTGATAATGATTTTACCATCAAATAATTAGGATTAACCAAAGAATAACCATTTTTCTCATAAAATTTTCGCGCCTGCAAAGTTGGTGCGCTGTACAAAGAAATTTCCTGCGCCCCACTTTCAAGGCAATAAGATTCGTAAGTTTTTAATAAATAAGTACCTATTCCACTATGGTGATACTTTTTATCAACGAACAAATAATCAATTACAGAATCTCTGCCATTAAGTGAATCACGCAAAGAACCTTTTATAAAACCTAACGGTGAATAAACCCCATTAAATATAAACATTATATGATCACGATTTTCAATATCATCTTTCAAAGAATGATATAACTTCATCGCTTCACTTGGTCTTGTTTGATTAACAATATAATAACAGTCTTTTACCAAAGAATACGGGACTTGAAAAATGCGAGAAATACTTGTCATTTATCTAAATCCAAATTATCTAAAAGTCTATCAATTCTGTCTGCTTTTTCTAGCGTATCGTCATATTCGAAACGAATATCAGGAACATACTTTTGATTCATGCGAGCAGCCAGTTCATAACGAATCATCTTAGTTGCATCGTCCAGACGTTTTTGTACCGATGCGATATTTTCACTACGCGAATAATAGAACAGTCGAACAAATTGCAATCCTCCGTGTGCAACCGCACCGACCAAAGATACACCAGACAACAAATCATCTTCACTAAACTTATCACGTAAAATTTCTGCAACAAGTGTTTGAACTTTACTTGCAACTTTTGCGGCACGATTAGAATTATTTTGCTTTTTAATCATATTTACTTCCACTACATATAATTACTAATTGTAAAGTATAAAATATTTAATTACAATCAAGTAAATTTTTTTGTCAGCCAAGGGAAAAAGAATGAAATTCGCAGAATATATTTTACAGAAATCAGAAAGCAAAACATATTCCTGGATAGTATTCCTTTTAACAATATGCGAATCCATATTTTTGTTTATTCCACCAGAAGTATTTATGACGCCACCGATCATAGCAAACAAGAAACGCGCTGTACCGATTGCGATTGCTGCATCACTTGGTTCTATTGTAGGTGGTGCAATTGCATATCTTATAGGTGCCTGGCTTTGGGATTCCGTAGGTATTTGGTTAATAAACACATTTTCAAATCCAGAATTAATAGAAACAGCAATAAAACCGATGTTTAGTAAATATGGGATTCTGATAATAGTATTAACAGCGGTCACCCCTATTCCGTATAAACTACTTGCAATATGGCTTGGTTTTATTGGGTACCCAATTTGGATATTCTTGGCAGTATCTGCAATATTCCGTACAGGTCGCTTTGGAATAATTGCTGCGCTACTTTATTTTTTCCAAGAACGAGCAAACGCAATTGTAAAAAAATATTTTTGGCCATTAACAATTGCTGCGATTCTTGCTGCAGGTCTTGGCGTATGCCTAATAACATTATTTTAAAATTGTGTACTGAAACGTAAAGCAACACTTTCTGTATCAGCCGCAACAAACACATTTTGTTTTCTTTCTGCAAATATCCACGCAGACAAGAAACCTATTGCGGCACCAGCCAGAACATCATGAGTATAATGCCAACGCGACTGTACTCTTGAATATCCTACGAACGAAGCCAAGACATAAGGAACAATTGCCTGTTTTATACCATAACGCCTGTGTATAAAAGCCGCATTTGCAAAAGCATTTGCTGTGTGTCCAGATGGGAAACTATCAAACCCTTTTTTATTAGGTCTTTGTTCAGAAACATTTTCTTTCAAAGTATCTGTGACGGTTGATTTTATTAAATTAACAACAATTAATTGCTTTAAACCATTCCAGTCATAATCATACCAGGTATTCCAATTCGAATTGTAAATAGTTGCGGTGAATGAATAAACAGGCAAAACCTTAAAAGAAATAATATCACCTAAATTACCGACAAAATCCCCTGCCCGAAGATTAATAGGAAATAAAACCCAACAGAAAAATAATATTCCCGACAAAAAAACTTTCATTTTTTATCCTTGTGTAAAAAGAAAGAAAAAAGACACCTATGAAAGTAGGTGCCGGGAAGTTAGTCATTCAAATATAACGATGAATTCGTTGCCTTTACCGCAAAGCAGTTATTGTATAGCAACGACTTCCCGACCGAGAAGTCGGGACAACAAGTTAGTTAAAACTGTTATATTCGGGTGACTAAACCCGTCTACTAACATGGTCCGCTTTTAAGAATCTTAAAAGCAGAATAATTATATTATAAGAAAGATTATTAAATCAAGTTTTAAGGGGAAAAATAAATCCACCTTTTTGGTGGATTTATAATTTTATTACTATTCAACCCAGATGGTTGCATAAGTCGTAGCACTTTCACTGCCAACAGGGATTTTAACATTTCCTTTTGTGACAGAAACCTTACCATCAGTCTGTGAAACCGCTGTGACAACGGCCCCTGTACCAGAAGAAGTGCTATCCAAAGCAGTAATCTGAGACTTTGTTGCATAAGTACTAGCAATATTATTGCCATTCGCATCTGC